>NZ_JAEMSD010000743.1 GCF_016462955.1 Bradyrhizobium sp. | reverse complement strand
CGTCGAAAACCGTGGTGTCCCCTGGCCGCACCGTGAATCGATAGCTCGCTGCGCAGCTCTTGCTGTCGAGCAGGGCATGGATCACCAGCGAGGTCGCACCCGGCGCCGGTCGCTCGAGCCAGAAGGTCTTGAAGAGCGGAAACTCCTCGCCCTTGGCTTCGCCGGTGTCGATCGAAAGTGCCCGGGCGGAAAGTCCGTAAGTCTGTCCCTTGGCCACGGCCCGGAAGTAGCTCGCGCCCAGAAAGACGCAAACTTCGTCGTAATATTCGGCGCGGTTCATGGGCGCGTGTATGCGGAAGCCCGCGAACCCAAGATCGGCATCATCGAACGCCGGTACCTTCTCACCGAACGAAAAGTCCGCCTTGCGATACTTGAGCTCGGTTGCCTTTCCGTCCGCGACCTCGAAGATGTTCACTCTGTTCTTGTAGAGAAAGCCGCGATGGAAGAACTGCGCTTCGAAGGGAAGCTTCGTGCCGCGCCAGAGCGCGCGCTCGGGCAAGTAGCGGATCGAACGATACTGATCGTAGTCGATCTCCTGCAATCCACCCGGCAGCTTCTCGTCCGGCGCCTCGTACGGCTTCCCGGCCAGCATACGGGCAAGATCCCTTACCGTGGACGATCCGAATGCGTCCTCCGACGCGCGAGCGGCGGCAAAACCGCTTCGCGATGCGAGCAGCAACGCCGGCAGCGCTGCCGACCCTTGAACAAGCTGGCGTCGGTTCACGCGTTCTCCTCGCTCCTGCTGCCGCGGCCAAGCAACGGCCGCCGCGCCCGCGAGTTCCACAGGTTGCGATATAGAGAAATATGCCAGGGCCGTAGCGCCGATCGAGCAGAGCAAGCGGCCCTGTGCGTGCCTTCGGAGTGACGCCCGAATTCGGGCACCAACCCAATCTCAATGGGGCAGCCCGCGCGGACATGGACATCTCGTCGAAACCACTTCTTCAAGCCTCAGGCGCAGGGCGCCGAAATCATCGAAGAAGATGGTGGGCACGACAGGGATCGAACCTGTGACCCCTACCATGTCAAGGTAGTGCTCTCCCGCTGAGCTACGTGCCCTAATAGTCCATTTGTGTCGGGTGGGGTCCCTATAACGGCTCAAGGGAGCCGGCGCAAGGACGGAAGGGGGCCGATTCAGGCCGCCAGCATCTTGTTCACTTCGCTGACCAATTCGCGCAGGTGCACCGGCTTGGACAGCACCTTGGCGTTCTTGGGGGCATCCGAATCCGAGTTCAAGGCGACCGCGGCAAAGCCGGTGATGAACATGATCTTGATGTCTGGGTCGAGTTCCGAAGCCCGTCGGGCGAGCTCGATGCCGTCCATCTCGGGCATCACGATGTCGGTGAGGAGCATCTCGAACGGCTCTTCCCGCAGCCGCTGATAGGCGGCCATGCCGTTGTCGTGGGACGAGACCTGAAAACCGGCGTTTTCCAGCGCCTTGACCAGGAAGCGGCGCATGTCGTTGTCGTCTTCGGCGAGCAGGATCTTTGGCATGGCAGGAATCGTCGCATCCCCAGAGGATATCAGCAGAGGTCACTAAGCCCGACAGACGGTAAATTTGGGGTGAAAATCTTTACCCTGGGCCGGCGGCGCGACCGCACTCTTGTGAACCCGAAAGCGGCGCGAAGCAATCGAGCTGCCCGGGCATGTCCCCGCCTCCCTGCCTGCAAGGTTAAGATCTGTTCCAAATGACCATCGCATCTTTTCGCTTGGCAGAATGGTTGCGATTCCGGACAATGAGGACACATAAGAGCCGCTCGATCGGCCGAATCGATGCGATCCGGCCCCTGCCGGATCCCGGCGCGAAGGGACGAAGCCTGAGAAGATGACCCGGTTTGACGGCGACATGTCGCCCGCCTTCGAGATCTTCGAGCCTGCCGAATGGCGCGCGCCCGTCATCTTCAACTCGCCCCATTCCGGCTCGATCTATCCGGACGAATTTCTGGCTGCCTCGCGGATCGACCTGCCGACGCTGCGGCGCTCGGAAGACTCGTTCATGGACGAGCTGATCGGGCATTTGAGCGAGCGGGGCTTTCCGACCGTGCGGGTCAACTTTCCCCGCTCCTATGTCGACGTCAACCGCGAGCCCTATGAGCTCGACCCCCGCATGTTCAGCGGGCGGCTGCCGAGCTTCGCCAACACACGTTCGATGCGGGTCGCCGGCGGCCTCGGCACCATTCCGCGCGTGGTCGGCGACGGCCAGGAGATCTATCGCGAACGCATCCTGGTCGACGACGCGCTGGGCCGGATCGAGACGCTGTACAAGCCCTACCATCGCGCGCTGCGCCGGCTGATCAACAAGGTGCACCAGATGTTCGGCACCGTGGTGCTGGTCGACTGCCACTCGATGCCGTCGGTCGGCGTCAGCAGGGACGAGCCGCGCCGGCCCGACGTCGTGATCGGCGACCGCTACGGCACCAGTTGCACGCCGCTGCTGCCCGATCGCGTCGAGGAAACCATGAGCGGGCTCGGCTATTCGATCGGCCGCAACAAGCCCTATGCCGGTGGCTTCATCACCGAGCATT
>NZ_JAEMSD010000742.1 GCF_016462955.1 Bradyrhizobium sp. | reverse complement strand
TATGTCGGCTGGCTGCCCGATGCGGCGCTGGTGAAACCCACAGCCGGACCGACACACAAGGTCAGCGCACTTCGCACCTTCGCCTTCCCCGGCCCTTCGATCAAATTACCACCTGCAGCCACGCTCGTGCTGGGCTCGAGGCTCACGATCGTGCGCGAGGAAGGGCCCTTCGCGACGACGCGCGAAGGAACGTTCTTGCCGAAGACGCATCTCGTCTCGCTCGACCACCGCGAGCCCGATTTCGTCGCCGTCGCCGAGCACTTCGTCGGAACGCCCTATCTATGGGGCGGCAAGAGCAGCCTCGGTATCGACTGCTCGGGCCTGGTGCAGGTCTCGCTGACATCCGCCGGGATCGGCTGCCCGCGTGACAGCGACATGCAGCTCGCCGGTCTCGGCCGCGCGCTGGAGCCGCACGAGCGAGGCGGCTTGCTGCGCGGCGATCTGATCTTCTGGAAGGGACACGTGGCGGTCGTTCGCGATGGCAGCACCATGGTGCACGCCAACGCGCATCACATGGCAACTGTGATCGAACCAATCGAGCCGGCCGTCGCGCGGATCAAGGCGGCCGGCAGCGAGGTCGTCGCGATCAAGCGGCTGTAACTTCCACTCATTCCGGGGCACGCTCATCGCGCGTGAACCCGGAATCTCGCGCTACAATCTCGGGATTCCGGGTTCGCGCTACGCGCGCCCCGGAATGACGAACGCTACGTCGCTGCCGCCCCGTTGCCGGCCGTCTCCAGCCGGAACGCGGCGGCGAACAGGGCGCGCGTGTAATCCGTCTTCGGGCTCTTGAACAGCTCGGCGGCCTGGCCCTCTTCGACCACCTTGCCGCCGCGCATGACGATGAGATGGCTGGCGAGCGAGGCGACGACGCGCAGATCGTGCGAGATGAACATGTAGGTGAGCTCGCGCTTGCGCTGGAGCTCGCGCAAGAGGTCGACCATCTGCGCCTGAAACAGCATGTCGAGCGCGCTGGTCGGCTCGTCCAGCACGACGAAGTCCGGCTCCAGCACGATCGCGCGCGCGATCGAGATGCGCTGGCGCTGGCCGCCGGAGAATTCGTGGGGGTAGCGGAATCGCGTCTCCGGATTGAGCCCGACGTCCTCCAGTGCCTTGACCACGCGCGTCTCGCGTTCTTCGCGCGACAGTCCCGGCTGATGCACAGAGAGACCTTCGGCGATGATGTCAACCACCGACATGCGCGGTGAGAGCGAGCCGAACGGATCCTGAAAAACGATCTGCATATCGCGCCGGAAGGGGCGCATCTCCTTGAAGCGCAGGCCCTGGATGTCTTTCCCCAAGAACACGATGCGCCCGTCCGAGGAGATCAGCCGCAGGAGCGCCAGGCCCAGCGTGGTCTTGCCCGAGCCGGATTCGCCGACGACGCCCAGCGTCTCGCCCTTGCGCACGGCGACACTGACGCCGTCGACTGCCTTGATGTGGCCGACCGTCTTGCGCATCAGGCCGCGCTTGATCGGAAACCACACTTTCAGATCATTGGCCGACATCACCACCGGCGCGTTCGGCTGTGGCGGCGCCGGGTCGGGCTTCGGCTCCGCCGCGAGCAGGTCGCGCGTATAGGGGTGTTTCGGCGTCGTGAAGACCTGCTCGACCGGGCCCTGCTCGACGATCTGGCCGCCCTTCATGACGCAGACGGTTTCGGCGATGCGGCGCACGATGCCGAGGTCGTGGGTGATGAAGAGCAGGCTCATGCCGAGCCGGGAGCGGATCTCGGCGAGCAGCGCCAGGATCTGCGCCTGGACGGTCACGTCGAGCGCGGTGGTCGGCTCGTCCGCGATCAGAAGGTCCGGCTCG
Source organism: Bradyrhizobium sp. (assembly GCF_016462955.1). Lineage (GTDB taxonomy): Bacteria > Pseudomonadota > Alphaproteobacteria > Rhizobiales > Xanthobacteraceae > Bradyrhizobium. The sequence goes on along the minus strand of NZ_JAEMSD010000742.1, from coordinate 709 downwards.
TTGGCCAGCGCCATGGCGATCATCACGCGCTGGCGCTGGCCGCCCGAGAGTTGGTGCGGATAGCTGCTCAGCCGCGTCTCGGGCTCGGGAATGCCGACCTGGGTCAAGAGCTCCAGCGTCCGCTTGCGCGCCTGCGCATTGCTGGTCGGATTGTGCAGCTGGATGATTTCGCCGATCTGCGCCTCGATCGTGTGCAGCGGATTGAGCGAGGTCATCGGCTCCTGGAAGATGATGGAGATGTCGCTGCCGCGGATCTCCCGCATTTCGTGCTCGGAGCGGTCGATCAGCTCCTGGCCCTTGAAGCGGATGCTGCCCGAGGGATGCGAGGCATTGGGATAAGGCAGCAGCTTCAGGATCGAGAGTGCGCTGACCGATTTGCCGGAGCCGGATTCACCGACCAGCGCGAGGCATTCTCCGCGCTTGATCTGGAACGAGACCTTGTCGACCGCGAGCGTGGTGGCGCCGCCCTGGTGGAAGGCCACCGAGAGGTCGCGCACGCTGAGCAGGGGCTGGTTGATCGCGTCCATCGGCTTACCTGAACGTCTTGCGCGGATCGAAGGCGTCGCGGACCGCTTCGCCGACGAAGATCAACAGCGACAGCATGATCGCGACCGAGAAGAATCCGGAGAAGCCGAGCCAGGGCGCCTGCACATTGGCCTTGGCTTGCGACAGCAACTCGCCGAGCGAGGGCGATCCCGGGGGCAGGCCG
>NZ_JAEMSD010000270.1:7545-9268 GCF_016462955.1 Bradyrhizobium sp. | reverse complement strand
ACTTACGATCGCGCGGTCGCGGTCCTCATCGTCGGCATGCTGCTGACGCTGTCGCTGTCGACCTATCTCATGCTCGCCAGCCGCAACTCGCGGCGGCTGTCGCTGGCCAACCGGCGGGTGCTCGAGCTTGCCCAGACCGACATCCTCACCGGCCTGCCGAACCGTGCCTTCTTCCTCACCCGGCTCGACGAGATGAACAACCAGCTGGGCGTGAGGGGTCTGCCCTTCGCGATCCTGATGCTCGACCTCGACCGTTTCAAGAACGTCAACGATTCCCTCGGTCATGCCGCCGGCGATGCGCTGCTGCGCCAGGTGGCGCAGCGGCTGAAATCCGCACTGCGCGCCAACGACGTGCTGGCGCGGCTCGGCGGCGACGAATTCGCCATCATCCAGGAAGCCGGGGAGGATCAACGCGCCTGCTCGACCGAACTGGCGGCCCGGATCGCCAAGCTCGTGAGCGAACCGTTCCTGCTGCCCGGACACCGCGTCGAGATCGGCACCAGCATCGGCATCGCGGTCGCGCCGGATCACGGCGGCGATCAGGAGCAGCTCCTGAAGAAAGCGGATCTCGCGCTCTATCGTTCGAAATCGGCAGGCCGCAACTGCTTCACCATCTATGACGAAGCGATGTCGGCCGAGCTGGAGGCCCGCAACACGCTGGAAGGAGACCTGCGCGACGCCATCGCGTGTTGCCAGCTGGAGGTGCATTACCAGCCGTTCGTCGATGCCCTCAGCGGCGAACGACGCGGCTTCGAGGCGCTGGTGCGCTGGCGGCATCCGTTGCGCGGGCTGATCCCGCCGGACCAGTTCATTGCGCTCGCGGAAGAGACCGGGCTGATCGTGCCGCTCGGCGAATTCGTGCTGCGGCGCGCCTGCGCGGATGCGGCTGGCTGGCGCTCGACGATTTCGGCACCGGCTATTCCTCGCTCAGCTACCTGACCGCGTTCCCGTTCGACAAGATCAAGGTCGACAAGTCGTTCATTCGCAATCTCACCCAGCAGCCGCGCTCTTCCGCCATCATCTCCTCGATCGTCACGCTGGCGCGCGGACTGGACATGTCGGTCACCGCCGAAGGCGTCGAGACCGGCGAAGAGTTCGACCGGCTGAAGGCGCTCGGCGTCAATTTCGCGCAAGGCTATCTGTTCGGCCGGCCGCAGCCGATCGAGCGAATCCTGTTCGACGCGCCAGCCAAATCGTCACGCCTAGACGCCGCCTGAGCGCGTCTGCGGGCCATGCGCGAAAAGCGCTTGACCCGGCGAACCCGAGATGGTCCGAAGGACCGTCCAGGATGAAACACATCAACATGCGGCTTCCGTTCTTCTACGGCTGGGTCGTGGTCGCCGTGACCTTCGTCACCATGGCCATCGGCGTCAACGCGCGCACGGCCTTCTCGTTGTTTTTTCCGCCTATCATCTCCGAGTTCGGCTGGGAGCGCGGCGTCACTGCGGGCGCATTCTCCTTCGGCTTCGTGGTGTCGGGTGTGGTCAGCCCGCTGATCGGCCGCCTGATGGATCGCGCCGGCCCGCGCGCGGTGATGGAGCTCGGCGTCGTGCTGATGGCCGGCGGGCTGCTGCTGGCGCCGCTGACCACCGCGCCCTGGCACCTCTATGTCACCATCGGCGTCATGGTCGGCGCCGGCAGCGTCTGTCTCGGCTATTCCGGCCAGTCACTGTTCCTGCCGAACTGGTTCATCCGCAAGCGCGGCTTCGCCATCGGCATCGCC
>NZ_JAEMSD010000270.1:4330-7535 GCF_016462955.1 Bradyrhizobium sp. | reverse complement strand
GGCGCACCGCCTGCACCGCAATCGGCCTGCTCGTCCTGATCGCGCTGGCTCCGATCAATCTATTGCTGCGCAGGCGTCCCGAGGACATCGGCCTTCAGCCGGACGGCGATGCCGCCCCAGCCGCAGGCGCTCCAAGACCGATCTCCAATGTGGTCGACGCCGTGTGGGTCAGTACCGACTGGACGCTGAAGCGCGCCGTCGCGACCGCGCGATTCTGGTGGATCGCGCTCGGCTATTTCTGCGGCCTTTACATCTGGTACGCGGTGCAGGTGCACCAGACCAAGTTTCTGCTCGACATCGGCTTCAGCTCCAATGTTGCAGTGTGGGCACTCGGCATCGTCAGCCTCCTCGGCATTCCAGGCCAGATCCTGCTGGGCCATGTCTCCGACCGCATCGGCCGGGAATGGGTCTGGGCGATCAGCTGCGCGGGCTTCGTCGTCTGCTTCGCCGCGCTGATCGCGCTGAAATATCAGCCTTCGCTCTGGCTGGTCTATCTCATGGTGTTCACGCAAGGAGCGCTCGGCTACGGTCTCACCTCGATCATGGGCGCGGTGGTGTTCGAGATCTTCCAGGGCCGGCACCAGGGCAGCATCTTCGGCACCATCATGCTGGCGGCGCTCGCGGGCGGCGCGGCCGGCCCGTGGGTCACCGGCCTGCTCCATGATCGTTCCGGCGACTACACGCTCGCCTTCGGCATCGCCATCCTCGTGAGCGGCTTGTCGGCGCTCGCGATCTGGCGAGCAGCGCCGGGCAAGGTGCGAGCCGTGGCCGGCCGGCTGCACGCGGTCAAGACCGGCTCCGAGTAGGACCTGTACGCACCAAGGTACCTTCGGCGTTTTCGCCGAACGTTAAGCATGTCGCGTCTTGGCGCAATGCGGTGGATCGGCAAGAACGTCTTGGACACCATCGGAACGCTAGTCTCAGCCGATTGCCGTTTATTCCCGATACTTCTGGTCTGACGATGTCCGCCACCGATTGTCTTGCAGCCGAAAAGCCGGACGTGCTCTGGGCCGCGCTCGAACGCGCCGAGGATGCCGTCGTCATCGTCGATGACGCGCACCGTATCGCATATTTCAACCCCGCCGCAGAGAGCCTATGGAAGCTTCCCGCGGCCGACGTGCTCGGCTGCGATGCTGCCGTTCTGACCCTCAATTGCCTCCAGCCTGGCGCGACCGTCGCTTTCCGCGAGGAGATCAGCCTCGTACGGCGCGATGGCAGCCGCATCAGGGCGATGGTGTCGGTGTCGTCAGCGACGGTCAGTAGCTCCGCCCATCATATCGTGTTTGCACGCGACGTCACTGTCGACGCTGACCGCCGCGCAAGGATCGGGCTCCTCCACGCCGTTTCCGACCAGACCAACCGCGCGGTGATCATCACCGATGTCGAGCAGAACATCGTCTATGTCAACTCGGCGTTCACGGCGCTGTTCGGCTACAGTAGCGACGAGGCCGAAGGCCGCCGCGCCAGCGAGCTCATTGCCGGCCGCTACACCGATCGCAGGGCCGTTGCCAAGTGGGTCGGCCGCCTCAAGCGCGGTGGTCATGGCGGCGAGACGGAGGTGCTGGTTTGCGACAAGAACGGGGAGGAAATCTGGGTCTCCGCGCGGATCGATGCCTTCCGCGACGGCAAGGGGCGGGTCAAGTACATCTTCGTGCTGCTCGACGACATCACCGAGACCAAGCAGCTGCGTTCGCTCCAGCAACTCATCATGAGCGCGCTCGCGGACGAGGTGCCGATCGGTGAGATCGCAGACCGGCTGTGCCGCCGCGTCGAGGAGATCGCACCCGACGTCGTCAGTTCGCTGCTTCACATCGACGCCGCCGGCTTGATCCATCCGCTCGGGGGTCCGAGCCTGCCTGAGGATTATTCCCGTGCGCTTGACGGCGTCGCGATCGGCCCCAACGTGGGCTCCTGCGGAAGCGCGGCCTTCCATGGCGAGCCGGTGCTGACGACCGATCTGGAGACGGATCCGCGCTGGCAGCCTTACAAGGCGATGCCGCTCGGGATCGGCCTGCGCGCCTGCTGGTCGACCCCGATCAAGGCCAAGGACGGCCGCGTCATCGCGACCTTCGCGTTCTACTATCGCGAGCCGCGCGCGCCGAGCAATTGGCACCGGCGCATCGTCGAGGCCTGCGTCAGCCTCGGCGCCTTCGCGATCGAGCGCAAGGAGGCCCGCGCCGAGATCGCGCGGCTCGCCTATCACGACATCCTCACCGGCCTGCCGAACCGGGCTCAGCTCCGGCATCTGATCACCACCGCGATCGATGCCTGCCCGACCGGCGGCCACGTTGCGCTGGCCTTCCTGGACGTCGATCATTTCAAGGACGTCAACGACACGCTCGGCCACGCCGCCGGCGACGAGCTCCTGGTCCAGCTGGCGCAGCGCCTGCGCGAGCACATCGGCCCTGGCGACATGCTGGGCCGGCTCGGCGGCGACGAATTCGTCATCTTGCTGCCGCAGCGTGACGCCGCGAGCGCCGGGCGCGTCGCCGCTGACGTCACGGAGGCGCTGGCGCGGCCCCTGCGGCTGGGATCGAAGCTGATGCCGATGTCCGCCAGCATCGGCATCAGCCTCTATCCAGATTACGCCACCGACATCGACACGCTGATGCAACAGGCCGACGCCGCCATGTACATGGCCAAGCAGGGGGGACGTTCGACCCATCGCATCTTCAGCGCCGAGATGAACGGGCTCACCGAGCAGCGCCTGGCGCTGATCGCAGCGCTCCGCCGTGCCGTCGCGGATGGCGCGCTGACCCTCAGCTACCAGCCGCAGGTCCGCAGCTGCGACGGCGCGATCCATGGCGTCGAGGCCTTGGCGCGCTGGCATGATGCCGTGCTCGGCGACGTCTCGCCGGCCAAATTCATTCCGCTCGCCGAGGAATGCGGCCTGATCGAGCAGATCGGCCTGTGGTCGGTGCGCGAGGCGTGCCGGCAGATGGCGAGCTGGCGCCGCGCCGGCCTGAACATTCCTTGCGTGTCGGTGAACCTGTCGCCGATCAACTTCCGCAACGTCACGCTGGCCGCGCGGCTCGAAGACATCCTGGCCGAGCACGATCTGCCTGCGGACGCGCTGATGCTGGAGATCACCGAAGGCGCGTTCATGCAGGACGGCGCCGCAGCGCTGGAGACGATGAACGCGATCCGCGAGCTCGGCGTCGGCCTCTCCGTCGACGATTTCGGCACCGGCTATTCGAGTCTCAGC
>NZ_JAEMSD010000270.1:0-4320 GCF_016462955.1 Bradyrhizobium sp. | reverse complement strand
CCGGCTTGCGCATCTTCCGATTCGCGAATTGAAGATCGACCGCAGTTTCATGCGCGACATCGAGCGTGACGCCGGAGCGCTCGCGATTGCCACCGCCGTGGTCCGCGTCGGCCAGGGCCTCGGCATGACCGTCGTTGCCGAGGGCGTCGAGACCGAGGGCCAGCGCAAGACGCTGGCCGGGATCGGCTGTGACGTTGTCCAGGGCTTCCTCTACGCCCCCGCGCTACCGCCGGTCGCCTTCGAGCGCTGGCTGATCGAGCATTGCGCCGAGCGGGCGAGGACGATGCTGGGACGGCTCGATGTTGCGGAATCGGGACGCGAGGCGGTGAAGCGGTCGGCGTAGCTACCTCGAGCGATATTCCCTGGCCGATTGGAACGGATCTGCGTCCGGCGATTTGGTCTTTGACCGCCGCTGGACGGGTATCGCGTCATGCCGCGCTTTCAAACTGCATTGGCCTGATGAAAAAACCGGAAAGCACAGCAACCGCCCGAGCGGCAGGCTTTCGACCTTCGCAACAGCAGCTCAAGGCGATCACGGTATGGATCGCTCGTCAAAGCGACGAGCCCAGCCTGTCCGAGGCGATAGGCCGATTGGTGGAACTGGGGCTTTCGTTGCACGCCGATCCGGATCGTCAGAAAAGGCGCGCTCGCAAAATGGCCGCCGATGCGATCGATGACATGGAGGACGCGGCAGCCACGGCGCAGGGCAGGGCAACCCGCAAGCGGGAATTGCTCGATGGACCCAAGGAGTTCGACGAGGTACGATTTGATCGGTCGAAGCGCAACAAGCCAATCACAGAATAGGTCGAGCACCAACGCGCCGACACCGCCGGGCCTGAAATTACCGGAGATATGGAGTACCAGCAATGAAACGGCAGTCTCAATCGCGTGCAGAGACCGAGGCGAACAGCTTCTTCAAACAGAGCCCAACCAAGCCCGCGACTGATTATGAGAAGGCGGACCAGGCTTTCCAGGCAAATCGGGAGCGGCTGAAGGCTGAACGGCTGGCGAGAGAGGCGGAACAACAAGGCCAGTCCGAAAGGACGCGTTAGAGCCATAATGCTCGCATGTTCAGACTAGAGCATCGAAAGCACGACGATGCCGTCCTCGAACTCTCCCGAGGCCATGCGTGCCCGCGCTATGCGCTCGAACTCGGTTCGATGCTTCCGCAGATAGCTGAAGGCCTGCTTCTGTGTGTCGAATTCCGTGGCAAGCCGGCACAACTGCCGATTTGCGCCGGACGCGAGAAAGAAAGTGATGGTTCCGTGGTCTGGCTTGATTCGCGGCACGATCGGCACTCTCCGGCATGTGATCGGAACGTCAGAGCCTCGCCAACTGCGTCGAAGGCGACTATCGCGGCGGCTTCCTTGAACGTTTCTTGAGTGTCGGCGCAGGCAAGGTCAACCGAAGAGCTTCATCGGCCGCTTCCTTCGCCTCGCGCGCCTCCCGGAGCCGCGCCATGTTCTTGCGAACCTCGACGCCCTGCTTTTCGACGTCTGCTAAGGCCCTTGCGCCTTCTTCGGCGGCCAGACGCCTGCGATCGGAACGCGCGATACTCTCGGGTGACGGCTCAGCCGATCGCTTGGTGCTCATCGCTCACCCGGCTCCGCAAATGACTACACCCGCTCAATCCAAGGATTGAGCGGGCAGAACGACCGTTTCAGTACATCCGTGAAACGGCGCCACGATATCAAGCCAGCGCGAGGTTCTCGGCGCTGACTTTGCCTCGCATCTTGTCCGTCTTGATCTCGAAGCTGACCTTTTGGCCCTCGCCGAGACCGGCAAGACCGGCCCTTTCAACGGCGCTGATGTGAACGAACACATCGTTGCCGCCGTCGGTCGGCTGAATGAAGCCGAAACCCTTTTGACCATTGAACCACTTAACGGTACCTGTCGTCATTTTTCTTCTCCAAAGCGCGCAAGCGCATCCCGCACGACGCTCGCGCGGTTACCTTCAACTTCGTCGATGTCTTTGGAAAAGGAGCCCGCGGGCGCATTCAACAAGGCACAGCGGCTAATCGAACAGCTTCAATATACACGACTTTCACGGTTTTGCAAGAAGTGAAGCCGGTTTGTTTTGACGTAGCGATCTGCCGTTCCCGATCGCGCCGCCTTGCGTGTGTCCCTCGACATGCAAGCCGGTCGTTATCGATTGACAGCGCGGCGCGACGGTGGTCACGTCAAGGTCACCAAGCTGCTCGCCGTGACAGGCAGATCGGCTCGTCGGAGGCCGCGACGAATGTCGCCGCCATGATCCTCAACAATCGCAATGAAAGCTCCTGCGCAATTGGCTGCCCTGCAGGACGTGTCGCATGCGCAGCCCCAGCTAGGAGGATCATTTGCACGTACTCGTCAGAGACAACAATGTTGAGCAGGCACTCCGTGTTCTCAAGAAGAAGATGCAGCGCGAGGGCGTCTTCCGTGAAATGAAGCAGCGCCGGTCTTACGAGAAGCCGTCCGAGCGGAAGACCCGCGAGAAATCCGAGGCCATTCGCCGCGCCCGCAAGCTGGCCCGAAAGCAGGCGATCAGGGAGGGACTGCTGCCCGCGCCGCCGAAGAAGAAGCCGTTCGAGCGCAAGGCGCCGCTGCCGGAAATCAAGGCGAGGCCGGAATAGCGACCATCTTCGTTGCTTATGGCCTGAAATCGATTCCTCTGAGCACGATGCCTGGCGGCGTGCCTTCGAACTCCGTGGCGCGATACTTGTTCGCGGCGCATGCTTCGATGCGATCGCGGAGACGAGTGAATTGGGCTTCCCGCTGCTCGGGCTTCACCTGGGGGCCTCGCTCGAGATCGTCCATTGCGGAGGTCGATATCGCGCAAGGAATCTCCCTTGCACCGTCATGCATCGAGAACCGGACGATCATCCGGTCGTATTCGTGATCGATAAAGCGGCCGCTCGTCAGTGTCATGGCACACTCCGTTGCGTGTTTGCAGCTCGGCGAAGCTCGCCGTGCAATCGTTGACCCGGACCTCGCCTGTTGCGGCTGGCGCCCAGCATTCGTATCGAGCATCCAGCGGGTGTCGGTCGCCTCAGCCCTCTCCAGCCAGCCGGGCGAAATCGTCGAACAGCGCCGACACGAGCGCGCGGTGGCGCGTGTCCTCCGCGGGCAGGCTCGCAGCATAGAGGTTGAGGAGATGCCGTGCCTTCACGGCGGCCTCCGGCCAGGAAGCCGCAGGCACCGTCATCATGCGGTGTTCGAGATCGGCCTCGCGCTCGCGCAGCTCCCGGACATGGGCCTCGACCTCGGCCAGCGCTCGGCGCAGGTCGGTGGCCTTCTGCGCGGCCATGCCACGGCGCTTGTCGAGATCGACCGGATGGTCAGTCATTGGCGATACTCGCGTCCGCAGCTTGCGCATTCGCAAGATCGACAGAGCCGATCGACAGTCTCTCCATGGTGCCGCGCGCATTCTCGGCGGGCACCGTGATCATCGTGGCAATCCGGCGATAGGCGGCGAAGGTCAAGCCGTCGATAGATTCCTCGTCCGTGACCACCTCATAGGCGCCCGCCGGCAAGATGCGCTCGATGCCGCGGATACGGAACGGATGCCTGAAGACGACGGTCTCTCGCCGCGATCGGGTGGTCATGCACGCGTGCCTTTCGCAAGTGAAGCCCCAACCGGTGCCGACTGCTGCGAGCATGCGCCTTTGGCAGCGCAATAGCCAGCGATATCGTCTGATGCCGGAAACGATAATACCGCGGCGGCGACCTTCTGCACGGCATTTGGCGCTCGCCATTGGCCCGGCGCGGGCGTAGGGTCATTCGCATCACCGCACGTCTCAACGGTATCGACCGGTGACTGAGGGTCACGTGTGCTCCCGCCGAAGGCTTCGCAGGAGCGTTCGATGTCGCGTGTTCGCATCTCGGAATGGATCGTGCCGCCCGTGATCGTTCCGTTGTTTCTTCTTCTGCTCGTCTGCGCCGCTGCGGTCCTCAATGGCTAGGACGATACGCGTGCCGTATCTGGTCAGCGGCACCAACGAATACGGCAGCTCCAATCTCGGCCGTGGAACTGCGACGGTGGCGCTGCGTCTGGCTAAAAAGCTGCTGCGCGAGGGCTACATGGACGTCAGGGTCTGCACCCCGCGTGGCCGTGTTCTGCAGCCCGATGAATTCGACGAACTCAAACCAGCAAGGGAGAGCGACATGGCAAAGGGCCAGCAACGCGGCAACCGCGAAACCAAGAAGCCGAAGAAGGAGAAGACCAAGGTGATCGCCGCGGCGCCGTCCCGCAAGGACGCCGCCTGGCAACCGGATTTCGGACCCGCGAAGAAGAAGTAGCGAGAGCTGCAGCCACCGGCGGCTTGAGCGCGCGAGCGT
>NZ_JAEMSD010000269.1 GCF_016462955.1 Bradyrhizobium sp. | reverse complement strand
TGATGTTCGGCCGCGCGGCGATGCGCTCGTGCAGGCCGACAAGGCCCGGGACATCCGCCTCGAACGCCTTCATGCGCTTCGGGAAGGCATAGCGCAGCCCGTCGACGATCTGGAACAGCGAGAGGTCGACATAGGTCAGGCGGCGACCCGTCACATAGGTGCCGCCGCTATCGGCGAGAAGCCGCTCGAAATAGCCGAGATATTTCGGCACGCGCTCGTCCCAGAAATCGGCCGTGCGCTTCTTCGCCGGCGCCTTCTGGTCCTCGTAATAGAGCGAGGGGCCGAGCGGATGATGTGTGTCGTGGATCTCGACGATGAGGTCCGTGATGGTGAGCTGGAGCTGGTGCACCCAGAGCCTGCCGGCTTCCGTCTTTGGCGCAAGCCCATGGCGGGCGCCGAGATAGAGCAGGATGTTGGCAGTCTGGCCGATGACGAGCTTGCCCGCCTTCAGGAACGGCGGCGCAAAGGGCGGCGTGCCCTTCGCGTCCATCATCTTCATCATCTCGGCCGTTCCGCGCGGACCACGTGCGACATCGACGTAATCGGCCCCTGCCTCCTCCAGCGCCAGCCGCACATATTCACCGCGGCCCTGGATCTCGGGCCAGTAGTAGAGCTCGTATTTCATGGGATGGGTCCGTGCACGTGGGCGACGGAACCAATGTATCACTCACCGCGAAGTTCCATCAGTGTCGCGCGACGCTGCCCGCGATTGATGTGAGGATTGCGCTCAAAGAAAAAGGGCGCCGTGCGGAAAGCACGACGCCCTGATTTCTGAGGTGACAGCGGATCAGTTGGTCTGCTGGATCGCCGACAATTCCCAGCCGCCGTTCGGGCGACGGGCGAAGGTCCAGACTTCGGTCGCCTCGCCCGGCTGCTCGCTGCCGGCGACGACGGCGCCGGTGTTGCGGTCGACCGTCTTGTCGGTGAGCGCGAAGCGCAGCGCCACCGTGGCGTAGTCGGTCTCGCCTTCGCGCCAGGCTTCGGCGAGGTCGCCCTGCAACAGCTTCACATCGGTGACCTTGTTGACGACGTTGCGGGCGCGGCTCTGGGCGAGGTCCTGCTCGAAATAGGAGACCATTTCCGGCGTCGCGAGCGTGTGCAGCTTGGCCACGTCCTCGTTCGACCAGGCCGCCTGGACTTCGCCGAGCAGACGCTCGAACGCCTCATAATCATCAGGCTTGATTTCGAGCGGCGCGTTGTTGGCACCGCCGAAGCCGAAGCCGCCAAGTCCGCCGCCAAGACCACTGCCGAGACCGCCGCCAAGGCCACCAGCGAGCCCGCTGCGTTGGTTCGTCTGCGGTCCGGGCGCTGCGCCGGCATCAGCATTGGCGTAGGCCGCCCGGGGGGCGTGCCGGCGCTGCCACCAGGACATCGCCAGCCGGACCACGAGCACCACCAGCGCGATCTGGATGATCAGGCCGAGGATTGAGGACAGGCCGCCGAGGCCGCCGAACAGGCCGCCGCCGAACAGCATGCCGAGAAGGCCCGCACCGAGGAAGCCGGCCGCAAGGCCGCCCATGAAGCCGCCGGCGCGACCGAACATGCCGCCGCGCGCAGGCGCGGAAGCCGCCGAGTTCATCCCTGCACCGGGCTGGGTGTAGGTGCGGTTGAACTGCGAGGTCGAGCCCGGCGCCGTCGTGGTCGACGGCGGCGCCGAATAGGAGCGCGTACCGCGCGAACCGGACGACATGCCGCCACCCGCACGGGCGTCGGCGGACGAGATCGTCAACGCGGTCGGCAGCGCAAGCGCCAGCACGACGGCGATCGTGTTGAAGAATTTCCGGGAGCGAAGCGAGAAAGTCATGTGCGTTTCCCAAATCCCCGGCATGGGGACGTGCCCCTAAGATGGGCAGACTTCCCGAAAAGTGAAGCCGGTTTCGGAACTTGTGGCTGCGGCCCTCAGTCGCGGGGATGTGGCAAAAGCCCATATTTGGCGGGCGCTTGGCAGGGTGCGCGAAAGAACCATGGTCGCTCGTTACCGGTGGTTTTGCGACGGAATTTCCGCTTTTCCCCGAGGACTTCCCGGAGCCTGCCATCAGGCCGCGCTTCGCGCGGGCGCAGTGGCTCGCGATGAGGAAGGCTTAGAGCCTTTGCCCTCATCCCTGCTTGGTCATCGTCTCCTTCACCGCCGCCACCAGCTGGCTGAGCGTGAACGGCTTCGGCAGGAAGTCGAACTGCTGACCCTCGGGCAGGCTCTTCTCGAAGGCGTCCTCGGCATAGCCCGACACGAAGATGAACTTGATGTCGGGGTTCTTCTCCCGCATCGCCTTCAGCAGCGTCGGGCCGTCCATCTCCGGCATGACGACGTCCGACACGACGAGATCGATTGCGCCACTCTGCTCCGCCAGCACATCCATCGCCTCGACGCCGTTCTCGGCCTCGACCACGGTGTAACCGCGCGAGCGCAGGCCACGCGCGTTGAGGGCGCGCAGGCCCTCCTCGTCCTCGACCAGGAGGATGGTGCCCTGTCCGGTGAGATCGGTGCGCGGCTTCGCCTCTGCCGGCGCGGCGGGCGTGGCCTCTTTCGCGGCGCCGTTGCTCGCGCCGATTGCGGCTGAGGGCGGCTCGACCTGTGCCTCCGGCTCGGCGACGTGGCGCGGCAGGAAGATATGGAACGAGGTGCCCTGCCCCGGCTCGGAATCGACGTAGATGAAGCCGCCGGTCTGCTTGACGATGCCGTAGACGGTGGACAGCCCGAGGCCGGTGCCCTTGCCGACTTCCTTGGTCGAGAAGAACGGCTCGAAGATCTTGTCGCGGATGTCGGCAGGGATGCCGGTGCCGGTATCGGCGACCTCGATCCGCACATAGTCCGCCGCCGGCATGCCCTTGTAGGCGAGCTTGGCCGCTTCTTCTGCAGTGACGTTGGCGGTGCGGATGATCAGCTTGCCTCCATCCGGCATCGCGTCGCGCGCGTTCACCGCGAGGTTGACGATCACCTGCTCGAACTGGGAGACGTCGACTTTGACGGGCCAGAGATCGCGGCCGTGGATGGTCTCGTGCTTGACCTTCTCGCCGATCAGGCGGCGCAGCAGCATGGCCAGGTCGGAGAGCGCATCGCCGAGATCGAGCACCTGCGGCCGCAGCGTCTGCCGCCGCGAGAACGCCAGCAGCTGACGCACCAGGGTCGCAGCGCGCGTCGCGTTCTGCTTGATCTGCATGATGTCCTGGAACGACGGGTCGGTCGGCTTGTGCGCGTTCAGCAGGAAGTCGTTCGCCATCATGATGGCGGACAGCACGTTGTTGAAGTCGTGGGCGATGCCGCCGGCGAGCTGGCCGACCGTCTCCATCTTCTGCGACTGGTTGATCTGGTTCTCCAGCGCGCGCCGCTCTGTGGTCTCGAGCATGTGCACGATGGCGGCTTCGGCGTCGTTCTCGGCCGAATCGACCGGCGTGACGAAGAACTGGCCCCAGCGCTCCTTGGTCCCTTCCAGCGCGACCTCGACCGGCGCGACGTCGGCTTGGCCCTCGGCGGCCTGGTTGATGGCGGCGATCAGGAGGTGCCGGTCGCGCGCATTGACTGCGCGGAAGATCGACTTGGAAGCGGTGTCGAGCCCCAGTGCCTGACCCAGCTTGGCGTAGCGCGCGTTGGCGCGCACGACGTTACCGGCACGGTCGACCGTCGCGATCGCCATCGGCGTATGGTCGAAGAAGCGCATGAAGCGCACTTCGGCCGCGCGGTCGGGGTCGCTGCGCTCATCGCGGGCGCGGCTGATCACGAGCGTGCGCGACGGCCCCGGCGCGCCGTCGGCGCCGAAGGCGAGCTTGTGATAGAGCCGTACCGGCATGGTCTTGCCGGAGCGCATGCGCAGGTCGATGTCGAAGACTTCCGTCTTGACCTCGCCCGGCACCGCCACGATCGAGGTCAGCAGCGAGGCGCCGTCGCCGGAGACGATGTCGGTGAGCTTCAAGCCGCCCGATCCGATCTCGGCGAGGTCGTAGTCGAGCCAGTTCGCCAGCGTCGCGTTGACATAGGCGAGCTCGCCGGCCGGATTGACCGAGAAGAAGCCGCAAGGCGCGTGATCGAGATATTCGATCGCGTGCTGGAGCTCCTGGAACACGTCCTCCTGGCGCTCGCGGTCGCGGGTGATGTCGGCAATCGACCAAACCGCGTATTTCGCCTCGCGCTTGCCGGTGCCGAGCGGACGCACACGCATGCGCAGCCAGCGGCCCTGGTTGCCGTCCTGGCCGGAGATGCGCACCTCTTCCTGCTGACGCTTGCCCTCGCGCGCGGCCTTCAGCAGCCGGAACACGGCCTCGGAGACGTCGGGATTTCCGATGAAGACGCGCTCCACGGGACGCACGTCCTGCGGGCCGCTGGCGCCGGTCAGGGTGAGATAGGCGGCATTGGAATAGACCACGTGGCCGCGAGCATCCGTGACCGCGAGCCCGTCGAAGGCGTGATCGGAGATGCGGGCGATGATGGGATCGTCGAGATTGCGGTCGGCAAAGCGGATGATGCCGGCGGCGAAGGCGAACAGGTTGAACAGGCCGACCATCGCCAGCACAGCGAGGATGCCGAGGATATAGGGCTGCGCCTGCGCGCGCCCGAGCGTCATCAGCCCCACGGCAACGGCGACGAGGCCGGCGGCCACCAGCAGCACAAGCGCAATGCTGCCCGAGCGCGGCGACGGCTCGTGCGCCGCAACGGGATCGCGTGTGAGGTCGTGGTCGGTCTCGGCGGTCATTCTCGAGCTGGCGCAGCCTGTCGGCAGAGAATCAACGCGCTACCGGGCGCGTGGGGTCCTCCCTGCCTCAATCGGACCCTGGGGTGCAAGGGCAGCGAGGGCGAAAGGTACGCTGATTCCCAATTTAGGGCCATTTCCGGTACTTTTCGGGTGTCTTATCCCTGCCCGGCGCTGAATCCGCGCTTCAGCCGCATGACGTAGCCGATGACCTCGGCGACGGCGTGATAGTGCTCGGTCGGGATTTCCTGGTCGATGTCGACGGTGGCGTAGAGCGCCCGGGCGAGCGGCACGTTCTCGACGATCGGGATGTCGTGCGCGCGCGCGATCTCCCGGATCTTGAAGGCGAGGTTGTCGACGCCCTTGGCGACGCAGATCGGCGCGGTCATGCCGCGCTCGTAGGACAGCGCCACCGAATAGTGGGTCGGGTTGGTGATGATCACCGAAGCCTTGGGAACCGCGGCCATCATGCGCTTCTTGGCGCGCTGCTGCCGCAGCTGCCGGATCTTGCCCTTGATGTGCGGGTCGCCTTCGGACTGCTTGTACTCTTCCTTGATCTCCTGGAGCGACATCTTCTGCCGCTGGAACCAGCTTCGGTACTGGAAGAAGTAGTCGGCGATGGCGACGATCGCGAGCGCGGCGACCACCGCGCCGAGCAGTTGGATGGTCATGCTGGTGCTGGCGCCGAGCATGGCCGCCGGATCCAGCCTGACCATCGCCTCCATCCGATGCCGCTCCGGCCACAGGATCATGGTCATGACCACCGCCAAGGCAACGAGCTTGCCGATGCCCTTGAGAAAATTGGCGGCCGCCTGCTTGCCGAAGATGCGCTTGAAGCCGGCGCCGGGCGAGATCTTGTTGAATTTGGGCTTGAGGGACTCGGCCGACCACACCAGACGGTGCTGCAGCATGTTGCCGGCAATGGCGGCCAGCACCAGCATCAGCAAGGGCACGCCGACCGCCGCCAATATGGCGATTTCGATCTGCTGCATCAGGGCGAGCAGGGCCTTGCCGTCGGTCTTGATCATCCAGGAATTGGCGAGCAGGCCGCGCATCGGCGTCAGCAGCCCGCTGCCGACCGAGCCCGAGAAGGTCGCCACCACGAGCGTGCCGCCCGCCATCATGAACCAGGTGTTGATCTCCTGGCTCTTGGCGACGTCGCCGCGTTCGAGCGCATCGTCGAGCCGCTTTTGCGTCGGATCTTCTGTTTGACTTTCGGGATCGTTGTCTTCCGCCATCGTTCGACCCCCGTCACTTGAGCGGCATCATCTGGTGCATCACACCGATGAAATAGTCGAGATAGGTGCCCATCATCGCAGTGAGCACCACGGCGAGCACCATGAAGCCCGCGAAGATCGACAGCGGCACGCCGACGAAATAGACCTGCATCTGCGGCATCAGCCGCGCCAGTATGCCGAGCCCGATGTTGAAGACGAGGCCGAACACCAGGAACGGCCCGGAAAGCTGCAAGCCGAGGCGGAACGCGGCGGAGAAGGCGCGCGTTGCCAGCGAGGCGACGTCGCCGCTCGACACGATCTCGCCCGGCGCGAAGATGGTGTAGCTGTCGTTCAGCGCCGCGATGACCAGATGATGGCTGTCGGTGGCAAACAGCAGCGTTATCCCCAGCATGGTCAGGAAATTGCCGATCAGCACGCCTTGCTGTCCCTGCGTCGGATCGACCGAGGTGACGAAGCCGAGCCCCATCTGCTGCGCGATCACGGATCCTGCGACCTGCAGCGCCGACAGGGTCACGCGCGCCGTCGCGCCCAGCACGATGCCGATCGCGATCTCATGCAGCATCAGCACCAGCAGCGGTGCCAGCGAGCCCATGTCGACCTGGTAGGCGTTGCGATGCAGCGGCAGGATGATCAGCGTGAGCAGCAGCGCGATCGAGAGCTTGATGCGCGTCGGAATGTTGGTCTCGCCCAGCCCCGGCAGCAGCATCACCATCGCGCCGACCCGGGCGAAGGCAAGCATGAAGGAAGCGGCGAGCGCCGGCAGCAGCGAGACGTCGATGCGCATAATCGAATGCCTCGGCTCCGACATTCGCATGCCATCTCGGCAGGCACCTTTGCGAATGTTGGAGCCAAAGAGGCATTCGCAAATCTCAATAGTCGTGCGGCTATTGGATTTGACATTCGCCAACGCGACTCGCGGGGCCGCCAAGGCGAATGTCAAATCCACCGCACGACGCATTGTGCCTCAGCCGCCGATGATTCGCGACGAGATCCGCATCATGTGAGCGTGCATCGAATCGGCCATGAACGGCAGCGCCAGCAGCATCGTGGCGAAGATGGCGAGGATCTTCGGCACGTAGATCAGCGTCTGCTCCTGGATTTGCGTCAGCGCCTGGAACAGCGACACGATGACGCCGACCACGAGGCCGACCACCATCAGCGGCGAGGACACGATCACGATGGTCCAGATCGCGTCGCGCGCGACGTCGAGGGTTTCGGGGCCGGTCATTTGAGCGTTCTCGCTTCCAACTATTGACGTCATTCCGGGGCTCGCGAAGCGAGAACCCGGAAGCTCGAGATTCCAGGTTCGGTGCTTCGCACCGCCCCGGAATGACAGCGGTGACTAAATCGGCATCTTCATGATGTCTTCGTACGCCGCGATGACGCGGTCGCGGACCGAGACCAGCGTCGACACCGCGACGTCGGTGTCGGCGACCGCCGTCACCACGTCCATCACGTTGGCCTTGCCGGCGGCCATCGCCACCGTCTGCGCATCGGATTTGCGGCCGGACTCCACGACGCTGCCGACGGCGTCCTTCAGCATCGAGGCGAAGGATTGCCCGTTCGGTTCGCTGCCCTTGCCGGGGGACGTGTTCTCCAGCACCCGGGCGAGGCTGGCGTAAGCATTCGCGGCGACTGTCGGTGATGCCATGGCTTATGATGTCCTGTTCAGCTCTTGAGGATGTCGAGCGTGCGCTGGATCATCCGGCGCGTCGCACTGATGATGTTGAGATTGGCCTCGTAGGACCGCTGCGCATCGCGCATGTCCGTCATTTCGACCACCGAGTTCACGTTCGGATATTTCACGTTGCCGCTGGCATCGGCGGCCGGATTGTTGGGCTCGTATCTGACGCGGAAATTGGACTGGTCGGGCTTGATCCTGCCGAGGGTGACGACCTGCGCGTCGAGCGTGCGGTCGAGCGCTGAGGAGAAGGTCGGCACCTTGCGCCGATAGGGATCTCCGCCGGCGGTCGGCGCAGTCGAATCTGCGTTCGCGATATTCTCGGAGATCACCCGCATACGCCCGGCCTGTGCGCGCAGGCCGGATGTCGCGATTGCCATCGAGCGGGCGAAATCGCTGCTGTCATTTGCCATGATGCACCCCTAGCTCCCCTTGTTGCCGGATCATGCCTAGGCCTTGCCGATCGCGGTCTTGAGCAGTCGCAGGCTCTTCGAATAGAGCGAGGTCACCGCCGCGTAGTCCATCTGGTTGCTGGCGGCTTTCATCATCTCCTCTTCGAGATTGACGGCATTGCCCGCGGGGCGGGTCTCGAAACCCGCGTTCCTGTTCTGGTCGAATGCGGAGGCCGCCCCCGATGGCGCCATATGGGAGCCGCTGGTGCGGGTGAGCGTCAGTGGTCCCATCGAGCCCGCGACCGCGCCGGCCTTGTCGAACTTCGGCTCGACCAGGTCGCGCGGCCGGAATTTGGGCGTATCGGAATTGGAGACGTTCTCCGACAGGACGCGCTGGCGCTCCTGGTGCCACTGCATCTTGGTCCGAAGCACCGACAGTTCCGGAATGTCGTTGATGGACATCGTCGCGGCTCCTTCCGCCCGCTTTCGGCTCCAAGCCCGAAGCTAGGCAGAATTTGCCGCGTGTATGGTTAACAGCTGGTTAAGAAGCCGCGGGCCTATGTCCCCCGGCAGCGCACTGATGCGCCCACCCGTGTTTCTACGTCTCCCAAAACTGCCATTAACCCAACCATTTGGCGGCCCGTGCACAGGCCAAGAAGTCGTTTTGGATCGGGCGATTCATAGGTTATTAAGAGTTGGGGACGGCAAAACTTGCCGTGGAACGTTAAGAAATCGCAGTTTGGGGCATCGTCCGTCCGTTGGGGTTAAACCGACCCACGGGCACGAGAAAAGCGCCATTTGTCGGGGACAAGTATGCAAGGCAGCCCAATCACCTTCATCGTCGCGTTCATCGTCGTGCTGGCGTTGATCGGCGTCGCTGCCTGGCTGGTCCGCCGATTCGCCGGCAGCCGGATCGGCGCCAATACCCAGCGCGGCCGGATGCCGCGCCTTGCCGTGATCGACGCTGCCGCGGTCGATGGCCGGCGGCGCCTGGTGCTGGTCCGGCGCGACAATGTCGAACATCTGCTGATGATCGGCGGCCCGACCGACATCGTCGTCGAGCCCAATATCGTGCGTGCCGCGCCGAGCCGCGACCAGCTGCCACAACGGCCGAATGCGGCCGAACCGCCGCGACTTGCGCCCATGCCCGATGCCGGCAGCTGGGCCGATGAAGCGCCGCGACCCGAACTGCTCGACCATCCCGAGCCGCAAATGCCCGAGCCGCCGCCGCGGCCCGCGCGCCCGTCCTTTGCCGAGGAAATGCGACGGCCCGCGCCCACGC
>NZ_JAEMSD010000268.1:4284-9283 GCF_016462955.1 Bradyrhizobium sp. | reverse complement strand
CGCCAAGGCCGGTGCCGATCGATCCAAGGAGAAGGGCAAGGACGAGGGTTCGACCATCACATCCAAGATCCGCTCGCTGCTGGTCGGCGCGAGCGTGGTCGTGATCGTGCTCGGCACCTTCAAGATGGCCATGAACCTGCTCGATGGCGGCAGCGCGCCGGCGCCGCAGGCGATGCAGGACGTTCCGAGCGAGCCGGCGCCGCAGCCCGCACCGCCGCCTGCGGAGAGCAAGCCCGCCGCGCCCGAGCAGATTACGCCGTCGATGACCTCGCCGACACCGATCGGACGGCAGTCCCAGAACAATGCCGCGCCGTTGCCGGCCACGAGTCCCGGCGGCTCGGCCTCGGTCGAAATTCCGCCCGCGCCTGCCACGGCCGCGCCGCCGGCTTCCGGCGAGGTCACCGGCGCGCTGTCGGGCACGAGCCGCGCCAGGCTGGGCCTCGTCCAGGTGCCGCCGAGCGAAAGACTGCCCGACGCCATCGGCGGCCCGGCCCTGCGCACCGCCGCGATGAAGGGCGATGCGACCGCGGCCTACGAGGTCGCGCTGCGCTTTGCCGAGGGTAAGGGCGTCGCGACGAATTACGACGAAGCCGCCAAATGGTACGACCGTGCCGCGCAGGCCGGCGTGGTGCCCGCCACCTTCCGCCTCGGCACGCTCTACGAAAAGGGCCTGGGGGTGAAGAAGGACGCCGACATCGCCCGCCGCTACTACACCCAGGCGGCCGAGCGCGGCAACGCCAAGGCGATGCACAATCTCGCGGTGCTCGACGCAGATGGCGGCGGACGCGGTGCGAACTACAAGAGCGCGGCGCACTGGTTCCGCAAAGCGGCCGATCGCGGCGTCGCCGACAGCCAGTTCAACCTCGGCATCCTCTATGCCCGCGGCATCGGCGTCGAACAGAACCTCGCCGAATCCTACAAATGGTTCAGCCTGGCGGCCGCCCAGGGCGACACCGATGCGTCCGGCAAGCGCGACGACGTCGCCAAGCGTCTCGACCCGCAATCGCTCGCCGCCGCCAAGCTCGCGATCCAGACCTTCAGCGCCGAGCCGCAGCCCGACGATGCCGTCAACGTCGCGACGCCGAACGGCGGCTGGGACAGCGCGCCGCAGGCGAGCGCCAAGCCGGCGGCGAAGGCGGTTGCGACGAAGCGGTCGGCCTCAGCGGCGCATTGAAATCTCTCCCCTCATGGTGAGGAGCGCGCCCTCGCGCGCGTCTCGAACCATGCAGGCCCCGCCTCTCGGTCCGGGCCTCGCCCTTCGAGACGCCTGCTGCGCAGGCTCCTCAGGGTGAGGAGCAAAAGCGTCGATGCCGACGCCGCGTTCATTCACCACGTGGAAATTTCCCGGTCCCTCCGGCTGACGAATTCCGCTATGGAAGGACGCGGCAATCGTTCCGGCCCTCCGGCGGGCATTGCGCGTTCATCGATCCGTCTCGCCGGAGCGTGGTCCTTCGATGCAGCTCTATCTTCCGATCGCCGATCTTCCGGTCAACGTCCTGCTGGTGCTGGCGATGGGCGCCGCAGTCGGGTTCGTGTCCGGCATGTTCGGAATCGGCGGCGGCTTCCTGATGACGCCGCTGCTGATCTTCATCGGCATCACGCCGGCGGTCGCGGTCGCGTCCGTGGCGAGCCATATCGCGGCCTCGTCCTTTTCCGGCGCGCTCTCATATTGGCGGCGGCGCGCGATCGATCCGGCGCTGGCGGGCGTGCTGCTCTGCGGCGGCGTCACCGGGACGACGCTCGGCGTGTGGGCCTTCACCCAGCTGCGCGCGCTCGGCCAGCTCGACCTCATGATCGCGCTCTCCTACGTCGTGCTGCTCACCACGGTCGGCAGCCTGATGTTCTCAGAAGGCCTGCGCGCCTTGATGCGGACCCGGCGCGGCGCGCTGCCGCCGCGCCGAACGCACAACTGGATCCACGGCCTGCCGCTGAAGATGCGGTTCAAGCGGTCCAAGATCTATCTCTCGGTCATTCCGGTCGTGGTCGTCGGCATCCTGATCGGCTTCATCGGCGCCATCATGGGTATCGGCGGCGGCTTCATCCTGGTGCCGATCATGATCTATCTGCTGCGGGTGCCGACCTCCACGGTGATCGGGACCTCGATGGTGCTGACGCTGGTCACCATGCTGTTCGCGACCATGCTGCACGCCGTCACCAACCACCTGGTCGACGCCGTGCTGGCGCTGATCCTGATGATCGGCGGCGTCACCGGCGCCCAGTTCGGCGCCCGCGCCGGCCAGAAGATCCGCGGCGAGCAGCTGCGGCTTCTGCTCGGGCTGCTGATTCTCTCGGTCGGCATCCGCTTCGCGATCGAGCTGGTGATCCAGCCCTCGGACCTCTTCACCATCCGCGAGCTCGGAGCGAGCGGATGATGCGCACGTTGCTCGCCATCGTTCTGATCCTGCTGCTCGGCGGCGCCGCGCGGGCCGAGCGGCTGATCGTGTCGGTTTCCAATCACCGCGTCACGGTGACGCCGGACTATTCCGGCGAGGAGCTGGTGCTGTTCGGATCGGTCGAGAAGGACGCGACGACGCCGGCCGACCGCACGGCCTACGATCTCGTCGTCACCGTGAAGGGCCCCCGTGCCGACATGGTGACGCGGCGGAAGGAACGCACCTTCGGCATCTGGATCAACTCCGACTACCGGCAGTTCCTGCAGGTCCCGAGCTATCTGGCGCTGTTCGCCAACCGTCCCTTCGACGCCATCACCTCGCCGGAGATCGCGCGGCGGCAGCAGATCGGGCTCAACAACGTGCTGCTGACGCAGCGTGTCAGCGGCGATTTCGCCGACGTGGTGCCGAACGATGCGTTTCGCTCGGCCTTCATCCGCCTGCGCACCCAGCGCGGCCTCTATCGCGAGGACGGAAGCGCGGTGACGTTCCTGACGCCGACGCTGTTCCGGACCGGCATCCCGCTGCCGGCGGAGGTGCCGATCGGGACCTACGAGGTCGAGATCAAGCTGTTCGCGAACGGAGCGTTCATCGGCAAGACCGAGACCGCGTTCGAGATCGTCAAGGTCGGCTTCGAGCAGTTCGTCGCGACGACCGCGCGGAACAACGGGTTCCTGTACGGTCTCGCCACCGTGGCGATGGCACTGATGACGGGCTGGATGGCGTCGATCGTGTTCAGGAAGGATTGAGGGGCGCATACTGCCTCGTCGCCGCCATGGCCGGGTCAAGCCCGGCCATGACGACGGCTGAGCTCACGCCGCCGCCTTCGCCGGCCGCGTCACCAGGTAGATGCCGAGCGCGACCGGGATGATGCCGAGGAGATCGCGCGCCTCGACCTGCTCGCCGAGCACGAGGAACGCGAACAGCATGCCGAGCGGCGGCATCAGGAAATGATAGGCGCTGGCGGCGGTGGCGCCGCACACCTTCAGCAGATGAAACCAGAGCCAGTAGGCAAGGATCGAGCCGCCGAGCACGAGGAAGGCGAACGCGCCGATCAGGCTCGGCGTATAGTCGATCGCCTGGACATCGGCGAAAATGAGCGCGATCGGCGCGAGCACGATGCCGGCGGCGAGGTTCTGCACGCCGTTGCCGATCCACAAGGAGCCCCTCGGCGCGAGGAGCTTGAACAGGATGGTGCCGGTAACGATGGAGGCGAGTGAGGCCAGCGTGAAGACGATGCCGTGCAGGCTGTCCGTGCCGACCGAGAGGCGGTGCCAGACGATCGCGGTCACGCCTACGACACCGAGCAGGAGGCCGCTTGCCTTACGCAAGGTCATGCCTTCGCCGAGCAGCAGCGCGGCGAGGCCGGCGGTGAACACGGGATTGGCCGACACGATCAGGCCGCCGAGACCGGCCGAGACCGATTGCAGGCCGGTATAGCCGAGGCCGAGATAGAGCGCGTTGTTGGCGATGCCGAGCACGGCGAAGATCGCTGCATCGCGCCACGACAAGGACCAGGCTTCGCCGCGGATCAGCGTCGCCCCGAGGATCAGGACCCCGGCGAGCGAGAAACGCGCCGCCAGCAGGATCAGCGGCGGGCAATGGGTGACGCCGATCTTGCCGGCGACGAAGGCGTAGCTCCAGAGCAGGCAGAACAGGCCGATCGCCAGCGGCAATGTGTTGAAGCGGCTGCGAGGGGTGGGAAGCGAGGTCGCGAGCGACATGAGGGCATTCTCGGATGTTTTTCTTCTGCCCTCGATCTAGGGAGCCCGCTTGTCATTTGGAAATTAAATGATTAACTCGATATAAGTGGATTTTCGAATGTAGGCGACCATGCTCGATCTCGAACTACTGCGCAGCTTCGTTTCGGTGGTGGAGTCCGGCGGCTTCACCCGCGCCGGAGCGCGCGTCCACCGCACGCAGTCGACGGTGAGCCAACAGATCAAACGGCTGGAGGAGGATGTCGGCCAGGTCCTGCTGCACCGCGACGGCAAGGACGTGCGCCCGACCGAGGCCGGCGAGCGCCTCTTGTCCTATGCGCGGCGGCTGCTCTCGCTCGCCGAGGAGGCGCGCGACGTGTTGCGGCAGCCGGGCGGCGAAGGCGCGATCCGGCTCGGCATTCCCGAGGATTTTGCGGCCTACCGGCTGGCGAAATTGCTGGGCGCGTTCTCGCGCTCGCATCCGGGATTGCGGCTCGACGTGCGCGCCGACCAGAGCAAGCATCTCGCCCGCGACCTCGAACGCGGCGAGCTCGACCTTGCGCTGTACAAGCGCGAGGCCGGCGCGAAGGACGCCATCGCGGTGTGGCCGGAGCGGGTGCACTGGGTCACCAGCAAGAGCCATCCGATCGATGTCGACGTCCCCTCGGTGCCGTTGATCGGCTTTCCACTCGGCTGCATCTATCGCGCCGGCGCCATCCATGCGCTCGAAAGCGCCGGCCGTGCCTGGCACACCGCCTATACGTCATCGAGTCTCGCCGGCATCCAGGCCGCGGTCGCCGCCGGCATGGGCCTCAGCATCCTGTCGGAGATGGCGATCCAGTCCGACCACCGCGTGCTGACCGTGAAAGACGGCTTTGCGCCGATCAACAAAACCGAGGTCGCGCTGAT
>NZ_JAEMSD010000268.1:543-4274 GCF_016462955.1 Bradyrhizobium sp. | reverse complement strand
CCGGATGCGAGCCCGGCAACATTGCGGCTTGCGGATCGGCTCGCCGAGTTTTGCGATGCGGTGCAAACCAAGGCGGCTTGAAGGCGCTGGAGGTGAAGGCGCTTACTTGGCCGCGGACATCAGCTTGTCGCCGCACGCATGTGCGTAGAACTTGCCGCCGCATTGGCGCTTGATCGCAGCGCAGCGCGCCGCCGGAGACGCGTTTTGCGGGAGCGTGAAGCCGCAGCTGAGACCATCGGCGCTGCGGCCGGGTTTGCCGGCGGCAAACGCCGCGCTGGAGGCGCTGATGCAGACCAGGAGCAGAGCCGCGGTGGCGATTTCGATCAACATCCTCATGGTCTCTCCTCTCCACACTGATGGCTGAATCTTTCGTAATCTAGCACCGAATCCAGGTTTCTCCGTGCTCGCCCGGGTTCCCAACTCGGCCCGTTCCTTGCATAAATAAGCGCCAGCGCATGCACGGCACGGGCGACAGTTCCGGTGCAAGGGCACGACGCGTAGATTGGTAAGAGCTCTTTCGACCTAGGAAGTGACGGCTTTGCAGGATTCATCGTTCCAGCCCAGTTTTCCGGCCCCGGGGCAGCCGATCGACGAACTCGCACTGGCCGAGATCAAGGGCGCAATCCTGGCGAAGCTGCGCCTTGCCATCGGCAAGGACGCGGGCATGGCGACCAAGCACGACTGGTACCAGGCCGCGGCGCTGGCGCTGCGCGACCGCATCGTGCATCGCTGGCTCACGGCCGAGAAGCACAGCTACGACGCTGGCCGCAAGCGGGTCTACTATCTCTCGCTCGAATTCCTGATCGGCCGTCTGTTCAGCGACGCGCTCAACAACATGGGCCTGCTCAAGATCTTCGAGGTCGCGCTCGGCGATCTCGGCGTCTCGCTGCCGGAGCTGCGCAAATGCGAGCCGGACGCCGCGCTCGGCAATGGCGGCCTCGGCCGGCTCGCGGCATGCTTCATGGAGAGCATGGCGACGCTGTCGATCCCCGCGATCGGCTACGGCATCCGTTACGATTACGGCCTGTTCCGCCAGATCATCAATCAGGGCTGGCAGCAGGAATATCCCGACGAATGGCTGAGCTTCGGCAACCCCTGGGAATTGCAGCGGCCCGAAGTGATCTACGACGTCAATTTCGGCGGCGGCGTCGAGCATGTCGACGACAAGGGCCGCGACCGTGCGATCTGGCATCCCGGCGAAACCGTGCAGGCGATCGCCTATGACACGCCGATCGTCGGCTGGCGCGGCGAGCACGTCAACGCGCTGCGGCTGTGGTCGGCGCGTTCGCCCGATCCGCTCAAGCTGGACGCCTTCAACAGGGGCGACTACGTCAGCGCCAGCGCCGAGCAGTCGCGCGCCGAAGCGATCTGCAAGTTTCTCTATCCCAACGACGAGAGCCCGGCGGGCCGCGAGCTGCGCCTGCGCCAGGAATATTTCTTCGTCTCGGCCTCGTTGCAGGATCTGGTGAAGCGGCATCTGGCCTCCGACGGCCAACTGCGCAGCCTGTCGAGCAAGGTCGCGGTGCAGCTCAACGACACCCATCCGAGCCTTGCCGTGACCGAGCTGATGCGGATCCTGGTCGATTTGCACAATTTCCGCTGGGACGAGGCCTGGAAGATCACGGTCGCCACCCTCTCTTACACCAACCATACGCTGCTGCCCGAGGCGCTGGAGACCTGGCCGGTCGAACTGTTCGAGCGGCTGCTGCCGCGGCACCTCGAGATCATCTACCGCATCAACGTGCAGCATCTGGCGCTCGCCGAGGCGCGCTGCCCCGGCGACATCGACTTCCGTGCCTCGGTCTCGCTGATCGACGAGAAGAGCGGCCGCCGCGTGCGCATGGGCCAGCTCGCCTTCGTCGGCTCGCACCGCATCAACGGCGTCTCGGCGATGCATTCTGACCTGATGCGCGAGACCGTATTCCACGATCTCAACCATCTCTACCCCGGCCGCATCACCAACAAGACCAACGGCATCACCTTCCGACGCTGGCTGATGCTGGCGAACCCGAAGCTGACCGATCTGTTGCGCGAGAGCTGCGGCGACGCCGTGCTCGACGATCCGACCCAGCTCTCGCTGATCGAGGCCCGCGCCAGCGACGTCGAATTCCAGAAGAGGTTCCGCAGCGTCAAGCTCCACAACAAAACGGCGCTGGCGCGCCTGATCGGCGAGCGGCTCGGCATCAAGGTCGACCCCGCCGCGCTGTTCGACGTGCAGATCAAGCGGATCCACGAATACAAGCGCCAGCTGCTCAACATCATCGAGACGGTCGCGCTGTACCAGGCGATCAAGGACGACCCCAACGGCAATTGGGTGCCGCGGGTGAAGATCTTCGCCGGCAAGGCGGCGGCGAGCTACCGCTACGCCAAGCTGATCATCAAGCTGATCAACGACGTCGCGGAAGTCGTCAACAACGATCCCGCGATCGGCGGCAAGCTCAAGGTGGTGTTCCTGCCCGACTACAATGTCAGCCTCGCCGAGGTGATCATTCCCGCGGCCGATCTCTCCGAGCAGATCTCGACCGCCGGCATGGAGGCGTCCGGCACCGGCAACATGAAGCTGGCGCTCAACGGCGCCATCACCATCGGCACGCTCGACGGCGCCAATATCGAGATCCGCGACCATGTCGGGCCCGAGAACATCGCGATCTTCGGCATGGAGGCCGGCGACGTGATGATCCGGCGCAAGCAGGGGCTCGACGCCTCCGACGTGATCCGCAATTCGCCGAAGCTGCAGCGCGCCATCAACGCGATTGGCGGCGGCGAGTTCTCGCCCGGCGATCCCGGCCGCTTCGAATCCATCGCGCACGCGCTGCGCTATCTCGACCATTACATGGTCAGCGCCGATTTCGATTCCTATTACGAGGCGCAGCGCGCGGTCGACGCGCGCTGGCAGGTGACGCCGGCCTGGACGCGCGCCTCCATCCTCAACGTCGCGCGCATGGCGTGGTTCTCCTCGGACCGCACCATCCGCGAATATGCCGAGGAGATCTGGAACGTGCCGGTGAACCCGACCACGCCGTCGCTGCCGAATTTGCGCGACGCCGCGGGCTGATTTTCCGTGGCATGGAAGCGGCGTTACCTGATACGTAATTGCACAAGCAAGCGATGGCTGTGATATGACGACCGTCATTCCGGGGCGGCTCGCAGAGCCGAACCCGGAATCTCGAGATTCCGGGTTCGATGCTGCGCATCGCCCCGGAATGACAGACGGGAACACAAATGCACGCCAAGCTCCTGCACCCCTTCGACGAGGCCACGCGCATCACTGCGGGTGACAGCAGCTGGCAGGGGCATACCAGCGACGACTACTGGGCCTTTGTCGGCCCGTTCGGCGGCGCCACCGCCGCGACGATCCTGCGCGCTCTGATCGAGCATCCGCAAGCCGCCGGCGACCCGCTCGCGCTCACCGTCAACTATTGCGCGCCGATCGCCAGGGGGCCGTTCGATCTCGACGTTCGCCTCGTCAAGGCCAACCGCTCGAGCCAGCACTGGAGCGTCGAGCTCAGCCAGGGCGGCGGCGAAGTCGCAACCCTCGCCACCGCGGTGTTCGCCGAGCGGCGCCCGTCCTGGGAGCACCGGGTGGCCCGATATCCCGATGCGAAGCCGTTCGAGGCAACGCTGCCGTTTCCGAAGATCAAGGCTTCCTGGGCCAACCAGTATGAATTCCGCTTCGTCGAGGGCGAGATGCGGATCGGCCCGCCGCAAGCCGCACTCGACAGCACATACTC
>NZ_JAEMSD010000268.1:0-533 GCF_016462955.1 Bradyrhizobium sp. | reverse complement strand
CGCCGAGAGCTACGCCGACCAGAACGCCGAGTTGTGGTCGCCGAACGGCCGGCTGCTCGCGACCACGACGCAGATCGCGTATTTCAAGGCGTAGGCGCTCTTCCCTCTCCCACTAGTGGAGAAGGAAAGAAAAAGGCGGCCTCGCGGCCGCCCTTTTACATTTCAAAGCGGCTCTGAATTACTCCGCCGCGAGCTTCACATCCGGCGCGGCGGCGCGCACCTCGGCGTCGACCTGGGCCTCGAACTTGGCGAAGTTCTTCTGGAACATGCCGACCAGCGCGCGGGCGGTCTTGTCGAACTCGTCCTTGTCCTTCCAGGTGTTGACCGGGTTGAGGATCTCGTGGGGCACGCCCGGCAGCGCGGTCGGGACCGCAAAGCCGAAATATTTGTCGGTGCGGAATTCGACGTTGCGGAGCGAACCGTCGAGCGCGGCAGTGAGCAGGGCGCGCGTCACCTTGATCGGCATGCGCGAGCCGACGCCATACTTGCCGCCGGTCCAGCCGGTGTTGACCAGCCAGCAATCGACATTGTGC
>NZ_JAEMSD010000741.1 GCF_016462955.1 Bradyrhizobium sp. | reverse complement strand
TCCTTATTGTCCTTCGATGAGGTTTCGAACACGCCGCCGATACAGACATAGTCGAGCAGGTCGATCGGCGCCGCGTCGATCTGCGCGCGGGTTTTGATCGAGAGCCCGATAATGGCCTCCCGCCCGAGCAGACGCCGCGCATCGGCGACCGGCATGTCGTCCCATCCGACATGCACCCCGTCGGCGCCCGCAGCGAGCGCGACATCGACGCGGTCGTTGATCAGAAGCGGCACGAAGGAACCTGCAAGTGCGGCCTTGATCGCGCGCGCCAGATCCGCGACCCGCACCTTCCAGTTGGTTTCGTCGATGGCGTCGATCTCGATGTTGCAATCGGGCCCGAGAACCCCGCGTTCGCGACAATCGAGCGCGATGCCGTAAAGGCAGGCCAGCGAATTCGAAGGCAGGCCGCCGCGCCACCATCGAATGACATAGCCATCGTCGTCGTAGTGTGACGGCTTGATCAGAACAAGCCGGAAAGTCTTGTTCTTTTTCATGAGCAACGGTAGCTCGATCCCGGTCAAAGGTTAACTGGTTTCCGCCAGCTCCTCGCAAGATGACGACGAACTGTGGCACGAAAACATCCGGTCCAAGGTCCTCGGCTAACCGACGGCACAGCATGTTCGGCACAAATGGGACTGCACCCTCGCCAGCTCGTGCGCAAAGCGTCCGCTCCGAGTTCCGTGCGATAATGCTCTGATCGATCACATGATTTCCGCTCGCCCTGGGACGGCAGCGAGCCCGGATTTCGAGATTGCGGCCAACGAGACCTGGGGAGGTCGCTCCTCTCATGCGGCCGGTTCAGCCGGACAATTCCGGCTGCCAATCGCGTAGATTTCGCGCAGCGCCAGTGACGTCGGCGATCGTGCGAAACGTCGGCGCATCCACCATCATCTTGCGCGCGAGCCGCACGGCGCGCGCTTCGCTGATCGCCCGCCGTCGCGGATCCTCGATCAGCTCGAAGTCGATGTTGTGGGCGAGACCGAAGATACGGCGGATGATCTTTGCGGCGGCGAATCCGACGGCATCGGTGAACAGGCGCTGCATATAAGCCTGCCGTTCGGCCTCGAGGCGCGCGGCGCCCCTGTCACCGGTGAACAGCGATGGGGGATAGGCGTCGCCGGTGGCTTCGGCGCGCCAGAGATCGAGGAATTTGCGGGCGAACTCGTTCCAGACCTTATCGACCGTCTCCAGAACCCACCCCTCGAAGGCGGACCGTTCGCCCGCCGCGCGCTCGTGGCCGGCGGAAGCGAAATAGGCCATCAGGAGATTGGCCAGGACAGCGCCGACGTCGAAACCCATCGGGCCGTAGAACGCAAATTCCGGATCGATCACCCGCGTCTCGTTGTCCGTCACCATGATCGAGCCGGTGTGGAGGTCGCCATGGAGCAGCGCTTCGGGGCTTGCCATGAACTTCAGCTTCAGCCGGCAGACCGCGACGTGCAGCTCCATGTCGTCACGCAGCTGCGCGGCCAGGCCGTCGAGATACGGCGCGGTCCAGCGGTTCTGCTCGGCGATGCGGTAGGGATCGGTGAAGATCAGGTCTTCGGTGATCTTGCAAAGCGCGTGGTTGCCGGCGAAGGCGGCGATCCCCTCCTTCTTCGCGGCCGCGGCGACCGCGAGGTCGGAGGTGAAGAACAGCGTCATGGCCATGAAGGTCGTGACGTCGTCGACGAAGCGCGGATATTGCCTCGCCCCAACCAGCCCCTTGCGCATGATGATATGGGGCTCGAGCAGCTCCATGACCGTCAGCGCCAGGGCATCGTGATGGTGCAACACGGCCGGCACCAGGCCGGGCGCGAGCTGGGCCTGCCGGGACAGCGCGAGATATTCGTAATGCGCGCGCGACAGCGGCAGCGGCCAGCTTTCGCCGACGAGGCGGACATAGGGCAACGCCTGCTTCACCGCGATGCCGTCCCGCGCGCCCTTGACGATGAAGACGAGGTTGAGATTGCCGTCGCCGACCTCGGTGATCGCCCAGGACGCCGGTTCGCCGCCAAGGAGCGCGGCGATATCGGGCAAGCCTGCGAGATAGTCCCGCAAGTCCGCCTCGTGCAAAATCCGGTAGTCCCCTGCCCGGTCCCCGTCCATGACGATCCCATCCCGTGTCTGGGCCGGATCGTTACTCCATCTGCTCGCAAGCTCGAGCCGATCCCGGCCATTCTTTTGATCGGATCGTAATCGCAATCAAAGCGGTCCGCCACCCGGAGCGTCGCTTTGCCGGCGCGCAGGATATGGGCGCACGGTCATCGGCACCCGGCAACCCGCTGGGACGCTTGGTCGCGAGCCATGATCGGCGAATTGAGGAACCCAATCCGTCCGAGACAGTTTTGAGTTCCTGACCTTCTGAAGGAGCTGCCCATGAGCCGCGGAATGCCCTCGATGACTGCACTTCTGGCGATGCTGGCTATGGCCGGATACCAGAACCGCGACAAGCTGGCTGAGCTCCTCAAGGGCGCGGGGGGCAGCGCGTCCGGGGGCGGCCAGCAGCCGCTTGGAGGCGTGCTCGGCAATCTCGGCGGCATGCTCGGTGGGGGCG
>NZ_JAEMSD010000267.1 GCF_016462955.1 Bradyrhizobium sp. | reverse complement strand
GGCCTCCGCGCGAACGCTGTCGTCGCCCGGCTTGACCGGGCGATCCAGTACGCCGCGGCCTCTCGATTCATTACGACAGTCTCTGGAATACTGGATCGCCCGCCTTCGCGGGCGATGACGGTTGTGGGTAGGGTGAAAGCTCGCCTTACTTCGCCGTCAGCTTCACGCCGAGCCGTCCCGCCAGCTCCTGCACGAACTGCCAGGCGACGCGGCCCGAGCGCGAGCCACGCGTGGTCGACCATTCCAGCGCCTCGCGCTCCAGTGCCTCGTCGTCGACATCGATGCCGAAATGGCTGCAATAGCCGCGCACCATCGCGAGGTATTCGTCCTGGCTGCAGCGGTGGAAGCCGAGCCAGAGGCCGAAGCGATCCGATAGCGAGACCTTCTCCTCGACCGCTTCCCCCGGATTGATCGCGGTCGAGCGCTCGTTCTCGATCATGTCGCGCGCCAACAGATGGCGGCGGTTCGACGTCGCGTAGAGGATGACGTTGTCGGGCCGGCCTTCGATGCCGCCTTCGAGCACGGCCTTGAGCGACTTGTAGGACGCGTCGTTGCCGTCGAAGGAGAGGTCGTCGATGAACACGATGAAGCGGAAGCTGGCGTCGCGGAGCTTCTCCATCAGCATCGGCAGCGTTTCGATGTCCTCGCGGTGAATCTCGATCAGCTTGAGTTTGTCGGCGGCCTTGCGCTCGGCATTGATGCTGGCATGCGCGGCCTTTACCAGCGACGACTTGCCCATGCCGCGCGCGCCCCACAGCAGGGCATTGTTGGCGGGCAGGCCATTGGCGAAGCGCTCGGTGTTCTCCATCAGGATGTCGCGCATCCGGTCGACGCCCTTGAGGAGGAACAGCTCGACGCGGCTCACCCGCGGCACCGCCGCAAGGCGGCCGTCGGGGTGCCAGACATAAGCATGCGCCCGTTCGAACGATTCGGGCTCGAGGGCCGGGCGGCCCTGGGCGGAGAGGTGTGCGGCAATGGTCTCCAGCGCGCGGACGATGCGCTCCTGGGCAAGGTCCGGGGTGACCTTGGTGATCACCTTGGAGGCTGCCGTGGGGCGTTTTGCCGCGAGGTGCGCGGGCTTCCTGGCAGGGGTGCGGGGGCCTTTGCCGGCCGGGCTTTTGCTGAGCTTTTTGGGCATGTCCGAAGTTCCTGAGAACGCAGCCTTATCGGGCCTCGCGGCCTGCCGCAAGGTGGGCCAAAAGGGCGGTCTGGCAGCGTTGCAATTGGGGCAATGGCCGCTATAGTCCGCGCGAATTTGACCGAAGCGGTCGCCTTCGAGGGCCTGACCGGCTTTCCCCCGTTCTCACGAGGATCGTCCGAATGTTGATTACCCCTGCGTATGCCCAGGCTGCGGCCGCCGGCGACACCAACAGCATGTTGATGTCGCTGCTGCCGTTCGCCCTGATCTTCGTGATCATGTACTTCCTGATTCTGCGTCCGCAGCAGAAGAAGGTCCGCGACCACGCCGAGCTCGTGAAGAACATCCGCCGTGGCGACACCGTCGTGACCTCGGGCGGCCTCGTCGGCAAGGTCACCAAGGTCGTCGATGACGACCAGATCGAGTTCGAGATTTCCGACGGGGTGCGCGTGCGGCAAATGCGCCAGATGATCTCCGGGGTGCGGGCCAAGGGTGAGCCGGCCAAGGAATCCAAGGATAGCAAGGAAGCCGCCAAAGACGACGCCGCGTCGAAGTGAGCGCTTCCGCGAGCATCTCAAGTCTCCCGATCTGACAGGTCCAGTCGATGTTGTATTTCACGCGGTGGAAGGCGCTCGGGGTCATCCTGACGGCGCTGATCGTGTGCCTCTGCGCGGTCCCGAACTTCTTCCCGGAGTCGCAGGTCAAGACCTGGCCCACCTGGGCGCAGCGCCGGCTGGTGCTCGGCCTCGACCTCCAGGGCGGCTCCTCACTGCAGCTCGAGGTCGATGCCGGCTATGTGAAGAAGCAGAGGCTCGATCAAATCCGCGGCGATGCACAGAAGGTGCTGCGCGATGCGCGGATCGGATTTACCGGCGGTATTGCTGTGCGAAACGACGCCGTCGAGGCACGCATCACCAAGGAATCCGATCTGCAAACTGCGCTATCCAAGCTGCGGGAGCTGTCGCAGCCATTGGGCGGTCTGATGGGCTCCAGCGGCCAGCGCGACCTGGACGTGACCGATGCCGGCGGCGGGCTCATCCGCCTGACCATCCCTGAGGCCGCGATGCTCGATCGCCTGCGCAAGACCATCGAGCAGTCGATCCAGATCGTCGAGAAGCGCGTCAACGAGCTCGGCACCGTCGAGCCTATCATCCAACGTCAGGGTAACGACCGCATCCTGGTGCAGGTCCCGGGTCTCCAGGATCCGACGCGCCTGAAGGAGCTGCTCGGCAAGACCGCGAAGATGGAATTTCGCATGGTCGACACCTCCGTGCCGCCGGATCAGGCGCAAACGGGCAGGGTGCCGCCGGACTCCGAACTGCTGATGAGCGCATCGCCGCCGCCCACGCCCTACGTGGTCAAGAAGCAGGTGCTGGTCGCCGGCGGCGACCTGACCGACGCCCAGGCGAGCTTCGACCAGCGCACCGGCGAGCCGGTCGTCAGCTTCAAGTTCAACACCTCGGGCGCGCGCAAATTCTCGCAGGCCACACAGGAGAATGTGGGCCTGCCGTTCGCGATCGTGCTGGACAACAAGGTGATCTCGGCGCCCGTCATCCGCGAGCCCATCACCGGCGGCCAAGGCCAGATTTCCGGCAATTTCACTGTGCAATCGGCCAACGATCTCGCGATCCTGCTGCGTGCCGGCGCGCTGCCTGCGCCGCTCACGGTGGTCGAGGAACGCACCGTCGGTCCGGGCCTCGGCCAGGACTCGATCGACAAGGGCGAGCTTGCGGCCTATGTCGGATCGATCTTGGTGATCATCTTCATGCTGCTGACCTATCGGCTGTTCGGCGTGTTCGCCAACATCGCGGTGGCGATCAACGTCGCCATGATCTTCGGCCTGTTGTCGCTGCTCAGCGCCACGCTGACGCTGCCTGGAATCGCCGGCATCGTGCTCACCGTCGGCATCGCGGTGTACTCCAACGTGCTGATCTACGAGCGTATCCGCGAGGAGCTGCGCGGCGGGAGAAGCCCGATCTCGGCCATCGACGCAGGCTTCAAGCGCGCGCTTGCGACCATTCTCGATTCGAATGTCACCACCTTCATCGCCGCTGCCGTGCTGTTCATGATCGGCACCGGACCGGTGCGCGGCTTCGCTGTAACGCTCGGTATCGGCATCATCACCACTGTGTTCACCGCTTTCACCATGACCCGCCTGATCGTCGCGTGGTGGGTGCAGTGGAAGCGGCCGAAGACCGTGCCGATTTGATAATTCGAGGCCGGCTGTGACCACTACTCAACTCGTTCTCATCTCCCTCGGCATCCTGATTGCCGTTCTGACCGTTGTCAGCGTGCTCGGCCTCTTGCCGTCGCTGCGCATCGTGCCGGACGATACGCATTTCGACTTCACCCAGTTCCGCCGCATCTCGTTCCCGATCTCGGCGACGCTCTCGATCGTCGCCATCGTGCTGTTCTTCACCCATGGCTTGAACTTCGGCATCGACTTCAAGGGCGGCACCTTGATGGAGGTGCGGGCCAAGGCGGGCCCTGCCGATCTTGCGCAGATGCGAACGACTCTTGGCGGCCTCGGCCTTGGCGAAGTCCAGTTGCAGCAATTTGGCGGCCCCGCCGACGTGCTGCTTCGTGTTGCCGAGCAGCCGGGCGGGGACAAGGCGCAGCAGGCCGCGGTGGACAAGATTCGCGGTGCACTCGGCGAGTCCGTCGAGTATCGCCGCGTCGAGGTGGTGGGTCCGCGTGTCTCCGGCGAGCTACTGGGTTGGGGCATGGCCGGCCTGATGCTCGCGATCATCGGGATCCTGATCTATCTCTGGTTCCGGTTCGAATGGCAGTTCGCGCTTGGCGCCATGATCGCCAACGTGCACGACATCGTGCTGACGATCGGATTCATGTCGATCAGCCAGGTCGATTTCGACCTGACCAGCATCGCGGCGCTGCTGACGATTCTCGGCTATTCGCTCAACGACACCGTCGTCATCTACGACCGGATCCGCGAAATGCTCCGACGCTACAAGAAGATGCCGATGCCGCAGCTGCTCAACGAGTCCATCAACTCGACGCTCTCGCGCTCGATCATCACCCACGTCACGGTGACGCTGGCCTTGCTGGCGCTGCTGCTGTTCGGCGGTCACGCCATCCACAGCTTCACGGCGGTGATGATGTTCGGCGTCGTGCTGGTCGGCACCTACACCTCGATCTTCATCGCGGCGCCGATCCTGATCTACCTCGGCGTCGGCGAGCATCGCGAAGATGCGGCGGATACGGCGACGCCGGCGAAGAAAAGCAAGGCATGATCCGAACCTCATGCCTTCGCAGGCGTTTGCGAGGGCAGTAAGCCAATTCGGACGAAACTCATGGCCGGCGATCCCAACGCTCCGCATTTCCCGCGCTCGGCGCCGATCGAGGCCTACGGCAAGGGCGGCTTCGCGTTCGCCGGCATGTCGCACCGGGGCTCGCTGCTGTGCCTGCCCGACGCGATCTGGGCCTGGGACGTGACCGCCCCCGACAAGATCGACCGCTATTCACTCGATCGGGTGTTCACGGCGGCCAACAACATCGACACACTCCTGGTCGGCACCGGCACCGGGCTGTGGCTGCCGCCACCGGAGCTGCGTCAGGCGCTCAAGGCGGTCAGGGTCGTGCTGGACACGATGCAGACCGGGCCGGCCGTGCGCACCTACAACATCATGATCGGCGAGAGGCGGCGGGTTGCCGCCGCGCTGATCGCCGTGCCATGAGCAGCCCGCCGCCGCAATCCGACTCCGCCGCCTTCTGCGCCGATCTCGTGCGCAGCCATGACTTTCCCCGCTACGCCGCGACCCTGTTCGTGTCGGCCGCCGAGCGGCGCGCGCTGCAGGCGCTGTACGCCTTCAACGTCGAGATCGTCCGCGTCCGCGACCAGGTGAGCCAGCCCTTGCCCGGTGAGATCCGCCTGCAATGGTGGACCGACATGCTGTCGGGCCATGTCCACGGCAGCGCGGAGGGCAATCCGGTCGCAGCCGAGCTGCTCCGCGCGATCCGAGATTTCGACCTGCCGGTCGAGCCGCTGTCGCTGCTTGCCGAGGAGCACCAGTTCGATCTCTACAACGATCCGATGCCGACCATGGCGGCGCTGGAAGCTTATCTGGCCGCGACCTCTTCGGCTCTATTCGGTCTGGCGGCCCAGGTTCTGGGACCGCGGTCGGAGGCGGTCGAGCATCTCGCCCGCCATGCCGGCCTGGCGCAGGGTATCGTGCAGGTCATCGCCAACTTGCCGCGCGATGCCGCACACCGGCAATTGTTCCTGCCGCAGCAGGTGATCGAGAAGCACGATTGCAGCATGGAGGACGTCTTCGCCGGCAAGGAGACACCGAGCCTGCATGCCGTCCTGGAGCAGCTTGCCGGCGAGGCGCGGCAGCACGTGACCACGGCCCTGTCGCTGCTGCCGCAGGTGCCGGCATTGGTGCGTCCTGCCTTTCTGTCGTTGAGCCAGACGCGAGCCGACCTCAAGCGCCTGTCGCAGCCCGGGCGCAATCCGTTCGCGCCGCAACCGCCCTCGCGGCTGCGCACGCTGTGGACGCTATGGCGGGCTTCACGTTCGCGGGAATTTACCAAATAGCGGTTGGCTTGTCGCCCGAGCCGGGCCAATGCTCTATGCTGTCCCATGGCTGACTTATCCGACATCACGTCCCTTGACCTCAGCGGCTTTCCGGTCGCACCGGAAGACATTCACGCGGCCGCCAAGATCATCCAAGGCGCCGTCGTCCAGACGCCCTGCAGCTACAGCCGCACGCTGAGCGGCATCTGCGGCTGCGACATCTGGCTCAAATTCGAGAACCTCCAGTTCACCTCCTCGTTCAAGGAGCGCGGCGCGCTCAACCGGCTCACCGCTTTGATGCCGGAAGAGCGTGCGCGAGGCGTGATCGCGATGTCCGCGGGCAATCATGCGCAGGGCGTCGCCTACCACGCCAAGCGGCTCGGCATTCCCGCCACCATCGTGATGCCGATCGGCACGCCGATGGTGAAGATCGAGAACACGAGGCATCACGGCGCCGAGGTGGTGGTCACGGGCGCGACACTGGAAGAGGCGGCCGGCTTTGCGCGGAGCCACGGCGAAGCGCACGGCATGATCTTCGTCCACCCTTACGACGATCCGCTCGTGATCGCGGGGCAGGGCACGATCGGGTTGGAAATGCTCAAGGCGGTGCCGGAGCTCGACACGCTGGTCGTCCCGATCGGCGGCGGCGGGCTGATCAGCGGCATTGCCATTGCCGCAAAGTCGATCAAGCCGTCGCTGCGGATCCTGGGCGTCGAGGCCTGGCTCTATCCCTCGATGTACAACGCCATCCATGGCGGCAATCTGCCGGCGCGCGGCGACACGCTGGCCGAGGGCATCGCGGTGAAATCACCGGGCAGGATCACCACCGAGATCGTTCGCGGCC
Source organism: Bradyrhizobium sp. (assembly GCF_016462955.1). Lineage (GTDB taxonomy): Bacteria > Pseudomonadota > Alphaproteobacteria > Rhizobiales > Xanthobacteraceae > Bradyrhizobium. The sequence continues at coordinate 2,774 of NZ_JAEMSD010000267.1, read as the reverse complement.
TCGTGGACGACATTGCGCTCGTCAACGAAGCCGAGCTCGAACGCGCGGTCGCGACCCTGATCTCGATCGAGAAGACCGTGGTCGAGGGGGCCGGCGCCGCGGGCCTCGCCGCGCTGATGTCTGATCCGTCCCGTTTCGCCGGCCAGAAGGTCGGCCTGGTGCTGAGCGGAGGCAACATCGATACCAGGCTGATCGCATCCGTGCTCACCCGCGAGCTCGCGCGCGAGGGGCGGCTGACGCAGCTCTCGCTCGATATCCCCGACCGGCCGGGGCAACTCGCCGCGGTCGCGGCGCTGCTGGCCGAGGCGGGTGCGAACATCATCGAGGTCTCGCATCAGCGGACCTTCTCCGACCTGCCGGCCAAGGCGACGCTGCTGCAACTCGTCATCGAGACTCGCGACAGCGCCCATCTCGATGAAGTGATGGCGAGGCTCAGTGCGTCCGGATTGAGCGCGCGCTGCACCTGAGCGGCGCAGACACTACCGCGACGGCAGACCCTCTAGATGCACGATTAGCCGGTCGATCTCGGCTTCCGTGTTGTAATAATGCGGTGATGCCCGCACCACATGCGGCAGCGCGCGACGTTCGGCGTCGATGCGCGTGCTCGACGGATCGGACGCGCCGATCGTGATCCCGGCTGCAGCGGCGCTGGCAACGATGGCGTCCGCCTCATGCCCCTTCATCGTGAAGCTGACGATGGCCCCGGGCGCGCGCCCGAGGTCGCAAATGGTGATGCCAGGAAGCGCCGCGAGGCCGTCGCGAAGTCGGCCAGCCAGCATGCGGCAGCGCTGTTCGATTGGGGCGATGCCGATTTCAAGGGCGTAGTCGATAGCTGCTCCCAACCCCAACCGGGCTGCGTAGTTGTTCTCCCAGGTCTCGAAGCGGCGGGCATCGTCGCGCAATTGATAGCTGTCCCGCGAGACCCAGGGCGCTGCGAAATGGTCGATCATCGGTGGCTCGAGTTGCTGCAGCATGTTCCTGCGAACGTAGAGAAAGCCGGTGCCGCGCGGGCCTCGCAGGAATTTGCGGCCCGTGGCGGACAGCATGTCGCAGCCGATGGCTTCGACGTCGACCGCCATCTGCCCGACCGCTTGGCAGGCGTCGAGCAGATAGGGAATGCCATGCGCCCGCGCGATCCTGCCGATCGCCGCGGCTGGATTGACCAGCCCGCCATTGGTCGGAACCCAGGTAATCGCGATCAGCTTCACTCGCGCATCGATCATCCGTTCGAGCGCCTCGATATCGAGCTCGCCGCTGGCATCGCTCGGCACCACATCGATGACCGCACCGGTTCGTTTCGCGACCTGAAGAAACGCAACATAATTGGCGGCGTATTCCGCTTCGGCGGTCAGGATCCGATCGTCCTTGCGAAACGGCAGCGAATAGAACGCCATCTGCCAGGCAACCGTCGCGTTCTCCACGAGAGCGATCTCGTCGGGGGCGGCACTGAGCAGACGCGCGACTGAGCCATAGACTGCGTCGAGCCGCTAGGCCTCGCGATCGGCGGCTGCATAGCCCCCGATCTCGCTTTCGAGGTCGATATGCTGCTTCATGGCAGCGGCGACGGGGGTCGGCATCAGCGCCGCGCCGGCGTTGTGGAGATAGGCGATCCGGGAGGCCGCTGGCGTGTCGGCACGTATTTGGTCGAGGTCGATCACTGACGCCCTCCAATCTTGTAACCCATGAATTAGGCGCGTTGCCGACCGCGAGCAAGATGAGCGCGCCTCAGATGCAAAGCCCCAGCAGCTTGACGTGACAATTGCTGGACTTTGGCTTGCTGGCGGGAGCGACCTCGCGCTTCACGGCGACGACGGGCTCCTTGTCGTTTTTCTTGCCTTTGCCCTTCGGCGCGTAGTCGCCGGCGATGACCATGGCCCAATAGGTGCGCTTGCCACTCGCATTCTTGGCGCTGGCGATGCCGACGCGGGAGGCGTTGCGCAGCAACAGGTTCTTGCGGTGCCCGGAGGAGTCGATCCACTGGCCCAGTGTCTTCTCGAAATTGTCGTAGCCGTAGGCGATGTTCTCGGCGGCCCGGCCCGCGCCGGCCGGGGCGACGCGGCGGTTGAACGGTCCGAGTGCGTCGTGGCTGAGGTCGTCCTTGGCCGCCATCGCGCGGGCCTGGTCCATCGCGATGCGGTCGAGCGTGGCGTCGCGGACGACACGGGGCTCGCCGTGCTTGAGACGGAAGCTCGAGATCAGCTCGGCCGGCGAGTCCGCCAGCGCAGGGGCGCCTGCCAACAGCAGAAGGCCGGCGATCAAGCCGCCAACCACACGATGCATCATCGTCCCCCGAGCGCCCATCATCCCTGCCGACCCTGCGTTTTCTCAGCGCTTCTCTATCGCCAATGTGGACGCTTCAAGGCACGGGCTCTCTGCGCTAGCGCGTCGGCAGGTCCGCCTCGAAATTGAAGCGGTCGCGCAGGTTCTTGCGCTGCTCCAGGATGTCCTTGAGGAAGGCTCGGTCCTGCTCGTTCTTCATCATCGGCTCGATCAGATCGAGCTGGTTCATGGCGACCAGTTGCAGGACCTCGGTGCGCGGCTCGCCGCTGTTATTGCGGGGCAGCGCATGCACGACCTGGATGTGCTCGGGCGGCTTCGGTCCCTTGGCGGCGGCAAGCTCGCTGCGGAGCTGGCCCTCGAGCGCGGCCTGATCGGCTTCGACGAAGGCATAGAGCCCGACGCCGGAGCGGCGGTCGGCAAAGGCGACGATGGCGGTATCGCGTACGGCAGGATTGCGTCGGATCAGCTCCGCCAGCACCGGGGCATCGTTGACG
>NZ_JAEMSD010000740.1 GCF_016462955.1 Bradyrhizobium sp. | reverse complement strand
CGAGGTCGACGGCGAGGCCCAGCCGGAGGCCGCGCCGGCCACGGCCGCTCCGCCGCCCAAGCACAAGATCGTCCGCAGGCGCACCACCGCGCCGCCGCCGGATCAGCCCGTCCAGCAGTCGCAGCCGGCCCAGCCCGCGCAGCAGCAAACTCAGAGCGCCTTCCCGGCGCCGCTGCCGAGCGGCAGCTTTTCGCGCTAAAGCATGATCCGGAAAAGTGTGAAGCGGTTTTCCGAAAAGATCATGCTCAAACTAATATTCCCGTTGCATTGACAGGCGCTGCCCCGGCAGCGCACGAATGACCGATGTCCTTCACGATCGCCATCATCGGCCGGCCCAATGTCGGCAAATCGACGCTGTTCAACCGCCTGGTTGGGCAGAAGCTCGCGCTGGTCGATGACCTGCCGGGCGTCACCCGCGACCGCCGCGAGGGCGAGGCGAGGCTCGGCGATCTCCATTTCACCATCGTCGATACCGCCGGCCTCGACGAGGGCGCCAAGGGCTCGCTGACGGCGCGCATGCAGGAGCAGACCGAGGCGGCGATCGCGCAAGCCGATGCGCTGTTCTTCGTCATCGACGCCCGTATCGGCCTCACGCCGACCGACCGCGCCTTCGCCGATTTCGCCCGCAAGGCCAACAAGCCGGTGCTGCTGATCGCGAACAAGAGCGAAGGCAAGCACGGCGATGCCGGCGCGATGGAAGCTTTCGCGCTCGGTCTCGGCGATCCCATCCAGATCTCGGCCGAGCATGGCGAGGGCATGGGCGAGCTCTATGATGCCCTGGCCAGGCTGATGCCCGAGCCGGTCGACGAGGATGAGGACGAGGACGACGCCGAGCTTTCCGAGGAAGAGGCAGCCAGGCGTCCGATCCGGGTCGCGATCGTCGGCCGGCCCAATGCCGGCAAGTCGACGCTGATCAACCACCTTCTCGGCGAGGAGCGCCTGCTGACGAGCCCTGAGGCCGGCACCACGCGCGACTCCATCGCGGTCGAGATCAACTGGAAGGGCCGTGATTTCCGCGTGTTCGACACCGCGGGCCTGCGCCGGCGCTCGCGGATCGAGGAGAAGCTGGAGAAGCTCTCGGTCGCGGACGCGCTACGCGCGGTGCGCTTTGCCGAAGTCGTCGTGATGATGATGGACACGCAGAACCGCTTCGAGGAACAGGATCTGCGCATCGCCGACCTGATCGAGCGCGAGGGCCGCGCCATCGTGCTCGCCGTCAACAAATGGGACCTGATGGAGACCAAGGGCGGCGGCGCGATTTCGGGCCTGCGTCGCGATGCCGACCATTGGCTGCCGCAGCTCAAGGGCGTGCCGATCGTCGCCGTCTCCGGCCTGATGGGCGAGGGCATCGACCGGCTGATGCAGGCGATCCAGGATGCCTATGCGGTCTGGAACAGGCGCGTGCCGACGGCCGCGCTCAATCGCTGGTTCGAGCAGGCGGTCCAGGCCAATCCGCCGCCCGCCGTTTCGGGCCGCAGGCTGAAGCTGAACTACATTACCCAAACCAAGGCGCGCCCGCCGAGCTTCGTGCTGTTCTGCTCGCGCGCCGACGCGGTGCCGCAATCTTACTTGCGCTATCTCACCAACTCGATGCGCGAGACCTTCGAGCTGCCGGGCACGCCGGTGCGCATCACGCTGCGTGAAAAGGCCAATCCCTTCGCGCACAAGCGCAAGCGGCCGTCGTGACCGGCGCCGTGCCGATCGCAATGCGGATGCTGCCCGCGACGAAGCCAGTCGCGTAGGGTGGGCAAAGGCGCAAAGCGCCGTGCCCACGATCTGTCCTTGATACGAAGAAGTGGTGGGCACGCTTACGCCTTCGCTCTTCGAGCTACGGCGCATGCTTTGCCCACCCTACCACAGTGGAGAATGCCGATCGAGACCCCAGGCGATGCTCGCGCACCATCCCGGGAGGATGACCGCTACGCGGTCACTTCTTCACCAGCGGGCAGTCGCTGTCCTTGAGCGGCTTGGCGGCATCTTCCGCCGAGATCGTGGCGATCTGCTTGTAATAGTCCCACGGTCCCTTCGACTCCTCGGGCTTCTTAACCTCGAACAGGTAGGCGGGGATGAGACGGCGGCCGTCCTGGCGCAGCGGGCCGTTGCCGAACAGCGGATCGTCGGTCGGCAGTTCCTTCATCTTGGCGACGACCTTGGCGCCGTCACGCGGATTGCCGCCGAGCGCTTCCATCGCTTTCAGATAGTGCAGCACCATCGCGTAATTGCCGGCCTGAGTCATCGAGGGCATCGCGTTCTTGCTGGCAAGCTTCGAAAAGCGCTTCGACCATTCGCGCGTCTTGTCGTTCATGTCCCAGTAGAACGATTCGGTGAAGGTCAGGCCCTGAGCGGTCTTGAGGCCGAGTGAGTGGACGTCGTTGATGAACAGCAGCAGCGCGGCAAGCTTCTGGCCGGCCGAGACGATGCCGAATTCGGCAGCCTGCTTGATCGAATTCGTGGTGTCGCCGCCGGCGTTGGCAAGGCCGACGACCTTGGACTTGGACGACTGCGCCTGCAGCAGGAAGGACGAGAAGTCCGCGGTGTTG
>NZ_JAEMSD010000266.1:8326-9297 GCF_016462955.1 Bradyrhizobium sp. | reverse complement strand
GCAGCGCATAGAGCATGTTGCGGATGCCGTGCAACTGCAGCTCGAAGCGCTGCGACGGGCGCCAGGCCAGGCGCTCGGTGAATTCGTGGTGATAGAAGGTGTCGAACACGCCCATCGCAATCTGGATGGCGATGAGCGTCCACAGCAGCGGCGTCATGATAGGGCCTCCCTGAACAAGGCGGACTGATGGATCAGCGCGCCGTAGCGCGGATGAATGACATCGAGGGTGAAGCGGAACACGCCCTCGCCGAGGTCGCGGTGCGTCACCGTGAGATCGCCCGGCGTGAGCCATGGCGGCACAGGGATCCAAAGGTGTCCGATTTGCAGGCCATAGCCGGCGCTGCGGAAGACCAGCGTCTGGTCCTCGACCGCAATGCGCAGCGCCATGGACACCCCGAAGCCAACATATTCCTCGAGGCCGGTTGGGCCTGCAAAGCGCTTTGCCGAATGGATCACCTGCGGAAAGCCGCGCTCGCGGGCGCAGATGCGCGTCCAGGTCTGGCCGCCGGTCGCACCGTCCTCGGTGACCGTGACGATCATCGGGACACCGATATCGCGGCCGGTCGGCAATGGCCCACCGATCAGTCGCACCGCTTGCGCGAACCACCAGCCGAGATTGCTGAACGCGACCTTCTCGATGATTCCGACATAGACAACGCTGTCGCCATCGGCGACGCGCTTGGAAAAGCGCCGCCAGGTCGCAAGCGGCAGGCGGCCCCAATCCTCATCCGATAGCAATGCGCGGAAACGGCGATCGTCGAGCAGTTTCGTATGAGCGTAGGTTCGTGCCTTGCAACCTGACAATCGAGCCGACGTCATCGCCCTCTCCTTCCGCTATTTGGTTTTGCCCAGCGGCAGCAGGTTGGCGATCTTCTCGCCAAGCCGCATCAAGGCGACCAGCCGCGGCCGCGGCACTTTCAGCATCTGCATGAACCAGTGGTCGGCGAGCTCGGTGAACGCGAGCATCTCCT
>NZ_JAEMSD010000266.1:7081-8316 GCF_016462955.1 Bradyrhizobium sp. | reverse complement strand
GGCGCTTGGCTGCGACCGGACTGATGCCGGGATCGTCCGTGGCATCGGCCACGCAGGCGCGAAGCGCCGCGATCGCCGGGTCGATCTCCCGCTCCTTGCGCCGCGCCGCGATCCTGGCCGCGATCTCCCAGATGTCGGTCTCGGCCTCATAGTGGTCGCGGCGGTCGCCGAGGATCGGCACCCGCCGGATCAGGTTCCAGGCGAGCAGCTCCTTCAACGAGTTGGACACGTTCGAGCGGGCCATGCCGAGCGTCTCGGCGATGTCCTCGGCCGTCATCGGCGCCTCGGCGAGATAAAGCAGCCCGTGAATCTGGCTTACCGAGCGGTTCACTCCCCACTCGTCGCCCATGTCGCCCCAATGCAGGATGAAGCGCTCAACGGCGATGGGGAGTTTTGTTTTTCCGGTCCTTTCTGTCATGACAGAAATATCTGACGAAAGCGCCTTGTTGTCAAGGCGCCTTGCCTGCGGCCGGTTACCTGCCCAGAAATGCGACATGCCTAGGGAACAATTTGGCCGGTGCCGCGTTTGTCCCCGTCGAGGCGGGGCCCGGAATGATCGAAAAGCTCAATCAGCAGAGAGACTTATTCGAAAGCGAACGCAGTTTCCGGCTGTTGGTTGAAGGCGTTGCCGACTACGCCCTCTACATGCTCGACCCCAATGGGATCATCACGAGCTGGAACATCGGCGGCGAGCGCATCAAGGGCTATTCGCCCAGGGAGATTCTCGGCCAGCATTTTTCCCGTTTTTACACCGAAACCGATCGCGCCAACGGCAAGCCCGCACGGGCGCTGGGAATCGCACGGGACAAAGGCCGATACGAGGAGGAAGGCTGGCGCGTCCGCAAGGACGGCACCTTCTTCTGGGCCAGCGTCGTGATCGACCCGATCTACGAGGCCGGCGCACTGATCGGCTTCGCCAAGATCACGCGCGACATCACCGAGCGCCGCAATTCCCAGCTCAAGCTCGAGGCGATGCAGAAGCAGCTCGCCGAGTCGCAGAAGTTCGATGCACTCGGACAGCTCACCGGCGGGGTCGCCCACGACTTCAACAATCTCCTGATGATCATCAGCGGCAGCCTTCACATCCTGAAAAAGGGCACCGCCGAGGACCCGAGGCTCGCGCGCGCCATGTCCGCGATCGAGACCGCGACCAGACGCGGCGCCGCGCTGACCAGCCAGCTCCTCACCTTCGCGCGGCGGCAGAGCGTCAACCCACAGGCGATCGATTTCGCCGA
>NZ_JAEMSD010000266.1:4631-7071 GCF_016462955.1 Bradyrhizobium sp. | reverse complement strand
TCATCAATGCCCGCGACGCGATGCCGGACGGCGGCACGGTGACGATCCGGGCGCGCAATGTCGTGCTGAACGAGACGCCCCTTGCCGGCGATTTCGTCGCAATCGAGATCAGCGATACCGGGCTCGGAATTCCCTCCGACGTTCTCGACAAGATCTTCGAGCCCTTCTTCACGACCAAGCCGATCGGAAAAGGTACGGGCCTCGGCCTGTCGCAGGTGCACGGGTTCGCCCACCAGGCGGGCGGCACGGTGAAGGTCGCAAGCGAGCTCGGAAAGGGCACGACCTTCACGGTCCTGCTGCCACGAGGAGACGAGACGCCATCAGCCGACGCACCGGGAGAGCCGGCGTTTCGCGGCAGCGGCACGGTATTGCTGGTGGAGGACAATCCCGACGTCGCGCTCGTCAGCACCGGACTGTTGGAGCAGCTCGGCTACCAGGTGCGCCGGGTTGCCGACGCCGAAGCCGCCTTGCGCGAGATCGAGACCAACGGGGTGGACTTCGTGTTCTCGGATATCGTCATGCCCGGCAAGATGGATGGCTTGACCCTCGCCCATCATCTCCGCCAGATCCACCCCGGCCTGCCGATCCTGCTCGCGACCGGCTACAGCGAGGTGGCCGCGGGCGTCCGCGGCGATTTCCCGATCCTGCGCAAGCCCTACGAGATCCACGAGCTGAGCGAGGCGATCGCGAAATTGCCGAGGTGACCGGACCTACACCGTCGGCAGCACCGAAAACGCTTCCCCTGCCCGGCGCAGATTCAGCTCATCCACGCTCGCCGTCTCGCTGGTGACACTGTCGACGCGCGCGGACGGCGGGCCGTGGCGGCACAGCGCAACCATGTCGGCGATGTGCTTCGGCGTGCCCGCGAACAGCGCTTCCACGCTGCCGTCGCGGCGGTTGCGGACCCAGCCTTCGAGACCGCTCGTCGTCGCCTGGTATTCAACCCAGGCCCGATAGCCAACGCCCTGCACGCGCCCGCGGATCATGACCTGGAGGATCGCCCGGCTCATCGCTTCAGCCCGAGCACGTCGGCGCTGCGCGCCTTGACGTCGGCCTCCCGCATGACGCGGGCCGTCAGCTCGGAGGATGCGAGCCCTTTGAGGTTTTTTGGCGCAACGCCTTCGCGCAGCGCCTTCTGCGTCTCGTAAACCGCCTGCGTCGCGGCGGCGATCGGTGCATGGCCCTGGAGCGCGATGCGAACGCGTTGGCGTGCGAGGTCATCGAGCGCGCTCAACGCCTCCGGCGCGCCGCCGAGCACGATCGGCAGGCGCGTGGCGGATGCGATGGCCTCGAGCTCGGTGCGCGACTTGATGCCGGTGAAGAACAGCGCATCGACCCCGACGGCCTCATAAGCGCGGGCGCGGCGAACCGCATCCTCGATCGAGGTGATCGCGGCGGCGCCCGTGCGGCCCATGATGACCAGGGAGGGATCGCTGCGGCCGTCGAGCGCCGCCTTCATCTTGCCGATGCCTTCCTCGAGCGAGACCAGCTGCGCCTTCGTCTCGCCGAACGCCGCCGGCAGCAGCGTATCCTCGATGGTGAGCCCGGCAGCGCCCGCCATCTCCAGCTCCTGCACCGTGCGGCGCACGTTCAGCGCATTGCCGTAGCCGTGATCGGCATCGACGAGCACCGGCAGCGCCGAGGCACGCGACATCCGCCGCATCTGCTCGGCAAGCTCGGTGAGGGTGATAAGCGTGACATCGGGGTCGCCGAGCACGGCCAGCGAAGCGACCGATCCGCCGAACATGCCGAGCGGAAAACCGAGATCCTCGGCAATGCGGATCGAGATCGCGTCATAGACCGAGCCGGGATGGACGCAATTGTCGCCCGACAGGATGGAGCGAAGTTTCTCGCGGCGGGAACGAAAGGCCATGGGTGCCTCACTCTCAATTCCTCATCCTGAGGAGCGCGCTCTTGCGCGCGTCTCGAAGGATGCAGGCCCGGCTGTGGCCTCGCCCTTCGAGACGCCGCGCAAGCGCGGCACCTCTGGGTGAGGGTCGACTGTCGTGCTCCGGAGCGCTCTAAGCAAACTCCAGGATCAGCGCGTCCACCGCGAGCGTCGCGCCGGCGCTGGCGTGGATCTTCTTCACCGTACCATCTTGCTCGGCGCGCAGCACGTTCTGCATCTTCATGGCTTCAACCACCGCGAGCGTCTCGCCGGCCTTGACCTCCTGCCCCTCGGTCACCGCGATGGAGACCACGAGGCCGGGCATCGGGCAGAGCAGCTTCTTGCCGCTGTCGGACGCAGTCGTGACCGGCATCAGCCGCGCGGACGCTGCTTCCGCCTCGGTCCAGACATAGACCGGCACCTCGACGCCCTGATGCGCGAGACGGACTCCGTTCGCGATCGGGCGTGTCTGCACCGCGACGAGGTGGCCGTCGATGGTGCCCTGCCAGACCGGATCGCCGGGCTTCCAGTTCGAGAGCAGCGTGACGGGCT
>NZ_JAEMSD010000266.1:0-4621 GCF_016462955.1 Bradyrhizobium sp. | reverse complement strand
CTCCAGGGCGAGGCCAGCAGATGCGTTTTGCCGGCCTTGCCGTCGGCGTCGATGAAGCGGATCGCGATCGCCTCGCCCTCGCGCGCCACGTCGAGCAGAATCTCCTGGCGGTCGAGCCAGACCGCGCGACGCCGCTCGCGCTGCACCACGCGGCCACCCATCTGGCCGGAGATCTGCCGCTTGCGCTCGCCGAGCACATGATCAATCGCGGCGCCGACCGCGGCGATCCGCCGTGCGACTTCGCCTTCGGGCACGCGCACCGCAAAGCCCTTGGGGAATTCCTCGGCGATGAAGCCGGTCGAAAGCCGTCCCTCGCGCCAGCGCGGATGATGCATCAGCGCCGACAGGAACGGGATGTTGTGCCTGATGCCGTCGACATAGAATGAATCCAGCGCGGTCGCCTGTGCCTCGATCGCCGCTGCACGCGAAGGCGCATGCGTGACCAGCTTGGCGATCATCGGATCGTAGTGAATCGAGATCTCGCCGCCCTCCTGCACGCCGGTGTCGTTGCGGATGGTGATGCCGTCGTGGCTCGCCTCCGCCGGCGGACGATATTTCACCAGGCGCCCGATCGAGGGCAGGAAGTTGCGGAACGGATCTTCGGCGTAGAGGCGCGATTCCACCGCCCAGCCCGTCAGCGTGACGTCCTTTTGCGCGATCGCGAGCTTCTCGCCGCTCGCGACGCGGATCATCTGCTCGACGAGGTCGATGCCGGTGACGAGCTCGGTCACGGGATGCTCGACCTGAAGACGGGTGTTCATCTCCAGGAAATAGAAGCTCTTGTCCTGGCCGGCGACGAACTCGACGGTGCCGGCGGAATCGTAGTTCACGGCCTTGGCCAGTGCGACCGCCTGCTCGCCCATCTTGCGGCGCGTCGCCTCGTCCAGCAGCGGCGACGGCGCCTCCTCGATGACCTTCTGGTTGCGGCGCTGGATCGAGCATTCGCGCTCGCCGAGATAGATCACGTTGCCGTGCTTGTCGCCGAGCACCTGGATCTCGATGTGGCGGGGATCGACGATGAACTTCTCGACGAAGACGCGGTCGTCGCCGAACGAAGCCTTGGCCTCGGCCTTGGCGAGGTTGAAGCCTTCGGCGACCTCGGACCTGGAATTGGCGATGCGCATGCCCTTGCCGCCGCCGCCGGCGGAGGCCTTGATCATCACGGGATAGCCGATCTCGTCGGCGATCTTCACCGCGTGCTTGTCGTCCTCGATGACGCCGAGATAGCCCGGCACGGTCGAGACCTTGGCCTTCGCGGCCGCCTTCTTGGATTCGATCTTGTCGCCCATCGCTGCGATCGCGCCCGGGTTCGGGCCGATGAAGACGATGCCCGCGGCTTCCAGCGCGCGCGGAAAGGCCTCGCGCTCGGACAGGAAGCCGTAGCCGGGATGCACGGCCTCGGCGCCCGTCTTGCGGCAGGCCTCGACGATCTTCTCGATCACCAGATAGCTCTCGGCCGCGGCGGGGGGACCGATCAGAACGGCCTCGTCGGCCATCTCGACATGGAGGGCATCGCGGTCGGCCTCGGAATAGACCGCAACCGTCTGAATTCCCATCTTGCGAGCGGTCTTGATGACCCGGCAGGCGATTTCGCCGCGATTGGCGATCAGAATGCGTTTGAACATGCTTTTCTTGAGTCTCGACCTTGGGCGGGACCCTTCCCCGGCCGTTGGGGCCTGTGGGAGGAGCCGTGTGGCTCCCGTGGTACATCAAAATGGGCTGGAGGCAACGGTCTAAATCCGGGGCCTCTGGCGTACCAGCGCAAGACCGAAACGGGCTCGGGAAGACCTAAGGACGCAGCGCCGCTCCCTGGGGCTTCCCCGCCTTGGCCACGTCCCGGACCAGGTCATGGATGAAGCCCAGCTTGCCGACCACCGCGGGCGACAGGATGAAGGGATAGAGGTCGCGCAGGCCCATGGCGCGGTTGACGCTGTTCATGGCGAAGGTGAAGGGCAGCCATGCGTCGATCAGTGCCTCGACGTCCCTGGCCTCGTAGGGATTGAACCGGATGCGCGCCGTCAACTCCCCGTCGCGATCGACCTTGGGCCGCACCTCCATCCCGAACTCGCTGGCCATCTCCAGCGTGTCGACGATGTGGAGATAGTGCGCCCAGGTCTCGGCGAAGTCTTCCCAGGGATGCATGGTGGCGTAGGCCGAGACGTAGCTCTGCTGCCAGTCCGGCGGCGCGCCTTCGGCATAATGGCGCTGCAGGGCCTGCCCGTAATCGGTGGAATCGTCACCGAAGACCGCACGGCATTCCTCGAGCTTGCCGCCGCCCTGCACCAGCACATCCCAGAAATAGTGCCCGACCTCGTGACGGAAATGCCCGAGCAGCGTCCGATAGGGCTCGCCCATCTCGAGCCTGCGCCGCTCGCGCTCGATCTCGTCGGTCTCGGTGAGCGCGATCGTGATCAGGCCGTTGTCGTGGCCGGTCATGACCCTCTCCCCACTGTTGGGATCGTCGGCAAGAAAATGGAAGATCAGGCCGTGCTCGGGGTTGTCCTGCCGGGTTTCGAGCGGCAGCTTCCAGCGGATCAGGGAATAGAACAGACGGTGTTTCGCCACCTCCAGCTCGCGCCAGCCGGCAAGCTGAACCGGGTCGGACAAATCCGGGACGATGCCGTTGTGGCGGCAGGCGCGGCAATAACCGGTGGTATCGCCGGCGTCCGTCAGCCAGTTGCAGGCGTCATATTCGGCGTTTCGGCACAGCATCCGGCTCTCACCCTTGTCGGCCAGGATTTTCCAGGCCTCCCCGTCGGGCTCGATCGCCGACATCGTCTCCTTCTCCGGGAGGAAGGCGACCCGGTGGCCGCAGCGTTCGCAGGCCCGGTTCTCGAAATAGAGAACATTGCCGCAGGCCTGGCAGACAAAGAGCTTCAAGATCTGGCCTCTCTGGAAAGGGAGCATTAAGAGAAAACTGGCGCCTCGCGAAGACGCTTCGATCGGCGGATCGTTCCAGCGTCTGGAACAAATTGACAGACCGGACGTTGCTTAGCGGAGTTCTCGGCGCCAACGCGTGTGCGCAGTCATTTCCCGTCAATTTATCCTCTAAACAATGGTCATCACGCCCCGTCTGTGTGAATATCGGTCCGGCAAGCGCTCACTTGCATGATGGCCGATGCCTTGAACGATCCCTTGCCTGAGACCATCGCCGCCGAAAGGCTGCGCCAGCACCTCGAAGACGTCGCGCGCGAGCGCGACAACGCCTATCGCGCGCTGCAGGAGCGCGAGGCCGAGCTCGCACGGATCCAGCGCATCGGCAAGGTCGGCGGCGTCGAAGTCGATTTCCGCGAGGGGTTCAAGAACCGCCGTTCGCCCGAATATCTGATGATCCACGGCCTGCCCCCCGAGGCGGCGGACGAAACGCACGAGGCTTGGGTCAACCGCATCCATCCCGAAGACCGGGACGCGACGGTCAGGCATTTCCTGGACGCTCTCGCCGGAACGAGCGAGGATTACACTGCCGAATACCGCATCATCCGTCCGAGCGACGGCGAGACGCGCTGGATCCGGGTCGTCGCCAAGATCGAGCGCGACAAGGATGGCCGCGCCCTCCGCCTCGTCGGCGCCCACATCGACATCACCGACCAGGCGCTCGCGCGCGAAACGCTGCGCGAGAGTGAGGAACGCTTTCGCCTGATCGCCGACAGCGCGCCGGTGCCGATCTGGGTGACCAAGCTCGACCGCAAGCGCTCCTTCGCCAACCAGGCCTATGTCGATTTCGTCGGCCTGCCCTACGATGAGGCCATCGATTTCGACTGGCGTAAGGTGCTGCATCCCGACGACCTGCCGCGCGTGCTCCAGCAATCGGTTGAGGGCGAAGCCTCCCTGAAGCCCTTCGTGCTGGAAGCGCGCTACAGGAACGCCGGCGGCGAATGGCGCTGGCTGCGATCGGAATCGCAGCCGCGCTGGGACCCGACCGGCAAGCATATCGGCTTCATCGGGGTCGCCCACGACATCACCGTCGCCAAGCAGGCGGAGATCGAGCTCCGGCAGCTCAACGAGACTCTGGAAGAACGCATCGCCCAGCGTACCGCCGAGCTCGAAGCCAACGAGGCCCGGCTGCGCGCGATGCTGGAGACCAGCAATCAGTATCAGGGGCTGGTCAATCTGAGAGGGGAGCTGGTCTACGCCAACAGGACCGCGCTCGACGGCATCAAGGCGAGCTCTTCGGAAGTGATCGGAAAGCCGCTATGGGAGACGCCCTGGTTCAGCGAAACGGAGGGCATGAGCGCGCTGGTGCGCCAGGCCTTCGACACCGTGCTGAAGGGTGAAGCGGTCCGCCTGGAGATGCGTCTGCGCCTGCCCATCGGCGAGCGCGACTTCGATTTCGGCATGCGTCCCGTGCTCGACCGCCACGGCAACATCACCGGCGCCGTGCCCGAGGCCGTCGACATCACCGAGCGCCGTCGCGGCGAGGACGCGCTGCGGCAGTCGCAGAAGATGGAGGCGATCGGGCAGCTGACCGGCGGTGTCGCGCACGATTTCAACAATCTCCTCACCATCATCCGCTCGGCAACGGACTTCCTGCGCCGCCGCGAGCGGCCCGAGGAGCGGCGCCGCCGCTATGTCGACGCTATTTCCGACACGGTCGAGCGCGCGTCCAAGCTGACCGCGCAAC
>NZ_JAEMSD010000265.1 GCF_016462955.1 Bradyrhizobium sp. | reverse complement strand
GAATATGAAGTGATGTGTTGCCACAAACTCGTCATGCCCGGGCTTGTCCCGGGCATCCACGAACTTGTGAGAGACCGTGGATGGCCGGGACAAGCCCGGCCATGACGGCGTGGCTCACGTCGTCCGGAACTGCAACACGCCGTCCTTGGTCTCCGCCGTCAGCCGGCCCTCGACGATCATGTAGTTGACGTGGGCGACAAGCTCGCCGGCGGCAAAGCCCATCTGGTGCTCGTCGAGCACGTGCTTGTTGAAGACGACGGGCACCAGCGCGCGCGAGGTTTGCGGCACCTCGCGGCAGGCTTCCGCGATCAGCCGGCAGCGCTCCTCGTGGTGGTCGGCGAGCTGCTTGATGCGGGTCTTCAGTCCATAAAACGGGACGCCGTGGCCGGGCAGCACCAGGACGTCATAGGGAAGCGTCGTGGTGAGGCTGGCGAGCGAGGCCAGATATTCGCCGAGCGAGTTCTGGTCGGGCTCGACCGCCCAGACGCTGACATTCGGCGAGATCTTGCTCAGCACCTGGTCGGCGGAGAGGAACAGCTTGTCGTCGGCGCAATACAGCATCACCTGGTCGAGCGCGTGGCCGCCGCCGGTGATCACCTTGAAGCGCCGCGTGCCGATCACGACGTCCTCGCCATGCGAGATGCGGCGGTAGGACGGCGGCAGCACCGAGACGCGCTTCAGATAGTCCTGGCCGCGGCCGAGCAGCTTTTCGGTGAGCGACTCGTCCATGCCATGGCGCCGGAAGAACAGCCGCTGCGCCTCGCGCCGCTCGTCGGTGCCGCGGTTCTGGTGGTAGACCGATTGCAGATATTCGACCTGCGACATCACCAGCGGGCAGTCGAACCGCTCGACCACCCAGCCGGCAAGCCCGACATGGTCGGGGTGGGAGTGGGTGACGATCAGGCGCGTGATGTTGATGCCCTTCAGCGGCCCGTCGAACAGCTTGGTCCAGGCCTCGATCGTCTCCTCGTTGCCGAAGCCGGCATCGATCATGGCATAGCCGTCGCCGTCGGCCAGCAGGTAGATGTTCACGTGGTTGAGGCGGAACGGCAGCTTCAGCCGCGCCCACAATATGCCGGGCCGAACCTCGACCACCTGGTCGGGGCCGGGATGCTGCTCCCAGGGATAGCGCAAGGCCTCAGCCGAGGAGGGGGCGGTGTCGTTTTTCGCGTTCATGTTATCGGCTTAAACCCGCCGAGCGCGGGGCGCCAGCCGAAAAAGGATGCGAGGCCCGGACCGCATGGCGGTCATACCGGGCCGCGTTTTTCCGCGCGCCGGTCGAAGCCCCGCAAAAAGCGCAGTCATTCCGGGGCGCGCGTGAGCGCGAACCCGGAATCCAGAAGTTGATGTGCAAGATTCCGGGTTCGCCTCTTCGAGGCGCCCCGGAATGACGATCACGCCGCCCGCATGTCGTTGAGGAACGCGTCGATTTCCCCGCGCAGCATGTCGGCCTCGCGCCGGAGCGCGTCCGAGGCGCTCAGCACTTCGCCGGCCGCCGTGCCCGCTTCGGCGGAGGCGGTGGAGACGCCGACGATGTTGCTGGAGACTTCGCTGGTGCCGCCGGCGGCATGCTGGATGTTGCGGGCGATTTCCCGCGTGGCGGCGCCCTGCTCCTCGACGGCGGCTGCGATCGTCGTGGTGACGTCGTTGATCTCGCCGATGATCCGGCCGATGCCCTGGATGGCGCCGACCGCAGAGGTCGTGACGGACTGCATGCTGGCGATCTGGGTGCGGATCTCGTCGGTCGCCTTGGCAGTCTGGCTTGCGAGGCTCTTCACCTCGGAGGCGACCACCGCGAAGCCGCGGCCGGCCTCGCCCGCGCGCGCGGCCTCGATAGTGGCGTTGAGCGCGAGCAGATTGGTCTGCGAGGCGATGGTCTGGATCAGGTCGACGACGACGCTGATGCGGCTCGCGCTGTCGGCGAGGCTCTGCACGGTGGCGTCGGTCGCGCCTGCTTCGTCGACGGCCTTCTTGGCGATCTCGGCGGAGGTCACGACCTGGCGGCTGATCTCCTGGATCGAGGAGGACAGCTGCTCGGTGCCGGCGGACACGGTCTGCACGTTGACCGAGGTCTCCTCCGCGGCGGAGGCGACCGCGTTCACCAGCGCGTTGGACTGGTCGGCGGTATTCGACATGCTCTGCGCGGTCGATTGCATCGAATTGGCCGATTGCGAGAGATTGTCGAGCGCGGAGCGCACTGTGTTCTCGAACTCGGCGATCTTCGCTTCCATGCGCGCGGCGCGCTCAGCCTTGGCGATGCGGTCCTTGTCCTGCTCGTTCGTCAGCGCACGGGTCTCGATCATGCTTTCCCGGAACACCTGCAGCGTGTTCGCCATCACCGAGATTTCGTCGTTGTGGTTCTTCGAGCGGTAGATCTCGGTTTCGAGATCGCCGTTCGCGAGCAGCTGCATCGACTGATGCAAGGCGCCGATCCGGCGCAGGATGTTGCGGCCGACATAGAGCCAGACGAACAGCGCCGAGCCGACCAGCATCAACGCGCCCATCGCCAGCATGACCGACGTCGCGAGCGAGATCTCCTGCCGTGCCTGGGAGGTCGAGGTGTTGGTTTCCTTCTGCACGCCGTCGACCAGCTGCTGCACGCTGATGCCGAGGCCGACATTGAGCTTGCGGGTCTCGTCCAGGATGGTCTGGCCGTAGTCGATGGAGTCGAGCTCCTTCTCGCGCAGATTGAACACGCCGGTCTTGCCGGTGCCGAGCGCAAGCAGCTTTTCCGCCGTCTCGCGCAGCATCTTGTTGCCCTGGTTGTCCGGCAGCAGATCGAGGTTGGAGCGCAGGCGGCCCTGAGCCGTCTTGAATTCCTTCTGGATGTCGTCGAGCTTGTCGCTCGTGTTCGCCGACAGCGCCGCGCTCATGTTGGCGGCGGCGAGATTGCCGCTGGCGACGACGTTGCCGAGTTGGCCGACGGTCTGCGCAGCCTCGGTTGCATCCGCAGCGGACAGGTCGGCCGAGCCGAGGACGGCGTTGACGCGGGTCTGCGCCTCCAGCATCGCCGGGCTTGCGGCGCCGACGAACGCGCCCTGCGCGCTGCGAAGGGCGTCATATTGCTTGTCGTGGAGGGCCGCGATATCGAGCCGCTCGCGGGCGGCTTTCGCCAGGCTCTGCGCCGCCTCGTTGATGCTCTTCATGGTGTCGCTGAGGCCGGTGACGACGCTCTTGTCGCCGCCGTGCTCGATGATCTCGTTGAGCTTCTGCTGCGTCTGCTCCTGCAATTCCCTGAGCTTCTTGGTGCGCTCGCTGAGGGCTTCCTCGCTTTGCGCCGCCAGCAGGGCAGGCCCCTGGGCCGCAAGGCTGGCGCTCAGCGCCGACAGTTGCAGGCTGGCGGCAAGACGCGGAATGTCCCGCCCGCTCAGCTCGGTGATGCGTCCGCCGAGGTTCTGCAGCGCCAGGCCGGCGCCGGCCGCGATCACGAGGCCCATCCCCGCGATCACCGCAAAGGCCGCGAACAGGCTTCCGCGCACGCCCCATTTCGGCATTCTGAAACGAGGACGGAAATGGCCAAGCAGACGGCCAGGGCCCAGACGGATCGGCATCGAAAATTCCCCCAATGTTCTTCTATTTGTGGCTGTAGTATCGGCAGCACCGGTTAAGGAATCGCAATGAGCCCAATCGGTTGTTCTTGTTCCGCAGAGCGAAAAGAAAAGGGCCGGCAACGAGGCCGGCCCTTCATCCTGATAAGATCCTGGTAACCGATCAGTAGCGCGCCATGGCCGGGCTCGCCCAGTTGAAGCGGTAGTTGACGCCGGCCTTGAAGGTATGGTCGTCGGTGGTGAAGGCGCCCGTGCCGGCGAGCGGACCGGCGGTGAAGCTCGCGTCGCCGAAATTGTAATACTGGTACTCGGCCTTGGCCGACCAGTTCGGGGCGAACATGTATTCGAGGCCGGCGCCGACGGTGTAGCCGTTGCGGTGATCGCCCGTGATGACGAAGGCGGTCGGCACGCCGCCGACGGTCACCTTCTCGTTGTTGTCCGAATAGGCGTAGCCGCCCTTCACATAGACGAGGCCGGGACCCCAGGTGTAGCCGACGCGGCCGGTGATCGAGCCGAGGCCGCGCTGGTCGTTGGTGTAGGCGATGCCGCCCGGGAATACGGCGCCGACGCTGCCGGAGAGCCAGGAATACTGGCCCTCGCCGCCGACCACGAAGTTCGGGTGGAATTGCCAGTCCCCGCCGACCTGCAAGCCGCCGAGGAAGCGGCCGTTGCCGTTGTTGCCGGTGGAGAGGCCGTTGAAATTGTTGTCGCTGGAGAACGCGCCGCCGACATGGCCGCCGACATAGAAGCCGGTCCAATTGTAGATCGGCGCGGCGTAGGCCGGCGCCGGCGTCTTGTAATAGTTGCGGTTGCCGAGATCGGCGCCGATGGCCGGCGCAGCCGCGCCCACCGCGAGCAGCGCCACGGTCGCAAACAGGATCTTCTTCATCGTCTTGAACTCCAGCACTCGATGTCCCCGGTCGGCGCGCTTTGCACGCCGCGTTGGTTTTGCAGATAGCTCGCTTTTGACGAAAATGCTGTCACATGCGTGGCACAACGACAGCCAAGCCAACTTATTGGGCGGCAATCGGTTTTCGTGCTTAATCGCGGCTTAAGAAGTGGTGAAGGAAGGCTTAACTTCGGAGCGTCCAGGTAATCTCCGCGCGCGTTTTGTTAACCGAGACGCCGACGCGCCTCATCGCGCATCTGCGCGCGGAATGCTGCGCGCTTCGCCGGCCGGTCTTCCTCGCGGACGTCATGGCGATCGAAGATGTCGAACTTCTCCAGGATAGGATAGCGCTCGCTCGCCATCGCGAGCACGCGCAGGAGCTTGGTCGCTTCGGGCGTCGGGCCGCTCACCTCCCAGCGCCGGATGGTGTCGGCGCCGCCTTTCTCCGGCAATCCGCAGAGCTTTGCCATGTCGGCCGCCGAGAGCGTCCGTTCGAGGGCATCGGACAGGTCGGCGCGGAGCTGCTTCAGTTCGGGGCCGGTCATGCTTGCTTCCAGGGAAGTCACTCTACGCAATGCACTAGCGCTGATTCGGGTCCATCCGAAGGCGGTGTAAAGCTGCCGCGCTCCGGCAACTTCGTCCGCACACGGAGTTATGAAGGGAGAACCCATGGAAATATTCCGATGCACGAACACTTGCCAACCCGGGGGGCGCGCAACGGCGAAGGTATCAGCCATGAAAACCATGAGACCCGCCATTTCCGTGCTGATCACGACGGGACTGCTCGCCTCACCATTCGCCGCTGAGGCAAAAAAGGTTCGGTCGAGCCGGCAATCCAGCACTGGCATGGTGGGGACGACCTATAGCGGTGCGGGCGCGCCGGGCGCGCCGGCCGCGCAGCCGAGGACGTCTTACGGCTCCTCCGGGCAGACGGTCGGCACGGTCACGGCCCCGTCGATCGGATCGTACAATTGGCCCTCGGTGGGCGTGACCAACTCCGTTCCGACGTGGAGCAACACCACGCGATAGAGGCGGCATCCGATATCAACTTCCTGGCAGCCTCGGCACATTTTCGTTCGCGAGGCGTTGTCGGACGAAAGATTGCACCGCATCCGAGAGGACCAAACATGACCAGAACGAAGCGCTTCCTTGCTATCCTCGCCGCGGCCGGCGCCGTGGCATCGCCATTCGCCGCCGGTGCGCAAACCTCGGGCGCACAGAACAGCACGACCGGAAGTCCGGGAGTGCCGTCCACGCAGGGCGCGCCTTACGGCTCGTCTGGGCAGACCGTCGGGACGGCGACGGCACCGTCGGTGGGGAGTTACAACCGGCCCTCGGTCGGCGTGACCAACTCGGTCCCGACCTGGCAAAACACCAATCCTCCCGCCAAGTAAGATCCGGCCGCTCGGCCTTCAGTCGGCCAGCGCGCGCTCCTGGCGTCCCGGCACCGCCGCGAGCAGTTCGCGCGTATAGGCATGTTCGGGCGCTGCGAAGAGCTGTGCAGTCGGCTTCAGCTCGACGATGACGCCGCGCTGCATCACCGCGATGCGGTCGCAGATCTGGGCCGCGACGCGCAGATCATGGGTGATGAACAGCATCGACAGGCCGAGACGCGCCTTGAGGTCTTCGAGCAGTTTCAACACCTGCGCCTGCACCGAAACGTCGAGCGCGGAGACGGCCTCGTCGGCGACGATGATCTCCGGCTCGAGCGCGAGTGCGCGGGCAATGCCGATGCGCTGGCGCTGACCGCCGGAAAATTCATGCGGATAGCGGTCGAGCGCGCCGGCATCGAGGCCGACCATCTTGAGCAGATCGCGGGCACGGTCGAATGCGACCTTCGGATCGACGCCGGCCGCGATCGGGCCGTCGGCGATGATGTGGCCGACCTTGCGGCGCGGATTGAGCGAGGCGAACGGATCCTGGAAGATCATCTGGATGCGATGACGCTCGGCGCGCAGCGCCTTGCCCGACAGAGACGTGAGATCGGTTTCGCCGATCCGCACCGTGCCGCGGTCGGCTTCGATCAGCCGCATGACGAGGCGCGCCACCGACGACTTGCCGGAGCCGGATTCGCCGACCAGGCCGAGCGTCTCGCCCGTGAGGATGTTGAAATTGACCGCGCGCGCGGCATCGACGCGGCGGTCCTGGCGAAACCAGCCGCCCGAGGTCACATAGGTCTTGTCCAGCCCGATCACCTCGACCGCCCGGGCCTGATCGTCCAGCGGCGCGCGTGCCGGCGGATCGATCGACGGCACGGCGGCCAGCAGCGCTTTGGTGTAGTCGTGCTGGGGTGCGTTGAACACGGTCGCCGCCGGCCCTTCCTCGACCACCTTGCCGTGGCGGAGCACCACGACCTGGTCGGCGATGTCGGCGACCACGCCGAAATCGTGGGTGATGAACATCACCGCCATGTTGCGGCTGCGCTGGAGATTGCGGATCAGCTTCAGGATCTGCGCCTGCGTGGTGACGTCGAGCGCGGTGGTCGGCTCGTCCGCGACCAGCACGGCGGGCTCGAGCGCCAGTGCCATCGCGATCATGGCGCGCTGGCGCTGGCCGCCGGAGAGTTGGTGCGGATAGGCGCGCACGATGCGCTCGGGGTCGGGCAGGCCGACTTCGCGTGCCAGCGACAGCGCCTTGGCGCGCCGCTCCTTCGGCGTCAGCAGCCCGTGCGCCTCGAACATCTCAGCCATCTGGTCGCCGATGCGCATCAACGGATTGAGCGCGGTCATCGGCTCCTGGAAGATCATTGCCAGGCGGCGACCGCGCAGATCGCGCCAGCCGTCGTCATCGAGCTTGAGCAGGTCGCTTCCTTCGAACTCGATCTCACCCGATGTGACCGAGACCGTATCGGGCAGCAGGCCCATCAGCGCATGCGCGCACATCGACTTGCCGGAGCCGGACTCGCCGACAACGCAGACGATCTTGCCGGGATGCAGGTCGAGCGAGACGCCGTCCACCGCAAAGGGACGCTCGGCGCCCTTGGGCAACGCGATCCGCAGATTCTTGATGGAGACGGCGGGCGGTGCGGTCATCGTCAGCGGCCCTCCCGCGACAGGCGCGGATTGAGCGCATCGTTGAGGCCTTCGCCGATCAGGTTGAGGCCGAGCACCGAGATCAGGATGGCGACGCCGGGAAACACCGTGATCCACCAGGCCTGCCGGATCACGGTGCGGCCGGCGCCGACCATGTAGCCCCAGGAGATCAGATTGGGATCGCCGAGGCCGAGGAAGGACAGCGAGGATTCCAGCAGGATCGCGGTCGCCACCATCAGCGAGGCCAGCACGATCACCGGCGACAGCGCGTTGGGAAGGATCTCGCGCAGGATGATCCAGCTATTGCTTTGGCCGGTGACGACTGCGGCCTGGACATATTCGCGCGTGCGCAGCGACAGCACCTCGCCCCGAACGAGGCGGGCCACCGGTGGCCAGCTCACGATGGCGATCGAGGCGACGATCGAATAGATCGAGGGTTGCAGGATCGCGACCAGCACGATCGCGAGCGCGAAGCTCGGAATGGTCTGGAAGAACTCGGTGAAGCGCATCAAGGCGTCGTCGACCTTGCCGCCGAAATAGCCGGCCATCGCGCCGATGGGAATGCCGACCAGCAGCGCGACCAGCGTCGAGACGAGGCCGACCAGCAGTGAGACGCGGGCGCCGAAGATCATGCCGGCGAACACGTCGCGGCCGAGCGCGTCGGTGCCGAGCGGCACGGTCCCGAGCGTGAACGGCGGCAGGAACGGCCGCTGCACCATGCGCCAGGGCGAATTCGGAAACAGCATCGGTCCGAACACCGCGACGGCGACCGCAAGCAGGAGGATGATGAGCCCGATGACGCCGCTCGGGCTCCTGAGCATCGATTTCCAGAACTGTCTCATGAGGCGAATTCGATGCGCGGATCGACCAGTCGATAGACCAGGTCGGTGATGAGGTTGAAGATCAGGACCATTGCGGAGCAGATCACGAACACGCCGAGCAGCAGATTGTAGTCGCGCTGGAGCAGGGCGTCGTACATCAGCCGGCCGATGCCGGGCCAGGCGAACACGGTCTCGGTGATGACGGCCCCGCCGATCAGCGTGCCGGAATGCACGCCGGCCAGCGTCACGACGGGAAGCAGCGCATTGCGCAGCACGTGGCGGCGCTGGATCACGGCATCCGAGAGGCCCTTGGCGCGCGCCGTCTTGACGAAGTCGAGGCGTTTCACTTCCAGCATCGAGGCGCGCGTCATGCGCGTGTAGGTCGCCATGAAGAACAGGCCGAGCGTCATCGCCGGCATGATCAGATGCTTTGCGACGTCGACCGCGTGGGCAATACCGGTGAGGTTGGCGCCGACCGTCTCGTAACCGAAGCTCGGCAGCCAATCCATGGTGACCGAAAACAGGAGGATGCCCATCAGCGCCACCCAGAAGATCGGCATGGCGTAGAAGATCAGGGCGAACACGGTGATGGCGGTGTCGAGGAAAGTTCCGGCAAAGCGCGCGGCGAAGGTGCCGAACAGGATGCCGAGCGTCAGCGAGATCGCGAACGCGGTCAGCGTCAGCAACAGCGTCGCCGGCAGCCGCTCGCCGATCAGCTTTACGACCGGCGCCTGCTGGCGGAAGGAGAAGCCGAGGTCAAGGCTGACCACGCCCTTGACGTAGAGGAACAGCTGCTCA
This sequence comes from Bradyrhizobium sp., assembly GCF_016462955.1. Taxonomy (GTDB): domain Bacteria; phylum Pseudomonadota; class Alphaproteobacteria; order Rhizobiales; family Xanthobacteraceae; genus Bradyrhizobium. The sequence continues at coordinate 216 of NZ_JAEMSD010000265.1, read as the reverse complement.
GGCAGCGGCTTGTCGAGGCCGAACTTTTCCCTGAGCTGCTTGACGAAGACCTGGTCACTGGCCCCGGCCTCGCCGGCCATCACGACCGCGGGGTCGCCGGGCGCGAGGCGAATCAGGAAGAAATTGAGCACGACGATCGCAAGCAGGACGATCACGCCCTTGAGGACACGCTGAGCGATGAAGGAGAGCATGATCAGATGGCGATGAGATCGGGGT
>NZ_JAEMSD010000739.1:2154-2553 GCF_016462955.1 Bradyrhizobium sp. | reverse complement strand
GCGATGCGGGTGGGATTTCCAAGCTGGTCGACGCCGGCCTCGATGCGCTCGCGATCGGCCTCGACGCGTCCCTGCATGCGGTCCATCAGCGTCAGTTCAGCTGCGGTGAGTGGGCGGCGCGCGGAGAGCGCAGGCGACAGCGTGGCCGCACGGCTGCCGGCCGACACGCGCAGATCCTGCGCCGTCCGCGCCAGGTTGAGCAGCGCCGCAAGCGAGGAGTCGGCGTTGATCACCTTCGCCTCGAGCCGGTTCATGACGGGTTCGAGATTGGCGAGGACCTCGGCAACACCGGGCAGGAAGCCCTTCGTCGCCGCGCTGTCGCGCGTCGCGAGGGGAACGCTCATCGCACGATCGGCCGCAGCGGTGATGTCTTTCAGCCGCCGCACAGCACGGTTGAGA
>NZ_JAEMSD010000739.1:0-2144 GCF_016462955.1 Bradyrhizobium sp. | reverse complement strand
TGCCTCGGCCGCTTTCGCAGCCTTGGTGGCAGCGTCGAGTTGCGCCTGGGTCGCGGCGCCTTCCTGGAAGATCGGTCCGATATAGGGAGCGCGAAGGCTGGCGACGTGCTGGCTTGCCATCAGCGTCGCGCCGAAGGCATCGACCGTCTTGATCGCATCTGAGCGGTTCGCGAAAATGCGCGCCTGCGGTATCAGCACCTCGGCGCCGAGGATGACCGCAAACACCGTCACCGTCAGCATCGACAGCGCGAAAAGCTTCCCGATCCGCATGCTCAATCCCCTGGAATAAATTTCCGCAATGTCGAAACCTAGCCTGCGGCCACTAAGGGCTCGTTAAGCAACCTCCGTAGTTCCGCGGAGTGTCAGGTCGTCGCGGGGGCCGGGAAACCTGCAACGCATGGATCCAGGCGGGAAGAAATCGGCAGCGGTCCCTTATGCAATACCTATATCCATGGCTTGCCGTGCGAACGGCCACACTGGCATACCTCCGGAACCTCAATGCTCTCACTCGAACTCGCTATCGTCGTCGTGCTGATCGTCATCAACGGCCTGCTCTCCATGTCCGAGCTCGCCGTGGTCTCGTCGCGTCCGGCGAGGCTGTCGCTGCTCGCGGCCAAGGGGGTGCGCGGCGCGGAGCGGGCGCTGACGCTGGCGGCCGACCCCGGCAAGTTCCTCTCGACGGTGCAGATCGGCATCACGCTCGTCGGCGTGCTCTCCGGCGCGTTCTCGGGCGCGACGCTGGGGCAGCGGCTGACGCAATGGCTGCTCGAGCTCGGCCTATCCAAAGGACTTGCCGACATCGTCGGCGTCGGCATCGTGGTCACGCTCATCACCTATGCCACCTTGATCGTCGGCGAGCTGGTGCCGAAACAGGTCGCGCTGCGCGACCCTGAAAGCATCGCGGTGCGGGTCGCCCCCGCGATGCACGTGCTCGCGAAGGTATCGCTGCCGCTGGTGTTTCTGCTCGACCTCTCCGGCAAGCTGATCCTCACGCTGCTCGGCCGCGGCGGCAAAGCCGACGAGAAGGTCTCGGAAGACGAGATTCATCACCTCGTCAGCGAGGCCGAGAATGCGGGCGTCCTCGAGCCCGGCGAGAAGGAGATGATCGCCGGCGTGATGCGGCTCGGCGACCGGCCCGTCGGCGCGGTCATGACGCCGCGCACGGAGGTCGACGAGATCGATTTGAACGATGATGCGGAGGCCATCCGCGACGTCATCGCGAACAGCCCGCATTCGCGCTTTCCCGTTTCCGACGGCGATCGCGACAAGCCGATCGGCGTGCTCCAGGCCAAGGACCTGCTGGTCGCCTATATGAACGAGCGCGAGCCCGATCTACGCGCGCTGGTGCGCGAAGCACCCGGCATCCCCGCATCGGCAGATGCACGCGACGTGCTGACCATCCTGAAAGCGGCGCCCGTCCACGTCGGTCTCGTCTACGACGAATACGGCGCCTTCGAAGGCATGGTGACGGCGGCCGACATCCTCGAATCCATCGTCGGAGCCTTCCATTCGGAAGAGGGACCACCCGAGCCGGCCTTCATCAGGCGCGACGACGGCTCGCTGCTGATCTCCGGCTGGATGCCGGCCGACGAGTTCGGCGATCTGCTCGGCATCGAGCTGCCGCCGCATCGCTACAACACCGTGGCAGGCCTGGTGCTGCAACAATTCAGCATGCTGCCCAATGTCGGCGACGCCTTCGATTTCGCCGGTTGGCACATCGAGGTGATCGACCTCGACGGGCGGAGGATCGACAAGATTTTGGCGAGCCGGTTGAGCGAGGTCGAGACGGGATGAATTGAGCGATAGCGCAAGCCTCAGTCTCACCTGTCGTCCCGGACAAGCGCGCCAAAAGCGCGCGCCGATCCGGGACCCATAACCAAAGGGAGGAGTTTGACGGCGACTCGGAGCCGCCAGCTCGCGTCGCACGTCTCCCTGGGGTTATGGGTCCCGGGCTCGCGACGTCGTCGCGCCCCGGGATGACAGCGGAATTTGAGGCGAAAGTGCGCGATGAACGCCTACTTTACCCGAACCTCACCCCGATGCGCTTTTCTTTGCGCCAGACCACGGTGCAGGACAGGTGCGTCCCGTCGGCCTGGACGAACAAGGTGAAATGCTCGGGGATGCCGATGGGGCTGGTGACGTCG
>NZ_JAEMSD010000264.1:1188-9334 GCF_016462955.1 Bradyrhizobium sp. | reverse complement strand
ACCGCGCGCCGCGGGGTTTCGCATCGCCTTCGGCAAATTCCCTGAGCGCAACGCTGACGGCGCCAAATCGCGTTTGAGCGCGAAGCGAGATCGGAACGTGCAGGTCGAGCGCGGCGGCCCGGCCGTAGGTGACCTCGATCTGACCGGGGTCCGCGCCTGACGCGCTTGCGTTTGCGCCTCCGCCGATCATCCCGGCCAGCGGCTTCAGCACGACGCGGCAGGTCGTGGTCGGCCCGGAGAACCCTTTCCGGTCGGTGGACCCCGTCGCCTGCCGCTCGAGCCGGACATCATAGCGCCGCAAGCCGTCGAGGATCGACACGGTGCGATCGCAGGCATCGATCTGCGTCTTGTCCACGCCGCGCCCAGGGGCGATGAGGAGTGCGCTCAGGGGGTCGGCAACTGCGTTCAGGTGCTTTGCTTCAATGGCGGGTTGATCCGATGTCAGCTCGAGCGGAGGATCGATCGTCATCGTCTTGACGACGCCCTCGCTCATGCCGAGGCTGACCTTCTGCCTGCGTCGACCGTTGCGATGATCGAGGTCGAACACTGCGGGAAGCAGGCGCCCGTCCTTGTAAGCGCCGTTGGACGTCGCCACGCCGGACGCATCGCTGAGCAGCCTGGTTGCACCGGCGCTCTGATAGGTGACGCGCGCGGTGTAGACGGTGCCGCGAACCGCCAGGTCGAGCGTCGCGTTCGCGAGCGGCAGGCCGATGAGCGTGACGTCATAGGAGGCGCGGATGTCGCCATCCGCGGCCGCCGGGCCCGCGATGACGAGCACGACCCAGCAGGCGCCGAGCCCGGATAGCGCAAGGCGTATCATGCCTGCACGGCGCCTGCCTTGGTGCGGGGCGACTCCGTCGCGAAGCGTGCGCCGGTCAGTCTTGCCGAGACGTCCCACAGACGAGACGCCACCGCGTCGTCATCGGCTTGCGGCGGCACGCGCGCCACGGAGGGCGAGCCGCGCGCTTCCCCGAACTTGTCCGGACCATAATAGCCGCCCGGCACGATGTCCGGCGAGGTCGCCGCGAACAGCGTCGGCAGCGCGCCTTGCGCCGCCGGCTGAAACAGGAACCAGAGCGCGCTGCGCGCCAGACCGGACAGGCTCATTCTGCCGGCCCCATTCGGAATGAGGTCGGTCCGCGATATGCCGGGATGGGCCGCAACGCTGGCGATGCCCCAGCCGAACGTCCGGCTGCGCCGCTGCAGCTCGAAGGCAAACATCAGGTTCGCAAGCTTGGACTGGCTGTAGATCGGCATCGGCTGGTAGCGACGCTCGGCCTGCAGATTATCGAACTCGATCGTTCCGCTGCGCGCCGCCAGGCTGGACACGGTGACGACGCGGGGCTCGACGCCCTTTCTCAGCAGCGGCAGAAGCTCGGCCGTCAGCGCGAAATGGCCGAGGTGGTTGGTGCCGAACTGCAATTCGAACCCGTCGGCCGTCACTTGCCGGACGGGCGGCGACATCACCGCGGCGTTGTTGACGAGCAGATCGAGACTGTCCCGCTGGCCGCGCAAGCGCGAGCCGAATGCCCGCACCGAATGAATATCGGCAAGGTCGAGCGGCTCGAACCGGACGTTCGCGTCCGGCTGACGGAATCGGATCCGCGCGACGGCCGCTGCTCCCTTCGATGCGTTGCGGCCGGCAATGATCACTTCGCCGCCCGCACGCGTCAACGCCAGGGCATCCTGGTAACCCAGGCCACCCGTGCCCGTGACGACGGCGCAACGCCCCCGCTGTGACGGAATATCGTTCGCACTCCAACCGGGCATCGGGCCATCTCCCACGGCACAACCATTATGTCCGTTTATTAAATTACACTGAGTGTAATTTTCAAGCGTCGCATCGGCCGGGCGTGTTGACCTTCTCGTGAATGGCGCGTGCGCCGCGGCCTTGCTTCTGTGGCCAGAGCGAATTTCTCGGAATGCCGCGCAACCGGGCCAGCGAGAGCGCGGCGAACGACCGCAGCTTCGCCAGCATCCCGGCGCGGATGATGGTCAGCGCGGGAAGCAGCGCTAGCAGGAGGCTGAGGCCGATCCAGCGCAGAAGGCGTCCGGCCAGGAACGCCTGGATCGTCGGCGTCCAGTCATCCACGACGAGATTGACGGTCGCGGCGAATGCCGTCTTCGCACCGAGACAGAGGACGCTGTTCGAAACGGCGTTCGCCAGATCGAAGCATGGCTGATACGAGATGACGAACAGCAGGATGAGGACGCCGATATTGCCGAGATACGGCGACCGTACGGCCCTGACCGCGCGGGCGAGGGCCCGAGCGACAAATCGACGCTGGTCGGGTTCGCCGGGCGAGGCTTGCGCCGCGCGATCGAGGCGCTGCTTGGCGACATGGCCGGTTCGCGCGTCACGGATCACCCGGGGGACGGTCGGCAAGCCTCGGTGAGATCTGCCGAGTGCACGGCGGGACCGGTGCATCGCGCTCTGGCGATGGCTGGAGGTGACGTAAAGGCCTGGGCTGCGGCGAAGAAGCTCTATATGGCCGGAGCTGCGCATGGGCCGGTCCTTCCCGGCCGCGTGCAGCGAGCCGGGCTCGGCACCGCGGGCATCGCAATGCGAGGCGTCGGCATCCCGGTCGCTCGCCGGGCCGTCCCTGTCTGCAGTCATCTTGATCCAGTTCGCTTTCGAACGTCTCGACCTCGGCCGAGCCTTGCCGGCCGGCCTCGCATGCGGTAATTTCGCACTTGATGCGGAATTTTATCGCACTGAGTGTAAATTTGAATGAGGCGGTTGTGTGTCGAAACAGGACGGAGACGACGCATCACCAAAAAGCGAAGGACTGAGAGAGCAAAAGCGCCGCCAAACGCTGCGACGGATCACAGACACCGGCCTGAGGCTCTTTCTTCGAAACGGCTATGAGGCGACGACGCTCGATGCCATCGCCGAGGCAGCGGGAATTTCGCGCCGGACCTTCTTCTATTATTTCAAGTCGAAGGAAGACATCATCCTGGCCTGGCAAGAAGGTTTCGCCGAAGCGATAGGGCGCGCCGTTCTGGAGCAGTCCACCAAGCAGACGCCGCTCGAGGCGGTCAAGAATGCACTGGTCGAGCTCACCGCGTCCTACGAGGACCTTCGGGCCCGAAAGCAGATGATGGAGATCGACCGCTTCATCCGCAGCAACGAGACGCTTCGCGCCCGGGAGGCCACCAAATACGCCCAGCAGGAGCAGGCTGTCTTTGACGCGCTCAGCGTGCTATGGCCGCAGCCCAAGCGGCAAACGGCGCTCCGCATGGTCGCGATGGTTTCGATCGGAGCCTTTCGTCTTGCGATCGACAGTTGGAGCCAGGACGAGGGAAGGCGCCCCTTTGCCGCCTATTTGCATGACCGTTTCGCCAACATGAAAGCGGAAGCCTGAATATCCAGGGCTTGCTGGCTGGGCGGTATTCCCGCCAGGACCATCGCGATCGCCCTCACCGCTCCACCCGGTACAGGCGCCACCTTTCCGGGATGCCCTTGAGCCGGTGCTGGCCGTGATCCCTCAGGCTGATCGCGGACTGCGCCGTCATCAGCTCCTTGACCGCGCTCGACACCAGCACCTCGCCCGCGCGTGCTTTCGCCGCCACGCGGGTGCAGATGTGGAAGGCGAGACCGACCATCTCGCCGCCGCTGATGGTGTACTCGCCGGCGTGCAGGCCCACCCTGATCTCGAGGCCGAGCGTGCGCACGGCTTTCTGAAGCGCCGCCGCGCAGGCGATGCCGGCAGCGGGCTTCCTAAATGTCGCCAGCACGCCGTCGCCCGTGGTCACGACCTCCTTGCCGCGGCACGCCTTCAGCTCCTTGCGGACCGCCGCGTAGTAATGGCCCATCACCTTGGTCCAGCGCGCATCGCCGAGCTTGGCGGCCTTCGCGGTGGAGCCGACGATGTCCACGATGAGGATGGTGGCGAGCGCCTGCTTGAGCTCGGCGGTGCGGGCGGCCGACCGGCGGCGGTTCGCGATCGCTCCGGTCAGCGGCTCATAGCGGTGGTTGCGGCGCCGCGCGATCGCGGCTTTCGCGTACTCCTGGGCGCGCTGCGCAGTGCGGCAACGGATCATCTTCTCCTGCGGCGACCGCGACCAGTAGACCTTGCGCCCGGCGCCGGCGCCCTGCACTTCCACGGCGCCCCATTTCAGGAAGACCGCCGAGCCGACGCGCCTGACGCACCACGCCTTCGACGTGTACCCGGAGACGTTGGATTGATGGACTCCGATGCGGAGAAATTTCGGCATGAAGGTGCGGCCAGAGACCGATTGCGCGTAGATCCCGCGAAAGCTAGTCGCACGATCCGGCGTTGGCAACCGCACTTGCGCAAGTCATCCCTCGGCCCGCGGGGGCAATCGCATATGATGACGTCCCCTGCGGCGCATCCTTCGAGACGCCCGCCTCCGGCGGGCCCTCAGGATGAGGACGGAGTGTGTGGCAGCTGTTTCGGTGGGCGCCAATGCCCGTTCAGCCTCATCCTGAGGGACCGCGAAGCGGTCGTCTCGAAGGACGAGGCGTGTGCTTAGGTCTGTCAAGAAGGCCATATGCGATTGCCCGACGTCGGCGCCGCAAGGCAATCGCATCCCGGAGCGACCTTCAGATCGATGTGCTATCCTCTCGCGGGGCGGCAGGAAACAAACCCGGAGAGAACCCATGGCAACGAGTGTCAAGCAGATGCTGGAAGCTGCGAACGCGGCGGTCCCGAAGATCACGTCCGAACAGGCTGCCGAGATGATCAGAAACGGCAACACGCTGGTCGTCGACGTTCGCGACGCGCCGGAAGTCGCCGCCAGCGGCAAGATCGCCGGCGCCGTGAACGTCTCGCGCGGGATGCTGGAGTTTCGCGCCGACCCGGAATCGCCTTATCACGACAAGGCGTTCGACAAGAGCAAGACCGTCATTCTCTATTGCGCGTCCGGCGGCAGATCGGCGCTCGCCGGCAAGCTCTTGAAGGATATGGGCTACGAGACCGTCTACAACGTCGGCGGCTTCAAGGACTGGAGCGGGGCGGTCGAGAAATAGGAGGAACGGCCGCGCGGTTCCACCGCCTGCGCTGCGGGCTCCGATAGGCACTTCCTGCGCAGGGCGCGTTGCGCTCCCTTCGAAGGAGCTGCTGATGACCAGAACGAAGGCGTCCGATCCACAAGGCGCGGCGACGGGAACGCAGCCCGTGCTCAATCCCGGCGATAAAGCCTCGCCGGGAACACCGGGTACCGGTGACGATCTGTCAGGGCAAGGGGCGCATTGACGGCGCTCCCTGTGCCACCTGCGGAGGGCGTGGGACGATCACCCGGGCCATTGGCGGCGCCTGATCTTTCACGATCGAAGCTTCATCCTTGAAGCAACGATCTGCCGTCACGCGCGTTTTCCCTGCGGAGAAAACCGCGAGGCGCGCCATGAGCAAGGAAAAGCTGAAGCCCGAAGACTTCCCAATCGAAGCCGACAAAGACAAGCTGAAGACACACAAGGGCGAGACCGTCGCCGAGGCGCAATCGGAGAAGATTGCCGATGAGATCGCAGATCGGCTCAACGAGCAAGCTCACAAGGAAGAGCAGGATCGCTGGTCGGCGTAGCGGGGACCGCGGCCGAAATTGGAACGCCCTGCATTCCCGCGCATTTGCCCTCTGCCAGGGTCACACGATCCCGGCGCATGGCGGCCTCGGCCCGACCCCCACCCCCGGACCGCCGGGCCGGGGCTGCCTTACCTCAGCCACAGAGCCGACATGAAAGCACTCGTTCTGGCAGCGTGCGGCTCTTGCCTCGCCCCTCACCGCATTTGCCCAAGGCGGCACCGGCGCATCCGGGACCGGTTCCAGCATCAATTCGACCGGGACCGGTGGGACGACCGGGGCAGGAGCATCCGGCCTCAACACGTCCTCGGACAACAATCGCGGCGGCGCCAGCGCGCCGGCGAAGTCGTCGACGATGCGGCCCGGAGACAACGATCCCGCACGGCAAACCCAGGGCGTTCGGCAGGCCGATTAGAAAGCACCCGGCACCCAGCGCAAATAGCGCGTGACGGATGAATGAAGGCGTGGTGGACAGTCACCCGCGCACCATCTTCGAGACGCCCGCCTGCGGCGGCAATTCAATCGCATTTGAATTTTGCAGAGGCCGTCAAATCCATCTCAGGATGAGGATGGAGCGCACATGCGCCAGCCCTGTCGTCAGTCCGGATAGGCAAACAGCTCGATCGGATTGCTGAAGCCGCGCACCTCGTGCCGGCCGACATGCTCCAGCGCGAATTCTTTCTCCACCAGCTCGGCGAAGGCGCGCGACAGCAGCACCTTCTTGCCGATAGTCTTGGTCAGTGCCTCGAGGCGGGAGGCCATGTTGACGGCGGGGCCGATCACGGTGAAGTCGAGCCGGCTCGATGAGCCGATATTGCCGTACATGACGTCGCCGACATGGACGCCGATGCCGTAGTTCAGCGGCGCACGGCCGGTCCCGCTGTTGCGCTCGTTCAGCGCGGCCATGGCCTGCCGGGCTTCGGTCACGGCATGCAGCAGGTTGGCGCAGGCGTCGGGCTGGCTGAGCGGGAAGATCGCAAGCAAGCCGTCGCCGATGAATTTCAGGATCTCGCCGCCGCGCCGCGCGATCGGCTCCGACATCGCCTCGAAATAGTCGTTGAGCAGATCGATCACGTCGTCGCGCGGCCAATTGTCGGAGATCTTGGTGAAATCCCTGAGGTCGCAGATCATGATCGCCGCGCGTACCGTGGTGCCGGTGCCGCGCCTTGTGGCGCCGGCGAGGATGAGCTCGCCAGCGTGGGAGCCGACATAGGTCTCCAGCAGCGTGCGGGCCAGACGGTTCTTGATGCGGATCTCGCTGACGAGCGCCAGCAGCGGCAGCAGCTTCTTCAGTCCTGCGATATGCGCGTCGTCGAAACCGCCGGACCGGTCGGTCGCGAAGGTGACGAGATGCCGCTTGCCCAGCGTGTGGTAGAGCGGCCAGGCGACATAGTCGGTCAAACCCTTGGCCCGCATCTCGTCGTAGAGAGCGTGCTTGCGGCCGAGCGAGGGATCCTGCTCGAGCCTCTCGCGCACCTCCGCGCCGCCGTCCTGGATCTCGTGGGCTGCGCTGCCGATATACTCCGACCGCTCGCGAACCTCATAGTCGACCAGCGCGATCTCGGCATCGCTCCTGCCGTCGGACCACATCATGCGCGCGCCCAGCCATTGCGGGTGGTTGATCAGCACGTGGAGCGTGGCACGCTTCAGCGGAATGCCGGCCTGCTGAAGCCGGATGCACATCTGCGCGAAGATGTCGTCGATGAAGCGCTCGTCGCGCGTGCCGTTGGTGAGCCAGTCGATGACGCAATCGGCAGGCGTGGCGGCGTAATCGGGAAGCGCGTTCATGTCCTGCCCTCGAGCGACGGTCTGCGTTCGCGGCAGTTATCGTGCTCCACCTCACCGCGTCAACCTGCCCAATTGCCCGGTTTGTACGCAGCGCGTGCGGTTCCCAAATCGCGATGAGATAGGATGAATCTAGTTGACGATCCGGATCGATCCCAGCACGGCCAGGCCCGAGACGAGCCCGAGCTGCGATGTCCTGCTCAGTTCCACCTTCAGCGTGCCCTGTTTGGGAATCGCAAAAACCTCGCCGTCAAGCCGGATGGAGCAATCGCCGCGCGCGGCGTAGACGAGATGCGTGCCCGCGGCGAGCGGCCGCTCGCCGGGCTCCCCGAGCGCGAGGAGCTCGATCTCCGCCGCTCCGCGCCGCGCCATGAGGTTGACGACTTCGACAGGACCGGCCTCCAGCTCGGTCACGATATCGAGCTCGCCCGTGAAGCGCACCGTCGTAAAAGGTTCACGTGCGTCAAATTCCTGCGTCGGCGACTTCAGCACCAGCCCGCGCCCGGCGACGACCATCTGCAAGCGGTCGATCCCGGGCATATAGGAGAACGGGCCGGGCGCCACGATCGGCGTCGAGGCAAAACGCCAGAGCAGGCTGTCCCAGTCCTTCTGCGATGCATCGGCCCGATGGGCGTCCGCGATGTCGGTGAAAACGCCGCCGCGGTTCTTCCAGGGCGAGCGGGTGTAGTTGTCAGGTCTTAGCAGGGTGGCTTTCATGGAGATCCTCGATGCGACGGGGATGCGGGGAAGCGCGTTCGTGTGCGTCCAAAAACGGCTCGACCTCCTTGCGCACCGTGTCCAGATGCGTGAACAGCGAGAC
>NZ_JAEMSD010000264.1:0-1178 GCF_016462955.1 Bradyrhizobium sp. | reverse complement strand
TGCTTGCGCAAAAAGCCATGGAAGGAGGCCTTGAGCGCCAGCAGCTGCGCCTGCGGGATCTCCCGGCAGGCGTTCTCGGCATGCGAGAAGGGCACGACGTTGTCGGCGCGGCCGTGCACGACGAGGGTTGGCGCGGAGACGGATGCCACGGCCAACTTCCCCGGCGCGGCGAACTGGGCGATGTCGTTGACGGTTCCAGGAATCCGGGCGTGCAGATGCGCGAATACGCTCGACTGCAAGGCATGGAGCAGCAGGCCTGCCTCCGGATGACGCAAGGTACGTTCGCGCAAGGCGTCGTCGGGAATCGCACGGCGCGCAGCAGCCTGCGGGTTCCGCTCAGCTCGCCATTTCAGGATTGCGGGCAACCCGGGAAGACGCGCAAGGTGGCGCATCATGCGCAGGCGCGCGGCGATCTCCGGCGGCGTTTGCAGTTGTCCCGTGCAGGCCGAGATCAGCACCAGCGAACGGCAGCGCAAGGCATATCGGGCGGCGAATTGCAGCGCCGAGGGACCGCCGGCCGAGACCGCGACGACTGCCGCAGCCGAGATCCCGAGCGCGTCGAGCAGCGCTGCATAGACGTCAGCCTGTTCGTCGGGCGAGGCGCCAAGCGCAAGGGGCGAGCCGAGATAGCCCGGACGGGACACGGCGACGACCCGCTTGTCGCTGAGCGTCGCAGCGAGGGCGCGCGCCAGCAGCCACGACTGGTCGTGGCCGCCCATGCCGCCATGGATGGCGAGGATCGCCGGCCCCTCGCCTGCGACCGCGCATTGGACCGCCCCGCGTGGGGTCTGCACCGAGACCGGAGCAGGCCCGGCGAGCGGCAGGCTATCCGGATTTGCAGTCATGTCGCGCCTTCCCAACGTCCGAGTGCGGCGGCCTCGAGATGACGCAGAACCCTCGCTGGACGGTGCGCCTAGGCGAACTGCAGACCAAGCGATCTTTATTATAGGCGTCCCGCGACCTCAAGAGCCCAGGCTGCGGAATGCGCGGACACGAGCTGACGTCGCAGACTGCGCCGCTATTTCGAAGCCAATGCCGCCACGGCCCGCCACGCGGCATCCGGCGCGGTTGAGGAAAGCTGCCGGCACCGGTCGCGCATCAGCGCGGCCGGCCGATCATGGCCGCGCTGCTTCAAGACCGCTTCGAAATCGGCGAGTGCCTCGCCAAAGCGGCGCGCG
>NZ_JAEMSD010000738.1:1491-2557 GCF_016462955.1 Bradyrhizobium sp. | reverse complement strand
TTCTTAATCATCGTTAACAGGATCGCTGCGTAACGCCTTAGCAATCAATGCAATTCTCCACCGAACTCGGGCGATTGCGGCAACTTGTTGTCAACAAACAGGTGGATTTGCGTCAAGCGGCCCGAACATTTCGTTAACCATTTTCATGCTTGGGTGCGGGAACCTGACCGCCGCGCCCGCGGCCGTCGCGCGATGCCGGGGCCTGCGCCATGATGCCTGAACTGCAACGGATGGAATGGATGCCTTCGCCCCCGCTTGCGCCCATCGACAGCCCGCTCGACCGCGATCACCTCTCCCGGATGACGCTCGGCGACGCAGAACTGGAGCAGGAAGTACTGGCAATGTTCGCCGAACAGGCGGCTCGCCTGCTGGCGGCGATGGCAGCGATGCCCGCCGAGACCGGCGCGCTTGCACACAAGCTCAAGGGGTCCGCGCGGGGGATCGGCGCCTTTGCGGTGGCCGATGCAGCCGCCGGCCTGGAAACAGCGATCCGGACCGGCCGTGGCCGGTCCGATGCGTTCGCTGCGCTGAAGGAAGCGGTGACGGAGGCCAGCGCCGCAATCGAGGCGATCCTGAAGCCGTAAGCCGACAGGTCGAGCCCGGTTTCTAGTCTCTTGTTTTGACGCGTTTTCTTCCCGCAAAGCGGGATTCATTTGGCTTCAAAACGCTATGGCGCCGGACTGACCGACCCGTTATAGGACAGCCCGGACCCTCCTTCATTCCAAGCACCGCGGCAGCACGAGCACATATGGCCAAGATTCACTTTGTCGACCACAAGGGCGAAACCCGCACGGTAGAAATCGAGAACGGCGCAACCGTGATGGAAGCCGCGATCCGCAACAGCATTCCCGGCATCGAGGCCGAATGTGGCGGCGCCTGCGCCTGCGCAACCTGCCACGTCTATGTCGACGAAGCCTGGCGCGAGAAGGTCGGCAGCCCGACGCCGATGGAAGAGGACATGCTCGATTTCGGCTTCGACGTACGCCCGAATTCGCGCCTGTCCTGCCAGATCAAGGTCTCCGACGAGCTCGACGGGCTCGTGGTGGCGACGCCCGAGCGCCAGGCC
>NZ_JAEMSD010000738.1:0-1481 GCF_016462955.1 Bradyrhizobium sp. | reverse complement strand
GGCCTGATCCGTCCCCTGAACAGGGCTGAATCAATAGACGAGCTTGCTGGCGGCGCGACCTCGATGCCGCGCTTGTGCCAGGGTCTGAGCTTCTCGATCACCTCCGCGGTCAGCGGCGCGGGCCGCCGCGTCGCCTCGTCGAGAAGGACGCCGACCGACGTTGCCGAGGCGATGCACTTCCCGTTCGAGAACACGACCTGCTCGAAGGTCACCGACGTCCGTCCGAGCTTCACCACGCCGAGGCCAAGCTCGATCGTATTGGGCCAGTGCAGCTCGGCGCGAAAATGCATGTCGAGCCGGACCATGATCCAGGCGAGGCCCGGCGGCGTCAGGCCGTATTCCGGAAGCTTCATCAGCGTGACGCGGCCGGTCTCGAAATAGGTGGCGTAAACCGCATTGTTGACGTGCTGGTTCGGGTCGAGGTCGCCGAAGCGGACGTTGTCGCCGAGGCGAAACGGATAGTCCTCGAGGCGAGGCGTCGTGTCGAGGCGGGCTGGTGCGTTCACCGATTGATCTCCGTCATATCCATCCTCGTTACAGCCCAGTTATTCTGGACCGGCAAGTGGGCGGGGCCGCAGGGCGATGCCGCTTTTATGCCTTCCCTGATCCATCCCCGTTGGCTAGACAGGCAGGGTCACCTCGGCCCAACGGGCGCCGTCCAACCGATAACGACCGATAAAGAGACGACATGAGCGACGTGATCAAAACCGATGTGCTGATTATTGGCGCCGGCCCCTGCGGTCTGTTCGCCGCCTTCGAGCTCGGCCTTCTCGACATGAAGGCGCATTTCGTCGACATCCTCGACAAGGTCGGCGGCCAGTGTGCCGAGCTCTATCCGGAAAAGCCGATCTACGACATTCCGGGAATTCCGCAGGTGTCGGGCCAGGGCCTCACCGATGCGCTGATGGAGCAGATCAAGCCGTTCCATCCGACCTTCCATCTCGGCGAGATGGTCGAGACGGTGGAGAAGATCGGCGACCCCCTGTTTCGCTGCACCACCGATGCGGGCAAGGTGTTCGAATGCAAGGTGGTGGTGATCGCGGCCGGCGGCGGCTCGTTCCAGCCCAAACGTCCGCCGGTGCCAGGCATCGAGGCCTACGAAGGCACTTCGGTGCATTACGCCGTGCGCAAGATGGAGACGTTCCGGGACAAGAACGTGCTGATCGTCGGCGGCGGCGATTCAGCGCTCGACTGGACGCTCAATCTGCATCCGATCGCAAAGCGCATCACTCTGCTGCATCGGCGCGACGAGTTTCGCGCCGCGCCCCACAGTGTCGAGCAGATGCGCGCGCTGGTCGCCGGCGGCAAGATGGATCTGCGGCTCGGTCAGGTCACCGCGCTGTCCGGTTCCGACGGCAAGCTCACCGGCGCGACCCTCAAGGGCAACGACAACAGCATCGCGGAAATCGCCTGCGACACCATGCTGCCGTTCTTCGGGCTGACCATGAAGCTCGGCCCGGTCGCGAACTGGGGCATTGCGC
>NZ_JAEMSD010000263.1:3880-9353 GCF_016462955.1 Bradyrhizobium sp. | reverse complement strand
CCGCTGACCTCGCTCGGCATGGTCGAGACCATGAAGCGGGAAGGGCACACGGCGCTGGTGCACACCGCGGCCGCGTCCAATCTCGGCCAGATGCTCAACAAGATCTGCATCAAGGACGGCATTCCCCTCGTCAACATCGTCAGAAACAAGGAGCAGGCCGACATCCTGCACAAGATCGGCGCCAAATACGTGGTGGATTCGACTGCGCCGAGCTTCATGGACGACCTCACCAACGCGCTGGTCGAGACCGGCGCCACCATCGCCTTCGACGCGATCGGCGGTGGCAAGCTGGCGAGCCAGATCCTCACGGCCATGGAAATCGCGGCCAACAAAACCGCGAAGGAATACAGCCGCTACGGCTCCAACGTGTACAAGCAGGTCTACATCTACGGCAGTCTGGACAATCGTCCGACCGAATTGAACCGCTCGTTCGGCCTCAGCTGGGGCGTCGGCGGCTGGCTGCTGACGCCGTTCCTCCAGAAGATCGGCCCGGCCGAGATCGGCCGCCTGCGCCAGCGCGTGGCGTCGGAGCTGAAGACCACCTTCGCCAGCCACTACACCAGGGTCGTCTCGCTCGCCGAGGCGCTCGATCCCGCCAACATCGCGGTGTACGCCAAACGCGCCACCGGTGAAAAATTCCTGATCAACCCGAATAAATAAACCTGACTGCGACGGCAGGACACCGCAGGAAGGTCTTGCCTTCTGAGCCCAGCGGCGGATTATTCCGCCGCTGTTTGCAAAGCGGAAAACCGCAAGGGCTCAGAAGAGGACCTCCATGACCAATCTCAATCGCCGTCACCTGCTAGCAGGCGCCGCCGCCATGGGCGCGGCCGCCGTTACCGGGCTTCGCCCGACCGTTGCCAACGCCGCAACGCCGCAAGCGGGGACGCAGGCGCCGGGCTTCTACCGCTACAAGGTCGGCAGCTTCGAATGCACCTCGATCAACGACGGCGCGCGCACTTTCCCGATGCCGGAGAAGTTCGTCGCCAACATTCCGAAGGAAGAGGCGCTGGCGGCAGGTGAGGCGGCCTACATGCCGAAGGGGATGGTCACGGTGCCGTTCAATCCGCAGCTCATCAATACCGGTTCCAAGCTGGTGCTGATCGATACCGGCAACGGTGTTGCGAATCTCGAGGCGAGCAAGGGCGCGGTCGGCCGCACCATGCAGAACCTTCAGGCGGCCGGCGTCGACCCCAAGAACATCGACGTCGTACTGCTGTCGCATTTTCACGGCGACCACATCAACGGCGTTCGGCTTGCCGACGGCGCGCTGGCCTTCCCGAACGCGGAGGTCATGGTGCCGGGCAAGGAGTGGGAGTTCTGGACCAGCGAGGACAACGCCGCCAAGGCCGAGTCCAATCAGGGGCTGAAAGCCGCCTTCGCCAACGTGAAGAAAATTTTCGCCGGGCTGGAGTCCAAGGTGACGAAATACGAGTGGGGCAAGGAGGTCGTGCCCGGCATCACCTCGATTGCCACGCCCGGCCATACGCCCGGCCATACCTCGTTCGCGGTTGCATCCGGCGATGCCAAGGTGCTGATCCAGTCCGACGTCACCAACATCCCGGAATTCTTCCTGCGCAACCCCGACTGGCACGTGATGTTCGACATGGACGCGGCCACCGCGCAAGCGACGCGCCACAAGTTCTACGACATGGCGGCAGCGGAAAAGGCGACCGTGGTCGGCTTCCACTTCACCTTCCCAGCGGTCGGCCATGTCGCGAAGGACGGCGCCAAATATCGCCTGATCCCGTCGGCGTGGAACCCAACCATCTGATCTGGATGAGGCAGTGCGCGAAGGTCGGGCCGCTGATTGGCGGCCCGATTGTCTTGGGCGATCATCTGCTTTCGTGAAACGCTGCGTTTCCAAATCGAGCCGGTTCATGCACTTGCATCGAATGGTCCGGATCGCTTAAGTGCCGTCAGGCACTCCCCCTCGAGATCTAAGGACAGCCCATGGCCTACAACATCGTCGCGATCGCCGGCAGCCTGCGCAAGGAAAGCTTTTCGCTGAAGATCGCCAACGCGCTGGCCAAGCTCGCGCCCGGCTCGCTCCAGCTCGAGGTGATCACGCCGGCGGGCATCTCGTTCTTCAACCAGGACCTCGAGGGCGCGCCGCCCGCGGACTGGCTCGCCTTCCGCGAGAAGCTGCAGAAGTCGAACGGGGTGCTGTTCGTGACGCCCGAGTACAATCGCTCGATCCCCGGCGTCCTCAAGAACGCCATCGACGTTGCCTCGCGCCCCTACGGCAAGAGCTCGTTCCTCGGCAAGCCGGTCGGCATCGTCTCCAACTCGCCGGGCCCGCTCGGCGGCGTCAGCGCGGCCAAGCACCTGCAGACCATCCTGCCGGGCATTTCCGGACCGATCCTCCAGCAGCCGGAAATCTATCTCAACGGCGTCGGCGATGCCTTCGACGCGGCCGGCAACCTGACCAAGGACGCCCTCAAGACGGTGCTGCAGCAGTACATCGATGCGTTCGCCGCGCACGTGGCGAAGAATCAGGGCTGAGTTCGAACGACCCTGCGGCCATACAGCAGGTCTGCATCCCCAAAGGACAAGGCCGATCAATGATCGGCCTGTCCGATTCGAGCCCGGAAGCGGAGGCTAGCTTGCCATGCGCTGCCGCAGGCTTTGGTAGAAGGCCGTCTCGAAGTTCATGTAACCGATGAACGACGTTGCATCACCGAACGGGAGAATCTGGGTGGCCCAGAACCCGCCGAACCCGTTCTGCCGGTCGATCCAGTAGAACAGGTTGGCAAGGCCGGCCCAGCCAAGCGCGCCGGCGGGACGTCCTGTCGGGGCTTCCTCGTCGTTGATCATGAAGGTCAGTCCCCACGACTTGGACTGGCCCGGGAAGAACTCCGCGTCGTTGCATAGCGCGGGAATGACGCCGGTGATCGGTGTCACCTTCTTGTCGCCGAGATGGTTCTTCTCGGCCATGCGCACGGTTTCGGCCTTCAGCACGCGGCCGTGCTCGCCCATTCCGTCATTCAACCACATGCGGATGAAGCGCATGTAGTCGCCGACGGTGCCGTAGAGCCCGTGCCCGCCCATATGGACTTCGGGCTTGGCGGGCAGTTCGAAATCCATCGGTGTCAGCGAGCCGTCGGCGCCTCGCGCGTGGATGCCGGCAAGCCGCTGCCGCATCGGCTCGGTCAGTTCGAAGGTCATGTCCTTGATGCCGAGCGGCTCGAAGATGCGCGCCTTGAAGACGTCGCCGAGCCTTCGGTCCGCGATGGCTTCGACGATCTGGCCGCACCAATCGATGTTGGTTCCATAGTCCCACCGCTCGCCCGGATCGAACAGGAGCGGGGTCATCAGGCAGGCTTTGGTCGCGGTGATCACGCTCGGCTGCCCCTTTTCCTCGGCCAGCCGATTGTAGGTGCGGTTGATGAAGTCGTAGCTCAGCCCTGCGGAGTGAGTCATCAGCATGCGGGTGGTGATATCGCGCTTTGGCGGACGCAGGATCGGCTCGCCCCCGTCGTCAAAGCCGTCGATGACCTGGAGCTTGCCAAGCTCGGGTGCATAGCGCTGCGCAGGCGCGTCGAGATCGAGCTTGCCTTCCTCGACGAGTTGCAGGACCGCCGTACCGGTGATTGCCTTCGTCGTGGAGAAGATGGCGAAGATGCTGTCGGTCGTCATATCGGCTGCGGAATCGAGACGGCGCTTGCCGGCCGCGCCCTCGTAGATGTTGCGATGGCGGTCCGTCACCATCGCGACGACGCCCGGCACGCGCGGCGTCGAGGTAACGACGCCGTCGAGAACGGCGTCCGCCGTCGCGCCAAAATTCATGATCATGATCGTCCTCCCGTGTGGATTGGAATTATCTGGTCGAGGCGTTTCGCGCTCAGTTCATGGCGAAGCCCTGGTAGCCGCTCGCCGCGACCTCGTCGCATTTCTGGCGATAGGCACCGACGCCGCCGCAGTAGGAGAGAACGCGGCGCGGCTTGCCTTCGACGTTCGAGCCCAGGTACCAGGAATTGGTCTTTGCGATCAGCGTCGCGTTCGCGATCTCGTCGTGATGCGCCACCCAGCCGTCTTCCGCGTCCTTGGTCGGCTCGATCGCCTTCAGGTTCTTGGACCGCATGTACCTGATGCAGTTGTCGATCCATTCGACCTGCTGCTGCAGGCACGTCGTCATGTTGCACAGCGCAGCCGATGGCGCGAGCGGCACGGCGGTCGTGAACAGGTTGGGATAGCCGTGAACCTGCAGGCCCATCGTCGTCCGGATGTCCCTGGCCCAATCCTCTCTGAGCGATCGTCCGCCCCGTCCTCTGATGTCGATGCGCGTCAGGGCGCCTGTGCCGGCGTCGAAACCGGTTGCGAGGATGATGATATCGAGCTCATGGACCGTGCCGTCGGCGGTCTGGATGCCCGTCGGCGTCACGCGTTCGATCGGATTGTTCTTGACGCTGACGATCTCGACATTGGGCTGATGGAAAGTCTCGAGGAAGTTCTGCTCGAGCGGCACGCGGTGCGTCCCGAAACCATAGTCTGCGGGGATCAGGAGGTCGCACAGCTTCGGGTCCTTGAGCCGCTCACGCATCTTCTCACGGACGAATTCCGAGATTTCGGCGTTGACGGCCTCCTCGAAGAACAGCTCTGAGAAGGACGAGATCCACAGCTTCAGCGAGCCGTCATTCCAGCAATCCTCGATCACCTCGCGGCGTTTCTCGGGCGACAGGCCGGCCCACGCATGCTCGAAGTCATATTCGAAACCCGTGAAGGTGTGTGGCAATCGCTGCGTGAGGTGCTCGAACTTGGACTTGTAGGCCTGTGCGTCGGCCGCGCTGTATTTGGGATTCTTCATCGGGATGATGTATTGCGGTGTGCGGACGAAGACCTTGAGATGGCGGACATCGCCCGCGATCGTCTGGATGACCTGGATGCCGGTCGCCCCGTTGCCGATGACGCCGACGCGCTTGCCCGCGAGGTCGACCGGCTGCTTTGGCCAGCGCGCCGTATGGAATAACTGTCCCTTGAAGGTCTCCTGGCCCGGAAACGACACGTAGGGTGCCGAGAGCATGCCGCAGCAGGTGACCAGGAACTGGGTGTCGATCACATCGCCCTTGTCGGTCGTGACCAGCCAGCGCTGCGTTGCTTCGTTGAAATGGGCGCTTTTGACCGTTGTGCCGAACTGGATGTCCTTGCGAAGATCGAGACGGTCGGCGACGTAGTTGAGCCAACGCTCGATTTCCGGCTGGCCCGGGAATTTCTCGCTCCAGCTCCATCCCTTGTAGAGCTCCTCGGAGAACAGGTACTGGTAGATGTAGGCTTCCGAGTCGAAGCGCGCGCCGGGATAGCGGTTCCAGTACCATGTGCCGCCGACGCTGGACGCCGCGTCGATCGCCCTGACACTCAATCCCTGCTCGCGCAAGCGATAGAGTTGATAGAGCCCGGCAACGCCGGCTCCCACCACGAGCGCATCGAGCCTGGCCGTCGCACGCGCGGCGTTGCTTCCATTGGTCTTGCTTGC
>NZ_JAEMSD010000263.1:0-3780 GCF_016462955.1 Bradyrhizobium sp. | reverse complement strand
CATTGGTCTTGCTTGCGGTTTCCATATTGGTTCCTCCTCACGTTTCCAGGGCGCACGCGACCGTCCCCCGTCCGCGAGATCATCGGACGTTGGTGCATCGCGTCATTTCGCTTCCAGCAGCGCGATGGAATGGGCTCGTTTCACCCGCGGCTGTTCCGCCGCTTCTCCTGCTCTGCTTGGAACGCGAGCAAGGCTACGTGGCGGCCGAGCTTTCGGGCTTGAACGGAATCGACAATCCTTTGAACGAAGCCCGGCGCCGGACTTCGACCAGCTTGGCAAACGGCGAAACCGGCTTATGCTCCCCTCCTGCCGATCGGCCAATGAGAAGCGGAAGCGGTCAACCGCGCCACATAATCTCTGGGAGGAGGCTCGTGCGATGGGCCAGTTCATCACGGTCGAGGAGCTGCCAAGCTACGCGCCCGGCGAGCTGATGCTGGACAGTTCGGCGGTGGGCAAGTCCGACTTTCGGTTGCGCGTCTTCCGCTATGCGCCGTCCGACATATGGGTGCCGCCAAACGAGAACTTCCTGATCGTCGTGTACCGCGAAGGCGCAACGTCGATGAACCGCCGCGTGACCGGCCACTGGAAGCAGGATCATGTCGGCCGCGGCGTCACGACGCTGCTGACGCGCGCGGAGCCTTCGAACTGGCGCTGGAGCCAAGACATCGAGGTCAGCCATTTCTACATTTCCCCGACCTTGATGGCGAAGACTGCAAGCGAAGCATTCGACCGCGATCCGGAAGGCATCGAGCTTCACGACCTGCTCAGGATCGAGGATC
The DNA here is from genome assembly GCF_016462955.1 of Bradyrhizobium sp. Lineage (GTDB taxonomy): Bacteria > Pseudomonadota > Alphaproteobacteria > Rhizobiales > Xanthobacteraceae > Bradyrhizobium. The sequence continues at coordinate 3,001 of NZ_JAEMSD010000263.1, read as the reverse complement.
CTGTGCTGACCTGGATCGGCGACCGCATGGTGCAGGAGGTGTCCGAAGGCGCTCCGGGCGGGCGGCTGTGCTATGACGCGCTGGCACTTCAGGCGAGCGTGCACCTCCTGCGAAGATATGCCTCCGTGCAATTCAGGATGCCCTGTGCCCAGGGACGCTTCAGGCCGGCCCACGCGCGGCTGATCGAGGACTATGTCGAGCAGAACATGTCGAGGAACATCACGCTGGAGGAACTCGCCAACATCTGCAACTGCACGCCGGTGCAGTTTGCGCGCAAGTTCCAGGTCCACTACGGCATGCGGCCGCATGCCTATGTACTGAGCCGCAAGGTGCAGCGCGCGTGCCAATACCTGCGCAAGGACCGGCTCGCTCTGAAGGAGATTGCGCTCTTGTGCGGGTTTTCCGATCAGAGCCATCTCAACCGGATCTTCCGCAGGCAGCTCAACATCACGCCCGCAGAATACCGCAAGAGCTGCCTGAGCTAGTCTTGCTGCGTCACAATCGGACCCGCTCCTGAACACGAAGGTTGGGTATGCGATGGCCTGGAATTAGCACTCCCTTAACCAACCTGTCCCATCTTCCGAAGATGGTCTCGCGCGCGCGCCTGAAATCGATCCTGACCGGCCTTGCCCTCTACGCGATGGCGGCCGCCATCGTCGGCTATTTCGGCGTCAACGCCTACACCGGCAAATACGGCCTCAACGCCCGCCAGGAACTCGACCAGGAGATCATCGCGCTGACCAGCGAACTGGCGCAGCTCAAGCGCGAGCGCGTCAGGAGCGAGCAGCGGGTGTCGCTGCTGCGGCCGGAGAAGATCGACCCGGACATGCTGGACGAGCGGGCGCGCTTCCAGCTCGACTATGTCCATCCGCGCGATCTTGTTCGGATGATTCCCGCGAAGTAGCGTTTTCCGCAAGGCTCGAAACCGACACGAAGGCCGACGGTGGGCTCTGGAGCGCGGAGCATGGCGGCACCAACGGCATCGGCACCCGACTCGTCCAACCGCGTCCGCTGACCCACGCCCAGCATTCGGCAGCTACAAGCAATCAGACGCCGTCCGCTCTGATCCACTCACGATGCACGCTCCATGGGCACACAAAGGTTTGTTGCCCGATCTGCGCCAAAGATTTTGCAATATTTCGATCACGTTGCAGTGCGGCATAATGAAAGTCGCGCCATCTCGCCGCGGTGCTTTCCAAGGGCGTTTGAGTTGGGTTAGAGAGGGCGAAAGTTTTCTCTGACCCGGAATTCCCATGGCCGCACCCAAGAAAGCCGCCGCAAGCCCTTCACAGGACAAGACCGAAGGCGGCTCGCCACCGGAATTCACCCGGGAGCAGGAGCTCAAGGCGCTCCGCGACATGCTCCTGATCCGCAGGTTCGAGGAAAAGGCCGGTCAGCTCTACGGCATGGGCGCCATCGGCGGCTTCTGCCACCTCTATATCGGCCAGGAGGCCGTCGTGGTCGGCATGCAGATGGCCCTGAAACAGGGCGATCAGGTCATCACCGGCTATCGCGATCACGGCCACATGCTTGCCACCGGCATGGACGCCAACGGCGTCATGGCCGAGCTCACGGGCCGCCGCGGCGGCTATTCCAAGGGCAAGGGCGGCTCCATGCACATGTTCAGCAAGGAGAAGCACTTCTACGGCGGGCACGGCATCGTCGGCGCCCAGGTTTCGCTCGGCACCGGTCTCGCCTTTGCCAATCACTATCGCGGCAACGACAATATCAGTGTCACCTATTTCGGCGACGGCGCGGCCAACCAGGGCCAGGTCTACGAGAGCTTCAACATGGCGGAGCTCTGGAAACTGCCGGTGATCTACGTCATCGAGAACAACCGCTACGCCATGGGCACCTCGGTCTCGCGCGCCTCGGCGCAGCAGGATTTCTCCAAGCGCGGCGCGTCCTTCAACATCCCCGGCAAGCAGGTCGACGGTATGGACGTCCGCGCCGTCAAGGCTGCGGGTGAGGAGGCGGCGGCCTGGTGCCGCGCCGGCAAGGGACCCTTCATCCTGGAGATGCAGACCTATCGCTACCGCGGGCACTCGATGTCCGATCCTGCAAAATATCGCACACGCGAGGAGGTCGAGAAGGTCCGCCACGACCAGGATCCGATCGAGCAGGTGCGCAACCGCCTGCTGGCCGCCAAGGTCAGCGAGGCCGATCTCAAGGCGATCGACGCCGAGGTGCGCGATATCGTCAACGCCTCCGCCGATTTCGCCCAGCATGATCCCGAGCCGGATGCCGCCGAGCTCTGGACCGACGTTTACCGCTGAACGCGCGCAAGCTTTCCTTGGAGAAGATATGCCAATTCAAGTGCTGATGCCCGCGTTGTCGCCGACGATGGAGAAGGGCAACCTCGCCAAATGGCTGAAGAAAGAAGGCGAGACCATCAAGTCCGGCGACGTGATCGCCGAGATCGAGACCGACAAGGCGACCATGGAGGTCGAGGCCACCGACGAGGGCACGCTCGGCAAGATCCTGATACCCGAGGGCACCGCCGACGTCGCGGTGAACACGCCGATCGCAACCATTCTCGCCGACGGCGAGAGCGCGGCCGATCTCGCCAAGGCCACCGCGCCCGCGAAGCAGGAGAAGGCGGCGGAGTCCGCGCCGCCCGCCGCCGCCAAGGCCGAGGCGCCGCAGCCCAAGGCTGCGCCATCCGCGCCGCAGCCGGTCGCCGAGCCCGACCCGGAAGTCCCCGCCGGCACCGAGATGGTGACGCAGACCATCCGCGAAGCGTTGCGCGATGCCATGGCCGAAGAGATGCGTCGCGACGCCGACGTGTTCGTGATGGGCGAAGAGGTCGCCGAATATCAGGGCGCCTACAAGGTCACCCAGGGCCTGCTCCAGGAATTCGGCGCCAAGCGCGTGATCGACACCCCGATCACCGAGCACGGCTTTGCCGGCGTCGGGGTCGGCGCCGCGATGGCCGGGCTGAAGCCCATCGTCGAGTTCATGACCTTCAACTTCGCCATGCAGGCGATCGACCACATCATCA
>NZ_JAEMSD010000737.1:1029-2577 GCF_016462955.1 Bradyrhizobium sp. | reverse complement strand
GCCAGCCGTTCACGTCGTCGGGGGCCAGGGTGATGGCCCGGTTGCAATCTGCCAGCGCCTCGTCGAATCGCTGCAGCTCCCGGAATGCGACGGCGCGATTCGTCAGCGCGGCGGCATCATCAAGCTTGATCGCAAGCGCGCGGTTCAGGCTTGCCAGAGCCTCGTCGTGGTGGCGCAGGCGGCAGAGCACAGCGCCCCGGCCGTTATGGGCCTCGCTGAGGTTTCCGTTGATGGCGAGCGCCCGATCGTAGCTCTCGAGTGCTTCCTGGTAGTTACCAAGGGCTGCGCTCGCGTTGCCGTGGTTGGAGAGGGCGAGAGCGTAATTGGGCCGCAAGGCGAGCGCGGTTCGATAACTCTCGCGGGCCGCATCGTGACGCTTCAGCCCGTTCAGCGCGACGCCGAGGCTCATATGGGCTTCGGCAGATCGCGCATCCATGGCGACCGCGCGGCTCAGCAGGATTTCGGCCTGCTGATAGTTCCCGGCATCCGACTCCAGGACGCCGAGCATATGCAGCGCGATGAATTGATCGGGCGCGATCTGCAGGAGCTGGCGATAGGCAGCCTTGGCCTCGGCAAGGCGCCCCTTCTTGTGCAATTCGAGCGCTTGCCCGAGAAAGGGCAGCACGTCGGCCTTTTGCCGCTTCTGAAGCCGCGCATTCTGAAATGCACGCTGACCGACGCCGTTGCCCATGAATCAAGTCCTCCGGATCTGTCGGCGAAACTAGTTCAGCGCGAGAACGATGACGAGACGACCCCCGCTCGCCACGCCAGCTTCGGGCAAGCTACGGCCGATCGGGCCATCGCGTGGTTGGACTAGGCTCCGCATTGCTGCCTCGCCCAGGACTGGATAATCTGCCCCTCGGATCGGACCCGTGCGACGGGCGCGGCAGAGATCAGGGAGGAAGACAATGGCCAGGCAAAAGGCATCAAGACCCGCGATGAAGACCGCAGTGAAGAAGCGCAGTGCCGCCAAGGCTGTGGCGCTATCCACGGCTCGCAAGGCGGTGAAGGTGAAGCCGCGCAGCGTTGCTGCGAACAGGCCCGCACGGCCGAAGCAGCGCATCGCGGTCAGTCATCACCGCGAGGAAGATTTCAAGGCCGACGGCCTGCGTGCCTATGCCAGCTACCGCGATCTCGGCATTGCCGAGGCGACCCATGGCCTGGCGCAGGCGCATGTGATCCGCTTGCAGGGCCCCTGCAATCCGGCCGAGGTGTCCAAGCTCCACTATCACGACGTCGAATTCCAGATGGTGTACGTGCTCAAGGGCTGGGTGAAGACCTACATGGACGGGCAGGGCGAGACCTTGATGAAGCAAGGCAGCGCCTGGACCCAGCCGCCGAAGATCAGGCACATGATTTTAGATTACTCCGATGACGTGGAGCTGCTGGAGGTGATCCTGCCGGCGGAGTTCAAGACGGTGGAGCTGAAGGGGTGATGTCATTCCGGGGCGCGCGTAGCGCGAACCCGGAATCCATTTCTCCGCTTGTGTCGTGGCGCGATGGATTCCGGGCTCGCGACTTCGTCACGCCCCGGAATGACGGCGGGAG
>NZ_JAEMSD010000737.1:0-1019 GCF_016462955.1 Bradyrhizobium sp. | reverse complement strand
GTAGCTCTCCGCCGTCATTCCGGGGCGATCGCAGCATCGAGCTATGGTGCGCAATTGCGCACCTGAGAATCCATCGGGCGGCAGCGCGTGCAGTGAAATGGATTCCGGGTTCGCCGCTTCGCGGCGCCCCGGAATGACGAGCGGCGAGAATCAAGCCAACATCCCCACCATCGCTCCCATCAGACACGTCGTCAGCGTCCCCGACACGATCGACTTCAATCCCAGTGCGTTGATCTCCTCGCGCCGTTCCGGCGCCATCACCCCTAAGCCGCCGATCATGATGCCGAGGCTGGCGAAATTGGCGAAGCCGCACATCGCGTAGAGCATAATCAGGCGCGAGCGCGGGTCGAGCGCGCCGGGCGGCAGTTTCGAGAAGTCGACATAGGCGATCAATTCGTTGAGCACCGTCTTGGTGCCCATCAGGCTGCCGGCGGTGATCGCCTGATCCCACGGCAATCCCATCAGCCAGCACACCGGCGCCATGACGAGACCGAGCAGGCGCTGCAGCGAGATCGCGGCACCGCCAATGTTCGGCAGGAGGCCGAGCACGGCGTTGACGAGATAGACCAGCGCCACCAGCACCAGCAGCATGGCGACGATGTTGAGCAACAATTCGAGGCCGGCCGTGGTGCCCTTCACGATCGCATCCATCGTGCCGGATACATCCATCTCCGGATCCTCCAGCGCGCCGCCGGTGCGCTTGTCGGAGGTTTCAGGGACCATGATCAGGCTGACCAGGATCGCGGCGGGCGCGCCGAGCACCGAGGCGATGACGAAATGCGCGGCGGCGTCGGGAATGAGCGGCGCCAGCAGCGTCGCATAGAGCACCAGCACCGTGCCGGCGATGCCGGCCATGCCGCCGGTCATGACCAGGAACAACTCGCTGCGGGTCATCTGCGCCAGATAAGGCCGCACAAACAGCGGCGCCTCGACCATGCCGAGGAAGACGTTGGCAGCGGTGGACAGGCCCACCGCGCCGCCGACGCCGAGCGTGCGCTCCAGCAGCCAGGCCATGCCGC
>NZ_JAEMSD010000262.1 GCF_016462955.1 Bradyrhizobium sp. | reverse complement strand
AGGTCGGATAGAGGATGACGTTATCCCTGGCCGGGTTCAGCGTGCCGTAGGTCTTGTAGGCGAGCTTCAGGGAAGGAAAGACGGTCCCGGACTGGAGAGTGACGTCGCCGGCCTCGAAGATGTCGTAGTCGCGCTGCCCTGTCATGCAACCAGCTCCCGCTCGCGGAGGCCGCAAGACCTCACGGCCTCCGCGATGCATCGATCATGCCGGCCCCGCAGGTGGTCCGTTGGCGGCAGGCCTTATAATGTACTTATAGTACAGTAATTAAAAGCCAGCAAGATAAATCCGATCGGGACACCAGCTCAGGCGATGGCCGCCAGATATCGCGCGACAGATGCAGCAAACGCCGCCTTCGCGCCGCTGGCGATGTTGCGGCCCCACCAAGCGCCGTAGATCCGTTCGAAGGCGAGCGGCTCGACCGCGGCCGCGATCCGTCGCACCGCGGCGGCGTTGAGCGGAATGTAGTTCGGGTAGGAATACATGAAGCTGACGAAGCGCCGGTCCATCGTCACCTGCGCGATATCCCCGGTGAGCAGCGCGCCCTTGCCGTCCGCACCACGCGCACAGTGCAGCACGGTGGCGCCCGCGAAGTGGCCGCCGGTCCGCAACAGCTGCACGTCGTCGGAGATGCGATGGGCATCGCCGGTCCAGTGCACGATGGCGGGATGAGACCGTGTGACGAAGGCGCGATCGTCGGCGTGCAAATAGACCGGCACGCCGCCGAACGCGTCGCTCCAGTCGGCGAGCGCGCCGTAGTAATGTGGATGCGAGATCGCGATGGCCTTCAGCCCGCCGAGTGCCGCAACGTACCGGACGGCTTCGTCGGTCGCGAGCGGAATGCAATCCCACATCACGCACCCGTCTTCCTGAGGGACCAGCAGCGCACGTTGGCCGATGGCAAAGCTCGGCTCCATCCCGATCCCGGTGAGGCCGAGATCGTCCTGCGCCACCAGCCGGTGCTTGCGCGCGAGCTCCTCGCGCGTGAGGAAGGTCTGACCGCTCCAGCCGACGAACTGGCGCTCGTCCTCGCAAATCGGACAGGAGTCGGGCGGTGCGCCGCGTGACGGAAATTGTGCGCCGCAGGTTTCGCAGGTCCAGAGGGGCATTGCCGTGATCCACGATGACAGCTCGCCGCAAGACATGACCTCGTCGTCCTCCGACGGCAAGAGCGCGACCAAAACCAACGCGTTCAGCGCAGGTTAGGTTCTGGTCCGCCGGGGCACCATAGCCCCGCCGATACCGCTCATGCGCGCCCCGGTTAGATCGTCAGCAAGAAACTCAGCGTCCCAAGTTCAGCTCCCGATGACGTCGCGCCCTCCAACGTCCCGTATTTGGCCCCTGTTCGCGCTCAACTTCTTCATGGCCGACATGCAGTCGGGCATCGGGCCATTCGTCGGGGTCTTTCTCCAGGAACGCGGCTGGGCAACCGGGCTGATCGGCACCGCGATGACGATCGGCAACGTCGCAGGCATGCTGGTGGAAATATTGAGCTTCCAAAGGATTGCGAGTGCGATCCCTGGGGCATCGCGCAACTGCGGCAGCTGGTCGCGGTCTCAGCACGTCATCGCGAGTGGCTTATCACGCAATCCTGCGTTTTTGCCGTTGCGGCGCACCGGCCCGACGATACAACCTGCCGCGGTTCGCTAACAAACCTGCCCTTCCGATTGATGATCCAGCCCCAGCTCTCCTTCGACGGCGATCCGAACGGCCACGCCTACGAACGATGGCGCGAGCAGTTCTGCCGCCAGGTGGCGAACGTCGACTTCGTGCCGGTCGGAGAAGGACACGTCCACCGGACCATTGCGCCGGCGATTCTTCCCCGTGTCAGGCTGTCGGCCTCGTTCGGCACACCGATGTCCTTCGTGTCGTTGGGCACCAACGACGAACTGATCATGACGACGTCGCCCAATTCGGCGTTGAGCGGAGCGATGGGGAAACGTCCGCTGGAGATCGCCGCCGGCGACGTCACCATCGGGGACCCGTCGATCAAGGGCGCCTGCATCACCCAGATCAAGCACGGCAATTTCCAGACCGCGCTGCTGCCGCGCAAGGCGCTGCTGCGCGCATGCCCGAATGCAGAGGACCTGATCGCGCAGTCGATCCCCGGCGCCAATCCGATCACGTCCATGTTCGTGCGATACTACGACCTCGCCCATGCCTATGCCGACAAGCTCGCCCCCGCGGAGCTCGATGCCGTCTCGCAGCATTTGTTTGACCTCGCCGTGCTGATGATCGGAGGCCGCGGCGATGCCGCCGAGCAAGCTCGGACACGCGGCCTTGCTGCGGCGCGTCTTGAAACCCTCAAGGCAGATATCCTGGCACAGCTGGAAAGCCCCGCGCTGTCCCTCAGCGTCCTGTCGGCCGCGCACCGGGTCAGCCCGCGGACGATCCAGCTGTTGTTCGAGCAGGCCGGCATCACCTATAGCGGCTTCGTGCTGGAGCAGCGATTGCTGCGGGCCGAACGGCTGCTGCGGAATCCCGCCATGCGCCTACGCAAGATCATCGAGATCGCGCATCTGGCGGGATTTCACGACGTCTCCTACTTCCATCGCGCGTTTCGCCGCCGCTTTGGGCAGACGCCGGACGATGTCAGGAAGCTCGCTAGCGATGCCCGCTAGCCGAACTCGACCACGATCTTGCCGAAGTGACCACTCTCCTGCATGAGTCGCAGCGCGTCCGGCACGGCTTCGAAACCGAACACGCGGTCGATCACCGGCCTCATGCCATTGCGCTCGATCGCGGCTGTCATGCCCTCGAACATGCGCCGGCTGCCTACGGAGAGGCCGATGACGTGCAGGTTCTTGGCGAACAGGCTCGAGATCGCTATCTGCTGCGAGACGCCCGTGAGTATGCCGATCACCAGGATGGTGCCGCCGACGCGAGCTGCTTCCAGCGATTGCGAGAACGTGTCCTTGCCTCCGACCTCGACAATATGGTCGACGCCGCCGCCGGTCCACGCTGCCGCAGCCTTACCCCATTCCGGGACCGAGCGATAGTTGATGGTGTGGTCGGCGCCGAGCGCCCGTGCGCGCTCGAGCTTGTCGTCGCTCGACGAGGTCACGATCACGCTTGCGCCGGCCAGCTTCGCGAACTGCAGCGCGAAGATCGAGACGCCGCCGGTGCCCTGCACCAGCACTGTATCGCCGGGCTTCACGTTGGCTTCTTCAAACAGCGCGCGCCAGGCGGTCAGCCCGGCGCAGGGCAGCGTCGCAGCCTCCGGGAACGACAGATGCGATGGAACGCGGCTCACGCCTTCGGCATCGAGCACCATCACCTCCTGCAGGACGCCAGGCCTCGTGCCACCGAGGGCGTAACGGCGGCCGGCCGCGGAAACTCGTCCGTCGATCCAGGACTGGAAGAACATCGGGCAGACGCGATCGCCCACCGCAACGCGCCTGACGCCCTCACCGATCGCGGCCACCTCGCCCGCTCCGTCCGAGAACGGGATCAGCGGCAATCTGGTGACGCCGCCCTTGCCCTGCACCGTCAGCAGGTCGCGGAAGTTGAGCGATGCCGCCTTCATCCGCACCGCGACCTGGCCCGGTCCGGGCATAGGCTCCGGCAGTTCGGCCAGCTCCATCCCATCGATCGACCAGTCGCGTGCGACCTGCCAGGCTTTCATGTCAGGCACTCCCTCTCAGGTACCGAAGCTCTTCTGCACCGCCTTGTCGAGGGTCTCACCGCCGACGAAGCGCTGACGCAGCTCGCGCTTGAGCAGCTTGCCGCTCGGATTCTTCGGCAGCGCATCGACGAAAACGACGCGCTTGGGCACCTTGAAATGCGCCATCTGGCCGGCGCAATGCTTGATGACGGTGTCCTCGTCGAGCTTCTCGCCGCTCTTGACCACGACGATGGCGGTGACCGCCTCGATCCAGCGCGGATCGGGCAGGCCGACCACGGCCACTTCGGATACCTGCGGAATGCGGTAGACCATCTCCTCGACCTCGCGGCTCGCGACATTCTCGCCGCCGGTCTTGATCATGTCCTTGACGCGGTCGACCACGGTGATGTGGCCCTCGTCATCGACCGTGGCGAGATCGCCGGAGTGAAACCAGCCGCCGGAGAAGGCCGCCGCGGTCTTGACCGGGTCGTTGTAATAGCCCGAAAGCAGGTGCGGCGAGCGATGCACGATCTCGCCGACTTCCCCGACCTTGACGTCCTCCATCGCGGTATTGACGACGCGCGTCTCGACATTGAGCACGGGCTTGCCGGCCGAGCCGGCCTTGCGCAGCTGGTCTTCCGGCCGCAGCACGGTGGCGAGCGGCGCGATCTCGGTCTGGCCGTAGAAGTTCCAGAACTTGACATTGGGCAGGCGGCGCTGGAGCTCGAGCAGCACCTCCACCGGCATGATCGAGGCGCCGTAATAGCCCTTCTGCAAGCTCGACAGATCGGTCTTGTCGAAGTTCGGCGAGCGCAGCATCGCGATCCAGATCGTCGGCGGCGCAAAGAACGAGGTGATCTTGTGCGCCTGGATCAGGGCCAGGATGTTGTCGGCGGTCGGCTTGCCCGTGATGACGCCGGAGGCACCGAGATAGATCTGCGGGCCCAGGAACACGTCGAGCTGGGCGCAATGGTAGAGCGGGAGCGCGTGCAGGAATTTGTCCTCCGCGCTCATGCCGCCGTCGATGATGCAGCTGACATACTGCCACATCACGGCTTCATGGGTCAGCATCGCGCCCTTAGGCAGGGACTCCGTGCCGCTGGTATAGACGATCTGCGCGAGATCGCGGCCATCGACCGACGCATCCAGGAACGAGCCGTCGGCGTCGAGGAGATGGTCGAAGGTGACGAGGCCCGCGGGCGCCGTGGCCGCATCCTCGCCCGGCAGCCAGATCATCTTCTCGACCGCGCAATCCTTCGCGCTGGCCGCGCGCGCGGCCTCGACGAAATCGGGGCCGGTCGCAAGCAGCCTGGCGCCGGAGCTCTTCAGGATGAAATTGATCTCGTCCGGATTGAGCATGAAGTTGATCGGCACCAGCACGGCGCCGATCCGCGCCAGGGCGAAACGTAGCGCTGCGAAAGCGTGCGAGTTGCGCGAGAGCACCGCAACGCGATCGCCCTTCCGGACGCCGAGACCGAGCAGGCCGCGGCCGAGCCGGTTGCAGATCACGTCTATCTCCGCGAAGGTCCAGCTCGTGCCGCCGCAGCTCACCGCGAGCTTGTTCGGCTCGCGGCCAGCAGACCGGCGCAGGAGGTCGCCGATGGAATGCTCGCGCGCTTTCGCGATGGTGGCTGCGGTGTCTCCGGTCATTTCCGTCCCCTGAATTGGCAATCTACTCGGATACCCGCAAGGCCGTGGCCGCGCCTTCGCGTTTCCGATATTTGCGCAAAACGTAATCGGCGCCATCGGCCGCGTCAATTCGGCCTGTGGGCGCGGCGTCGTCACGCAAGAAATGACGTTACACCACGGCAAACTGCGCGGGCGTACCAACTATAAACAGAGGAAATGCCATGCGCCGGACTATTGTGCGAGCCACGTTCGCGGCCGCACTCGCAACACTCCCGATCAGCCCGTCCTTCTCGCAGCAGGCGCCGCTCAAGATCGGCGTGCTCGCCGACTTCTCGTCCGTCTATTCCGACATCGGCGGCATGGGGAATGTCGAGGCCACCAAGATGGCGATCGAGGACTTTGGCGGACAGATGTTCGGCAAGCCGATCGAGATAGTCAGCGCCGACGTGCTCAACAAGCCCGACGTCGCCTCCACCATCGCCCGCAAATGGTGGGAGACCGAAGGCGTCGACATGATCATTGACCTGCCGACTTCCGCGACCGCGCTCGCGGTGATGGAGCTGTCGAAGCAGTATGAGAAGATCATGATCGTGACGGATGCGGCGAGCTCCGACATCACTGGAAAATCCTGCTCGCCCTACACCGCGCACTGGACCTATGACACCTACGCCAACGCACACACGGTCGGCAGCGCCATCGTCAAGAACGGCGGCGACACCTGGTTCTTCCTCACCGCCGACTACGTGTTCGGCCATTCGGTCGAGCGCGACACCGGCGATGTCGTGAAGGCTTCCGGCGGCAAGGTGCTGGGCAGCGTCAAGCATCCGCTGAATACGGCCGATTTCTCCTCGTTCCTGCTCCAGGCCCAGGCCTCCAAGGCCAAGATCATCGGCCTCGCCAATGGCGGCGGCGACACCATCAACGCGATCAAGCAGGCCGGCGAGTTCGGCATCGTCGCCGGGGGACAGAATCTCGCTGCGATCGTGATGTTCATCTCCGACGTGCACAGCCTCGGGCTCAAACAGGCACAAGGGCTGATCGTCACCGAGGCCTATTACTGGGACCTCAACGACAAGACCCGCGCCTTCGGCAAGCGCTTCATGGAACGCGTCAAGCGCATGCCGACCATGAACCAGGCCGCGACCTACAGCGCGACGCTGCACTACCTGAAGGCGGTGCAGGCTGCCGGCACCAGGGACACCAAGACGGTGATGGCGAAGATGCGCGAGTTGCCGGTGAAAGATGCCTTCACCGACAATGGCGTGCTCCGCGAGGACGGCCGCATGGTGCACAGCATGTTCCTGTTCCAGGTCAAGAAGCCCGACGAATCGAAGGGGCCGTGGGATTACTACAAGCTTCTTGCCGAGGTTCCCGGCGACAAGGCGTTCCGGCCGCTGAAGGACGGCGGCTGCCCGCTGGTGAAGTGAGAGGGCGCGGGTTAGCCGACGCCTATCCGTTCAGAGAATGTCGCTCGTCCGCTCGATCGAACAGGGCGGAAGGGTGATGATGGGACGCGCAGGCCCAAAATAGAGGCAGGCTCCCTCGCGCCAGCGGCTGATCTGCATCAAGTTGCGATGCGAAATTCCTGCAATGTTGAGTGCGCCCTGCCGCGATCGGCGGACCGGGCGCAAATCTCAACAGTGGGCGCCACCGCACGGCGTTGTGCACAGATGAACTTTACACCGGGTCGCGTCGTCGCCGTGCTCGCCGTGCTGCTCGCGGGCGGCGGCTATTACTATTGGCAGCACCGTGATGCCGACGCGCTTCCGCCGGGTTTCGCCCGCGGCAATGGCCGCATCGAGGCCGTCGAGATCGACATCGCCACCAAGACGCCGGGCCGGATCCGCGAGATCCTGGTTAGCGAAGGCGACTTCGTCCGCGCCGGCCAGGTTCTGGCACGCATGGACACCGAGCAACTGCAGGCCCAGCGTCGCCAGGCCGAAGCGCAGCTCCAGCGCGCAAGGATCAATGTCGAGACCGCGAAGAGCCTGGTGAACCAGCGCGAGGCCGAGCGCCGGACCGCCGAAGCCGTGGTCGACCAGCGCATCGCGCAGCTCGACACCACGAGCCGCAAGCTGGACCGGTCCGAGCAATTGATCAAGACGAGTGCGGTGTCGCAGCAGGTCCTGGACGATGACCGCTCCGCCAACGCCACGGCGAAGGCGGCGCTGGCCGCTTCCCATGCCCAGGTCGCAGCCTCGGAAGCCGCAATCAGCTCCTCCCGCGCCATGGTGATCGATGCCGGGGCTGCGGTCGACGCGGCGAAGGCCGCGATCGAAAGCATCAACGCCGACCTCGACGACAGCGTGCTGAAGGCGCCGCGCGACGGCCGCGTGCAATATCGCGTGTCGCAGCCCGGCGAGGTGCTCGCTGCCGGCGGCCGCGTGCTCAACATGGTCGATCTCGGCGACGTCTACATGACGTTCTTTCTGCCGACGGCCGAGGCCGGCCGCGTCGCGATCGGCGCCGAGGTCCGCCTCGTGCTCGACGCCATCCCGCAATATGTGATCCCCGCCAAGGCCAGCTTCGTCGCCGACGTCGCGCAGTTCACGCCCAAGACGGTCGAGACCGAGGAGGAACGCCAGAAGCTGATGTTCCGCATCAAGGCGCAGATCGCGCCCGATCTGTTGCGCCAGCACATCGAGCAGGTGAAGACCGGCCTTCCCGGCATGGCCTATGTGCAGCTCGATCCGGCCGCACAATGGCCCGACAACCTCAAGATCAAGCTGACGCGATGAGCAGCGCCGCAGCCGAAGCTCCGGATGCCATGGACCGCGTGGTGCATCTGGAAGGCGTCGGCCTGAGCTACGGCAAGACCCGCGCGCTCGAGTCGATCACGCTCGACCTGCCGTCGGGCTGCATGGTCGGGATCATCGGCCCCGACGGCGTCGGAAAATCGAGCCTGCTCGCCCTAATCGCCGGGGCGCGCGCGATCCAGCAAGGGCGCGTCCACGTGCTCGGCGGCGATATGGCCAGCGCGCGACACCGCCGCAACGTCTGCCCCGACATCGCCTACATGCCGCAGGGCCTCGGCAAAAACCTGTATCCGACATTGTCGGTGTTCGAGAACATCGACTTCTTCGGCCGCCTGTTCGGGCACGGCAAGGCGGAGCGGCACAGGCGGATCGGCGGGCTGCTGCGCGACACCGGCCTCGCGCCCTTCGCCGACCGGCCGGCGACAAAGCTCTCTGGCGGCATGAAGCAGAAGGTCGGCCTGTGCTGCGCGCTGATCCACGATCCCGAGCTCCTGATCCTGGACGAGCCGACCACCGGGGTCGATCCGCTGTCGCGGCGCCAGTTCTGGGAATTGATCGACGCGATCCGCGACAGCCGTCCCGGCATGAGCGTGATCGTCTCGACGGCCTACATGGAGGAAGCCGCCCGGTTCGACTTCCTGATCGCGATGAATGCCGGCCGCGTGCTGGCGACGGGAACGCCCGCAGAGCTGAAGCGGCAGACCGGCGCGGATACGCTCGACGAGGCCTTCATCCGTCTTTTGCCGGAAGCAGACCGCAGCAGCCATCGCGACGTCGTCATCCCGCCGCGCGGACCGGATCACGACGAGATCGCGATCGAGGCCGATCACCTGACCCGGCGGTTCAACGGTTTCGTTGCCGTCGACGACGTCAGTTTCCGCATCGGGAAGGGCGAGATCTTCGGCTTCCTCGGCTCGAACGGCTGCGGCAAGACCACGACCATGAAGATGCTGACCGGTCTCCTGCCGGTGAGCGAAGGCAGCGCGCGGCTGTTCGGCAAGACCATCGACGCCGGCGACATGTCGGTGCGGCGGCGCATCGGCTACATGTCGCAGGGCTTCTCGCTCTATTCGGAGCTCACGGTCGCGCAGAATCTCCACCTGCACGCGCGCCTGTTCGTGCTGCCGGCGGCCACCTTCGCTGCGCGCATCGACGAGTTGATCGCTCGGTTCGATCTGGCCGACGCCGTCGACGCCCTGCCCGATGCTCTGCCGCTCGGGCTGCGGCAGCGATTGTCGCTGGCGGTCGCCATGATCCACGGGCCCGACATCCTCATCCTGGACGAGCCGACCTCAGGCGTGGATCCGGTCGCCCGCGACCGCTTCTGGCAGATCCTGGCCGAGCTCTCCCGCAAGGACAACGTCACCATCTTCGTCTCGACCCATTTCATGAACGAAGCCGAACGCTGCGACCGGATCTCGCT
>NZ_JAEMSD010000736.1 GCF_016462955.1 Bradyrhizobium sp. | reverse complement strand
CCTATGGCCTCGAAGACGCCTACTCCGAGCAGCCCTAATTGGGCGTGTTCCGCAAGCACAAGACCACGTCCGGCCTGATCAGGTATCAGCCCAGGGGCGAGCCCGCGGACTGGGCCGCGGCGGCCAGGACCATTCTAGAGACCGAGAAACCCGACGTGATCGTCGTCATGCTCGGGCTCAACGACCGCACGGCAATCCGCGAGCCCGTCGCCGACAAGGCGGCCACGGAGAAGGAAAAGGACAAAAAGAACGACAAAGGGGCGCGCGCCAAGCCGCCGGCAAAGCCGGGCGAGGCCAAGCCCGGCGACACCGCCGCCGCCAAGCCCGACGACAAGCCTGCCGATGCCGACCTGCCGCAGGACGACGCCGACAACGCGGACACGCCTGCGGCCGCGCCGGAAAAGACCGCACGCAACCCGAACGGCCTCTACGAATTCCGCGACGACCGCTGGGTCGAGCTCTACGGCAAGAAGATCGAGGAGCTCGCCAATATCCTGAAATCGAGGGGCGTGCCGGTGCTGTGGGTCGGCCTTCCCGCAGTGCGCGGACCGAAGGGCACCGCGGACACGCTGTTCCTGGATTCGCTGTACCGCGAGGGCGCGGCCAAGGCCGGCATCACCTATGTCGACGTGTGGGATGGTTTCGTCGACGAAGCCGGCCGCTTCCTGCAGAAGGGACCCGATTTCGAAGGCCAGATCCGTCAGCTGCGCAGCTCCGACGGCATCTATTTCACCAAGGCCGGCGCACGCAAGCTCGCGCACTATGTCGAACGCGAGATCACGCGTTTGCTCGCCGGACGGTCCGGACCGATCGCGCTGCCGAGCGAGCCTGCGACACCCGACACCAGCGCCGAGCCGGGCAAGCCGCCGCCGCGGCCCTTGGCCGGGCCGATCGTGCCGCTGGTTGCAGCCTCGATTTCAGCCGATCAATTGCTGGGCGGGCCTGGCTCGCGTCCCGCCGCCGTCGATGCACTCGCTGCGAGGACGATGGTGAAGGGCGAGCCGCTGGCAGCTCCAGCCGGCCGCGCCGACGATTATGCCTGGCCGCGCCGGGAAGTGGGCCGGGAGCAGGCCAAAGGCGATACGCCGATGGCCGCGACGACGCCGGACGGCGGCCCAGCGCCGGGCGCACCGGGCGCGGCCGCCGCAATCGCACCGCCAAAGCCCGCGCCGAAGCGGCCGCAGCTCCCGCCGCAGCAGCCGGCACAGGCACCGCCGGCATTCGGCGATTTCTTCGGCTTCGGCTCGCCGCAGCCCCCGCCACGTCAGTTGGCGCCTCCGCCCGGGCCGCGCAACCCGAATCCCAATCCCGGGATCCCGCGTCCGCCGGCGAATGTCGGCCGTTCCGCCGAGATGTTCCGGTAAGGCGTGCGTTGGTGAATGGTGTCATTCCGGGGCGCGTGTAGCGCGAGCCCGGAATCCATCGTGCACCAACTACGCCGCTGAATGGATTCCGGGCTCGCGCCAAGAGGCGCGCCCCGGAATGACCAAAAGAGCGATGAGATTGGAGAAATCGTCATCGCGCTTCAGGGTTGTTTGCGCATGATCTTTTAGGAAAACGGCTTCGCGCCTTCCCGGGTCATGCTTCAGCCTTAATAGCGCCAGCGCTGGGGCGGGCGGCGTGCGGGGCGCGCCATCAGCAGCGCCAGCGCGAAGCCGATGCCGCCGGCCACGAGCAATGCGCCGAGCGGGTTGTCCTGCACCTTCTGCGCGATGGCCTTCGAGCCGTCGCGGAAGGTATCGCCGCTGTTCTCATAGGCATCCTTGGCATAGCTGGCGGCCGTGTCCGTGGCGTCGCGCACGGCATCCTTGGCCTGGCCGTAGAGATTCTGCACCGTGCCGGCAGCCTCGCGCGCCTTGCCGGAGGCCTGCGTCTTGGAATCGCCTGCCATGTCTCCGATCGCGCTTTCTGCCTTACCTGCGTAGTCCTTGGCCGCGCCAACAATCCGATCCGTATCCATGATGCTCTCCTCCTCGGGTGTCAGCCGAGGTAACAGATCAGGCGCGGCGCGGTTCCAGGGCAGAATGAAAGTGTAGTCGGGTTCTACAAGATCAGCCCGCCATCGACGACCAGCGTCTGGCCGATGACGTAGGACGACAGCGGCGAGGCCAGGAACAGCGCCGCGCCCGCCATGTCGGCCGGCGTGCCCAATCGCCGCAGCGGGATGCGCGCGAGCGCGCCTTCCAGCCGCTTCGGATTGTCGGTCGTCACCTTCGTCATCTTGGTGTCGACGAGCCCCGGCGCAATGCCGTTGACGCGGATGCCGTCCTCGGCCCAGGCCTCGCCCAGCGTCCGCGTCAATCCGACCGCGCCGGTCTTCGACGCGTTGTAGGCCGGATTGCCCATTGTGGAGTGATAGGCCGCGGTCGAGGACACCATGATGAGCGAGCCCTTCGCATCCCGCAGCATGGAATGAAACCGCGTCGCGCAGGCCATCAGGCTCATGAGATTAACCTCGACCACCTTGCGGAAGCCGGCCATCTCGAACTCGCCGCGGCGATAGAGCACCGCGCCCTGCGCGAGCACCAGCACGTCGAGCCGGTCGAAGGACGGCTTGAATGCCTCGATCGCATTGGGGTTG
>NZ_JAEMSD010000735.1 GCF_016462955.1 Bradyrhizobium sp. | reverse complement strand
GATGTTTTCGGGAACCGGGACTTCGCGGAGGCGACCGTCGATGCGGTAGCGCATCTTGAACTCGTCCTCGAAGGGCTCGAGATGGATGTCGCTGGCCTTGTCGGCGAACACCGCGAGATGGGCGGGCGCCTGTTCGAGGCCGGACAGTTTCAAGGTGGCATAGCGTGCGGCGCGGTCGCCGGAATAGCGGCTCAGCGCGTCGGCATTGCACGTCCTGAAATCCTCGATCACGGCGCGGCGCGTCGCGGCATCATCGACGATCACGAAGCGCCAGGGCTGGCTGAGGCCGACTGACGGAGAAAGACAGGCAGTCTCGATCAGGCGTTCGATGGCGCCGTCAGGCAATGAGTCAGTTCGAAAGCGGCGCACGTCTCGGCGCCACACGAACAGCTCGCGCAGATGCCGGCGAAAGTTGTCGTCGAACTCGACCATGACGTCATCGCACCATCTGGTAGGAGGCGGCGACCAGCAGGATCAGGATCTCGCCTGCTTGCTCGAAGGCGCCGAGAATATCGCCGGTCTGTCCGCCGATCTGTCGGACGGCGAGCCGCGCCAGCAGCAGTCCGCCGAGCGATACCAGGATCAGCCCGACGAACGTCTTGGCCGGCCCCAACGCCAGGGCAACCACGAGCGTTCCAATCACGCAAGCGATGGCGACGCTGCGGCCGGGTGGCGATCCTGCGCCGGCCGACAGACCATCGGTCCGCGCCGGCGGGACCAGTGACATGAAAGCCGGCACACCCGCGCGGGCCGCAGCATGCGCGGCGCACAGCGCGAGCATCACCGCCCAGGGATCGGCGATCGTTGCGAGCGCGCTCCAGCGCAGGCCGAACGACAGGATGAGCGCGCAAGTCCCATAAGTCCCGATCCGGCTGTCGCGCATGATCTCGAGTTTGCGTTCGCGCGTGCGACCGCCGCCGAGCCCGTCGGCGGTATCGGCCAGCCCGTCCTCGTGCAGCGCGCCGGTGACGAGCGCAGTCGCGGCCAGCGCGAGCAGGGCGGCCAGGCTCGGCGTCAGTCCGAACCGGCTGGCGATGGTGTAGGCCAGGGCGCCCGCAAGTCCGACCAGCAGCCCGGCAACGGGCAGCGCCCAGGTCGCGCGCGCGATCGCGCCGTCGTCTGCGGGCTTCTGCGAAGCCACGGGAACGATCGTCACGAAGGAGACCGCCATCCGGATATCTGCGACGATATCCTTGAGACGCTCGGCGCGCGGCGTCATTTCAATTTCATCGGCAGGCCGGCGACGACGAACTCGACCTCGTCCGCAGCGGCCGCAATGGTTTGGTTCATGATCCCCGCGGCATCGCGAAAGCTGCGCGCCAGCGCATTGTCGGGCACGATGCCGAGCCCGACCTCGTTGGTGACGAGGACGACGGGGCTCTCGAGCTTGATCAGGGCGGCGGCAAGCGCGTTCACCTCGCGCTCCCAGTCGCGCCCGGCGTGCATCAGGTTGGAGAGCCAGAGCGTCAAACAGTCCACCAGCCGTGCGCCGCCGCCATCGGTTGCGATTAGCACCTGAACCAGATCGAGTGGAACCTCGCGTTCGACCCAGTCCGTTCCGCGGCGAGCGCGATGCTTGGCAATGCGTTCCGCCATTTCGCCGTCGAGCGCCTCGGCCGTCGCGATATAGACAGGACGGCCGGGAAAGGCCCGCGCACGCTTTTCCGCGCGCGTGCTCTTGCCCGATCGTGCTCCGCCCGTGATCAAGATGACGGCCATGAAGGTCTCCTCGAGGGCCTGACTAATCACCAAACGGAGCCAAAGACAAAGGTGAAATCAGCCGGAGAGGGGCTTGCGCTCCGGCTTCGCTTTCCGCAACAGGGGCGGACAGGAGGCAGGACGTGAGCTTTGCGGGTGCGATGGTGGTGGCGATGGCGGTGGATGCGCTTCTGGGCTGGCCGTCGTGGCTGTTCGCGCGGGTCGGCCATCCCGTCACATGGGTCGGGTGGCTGATCGGCGCCCTCGATGCCGCCTGGAATCGCGCATCCGATCCGCCGGCCTTGCGCCGGGCTGCCGGCGTCGCCGGTGCGGTCGCGGTGATCGCGCTCTCCGTGGCGCTCGGCTGGATCGTTCAATCGGCGCTGCCACCGGGATGGTTGCAGATGGCGCTGGTCGGTATCCTGGCCTGGCCGCTGGTCGCGCTGCGCTCGCTGCATGATCATGTCGCCGCCGTCGCCACGCCCTTGCAGGCCGGCGACATCGCTGCGGCGCGCGAAGCGGTCTCGCGCATCGTCGGCCGTGATCCCGCGGCGCTCGACGAAGCCGGCATCGCGCGCGCGGCGATCGAGAGCCTCGCGGAAAACGCATCCGACGCAATCGTGGCCCCCGTGTTCTGGGGCGCGCTGTTCGGCCTGCCGGGGATCGTCGGCTACAAGGCCATCAACACGCTGGACTCCATGATCGGCCATCGCAGCGAACGGCATGAGGCCTTCGGCTGGGCCGCGGCACGCATCGACGATGTCGCCAATTTCATTCCGGCACGCCTGACCGGATTTCTGTTCGTGATGCTGGCGCCGCGACGATCGGACGCGCTGGCGTGCATGACGCGCGATGCGCGGCGGCATCGCTCCCCGAACGCCGGCTGGCC
>NZ_JAEMSD010000734.1 GCF_016462955.1 Bradyrhizobium sp. | reverse complement strand
TGGCCAGCAGATACGCCGGTGCGGCCCGGGCCGCACCGGCGTATCTGCTGGCCATGACAGCAGCACAGAACGACCGCTCCGCGTCGACGCCCTCGGTGGCCTCGGCGCACGACAAGATTCTCATCGTCGACTTCGGCAGCCAGGTGACGCAGCTGATCGCGCGCCGCGTGCGCGAGGACGGCGTCTATTGCGAGATCGTGCCGTTCAACAAGGCCGAACAGGCCTTCAACGAGCTGAAGCCGAAAGCGGTCATCCTCTCCGGTGGCCCCGAGTCCGTGCACGAGGCTGGCTCGCCCCGCGCGCCGCAATTGATCTTCGCCTCCGGCGTGCCCGTGATGGGCATCTGCTACGGCCAGATGACCATGGCGGCGCAGCTGGGCGGCGAGGTCGAGGGCGGCCATCACCGCGAATTCGGCCGCGCGGAAGTCGAGGTCAAGGCCGACAGCAAGCTGTTCGAGGACGTCTGGTCGTCGGGCAGCAAGAACCAGGTCTGGATGAGCCATGGCGACCGCATCACCAAGATGCCGCCGGGCTTCTCGGTGGCCGGCACCTCGCCGAACGCGCCGTTCGCGATCATCCAGGACGAGAAACGCAAATATTACGGCCTGATGTTCCACCCCGAGGTGGTGCACACGCCCGACGGCGCCAAGCTCATCCGCAATTTCGTGCGCAAGATCGCAGGCCTTTCCGGCGACTGGACCATGCGCGCCTTCCGCGAGGAGGAGATCGCCAAGATCCGCGCGCAAGTCGGCAAGGGCAGGGTGATCTGCGGCCTCTCCGGCGGCGTCGATTCAGCGGTCGCGGCCGTGTTGATCCACGAGGCCATCGGGGACCAGCTCACTTGCGTGTTCGTCGATCACGGCCTGATGCGCCTCAACGAGGCCGAGCAGGTCGTCGACCTCTTTCGCCACCACTACAACATCCCGCTCGTGCACGTGGACGCCTCGAAACAGTTTTTGGGCGAGCTCGAGGGCATCACCGACCCCGAAGCGAAGCGCAAGACCATCGGCCGCCTCTTCATCGAGGTGTTCGAGGCCGAGGCCAAGAAGATCGGCGGCGCCGACTTCCTCGCGCAGGGCACGCTGTACCCCGACGTGATCGAGAGCGTCTCCTTCACCGGCGGGCCTTCCGTCACCATCAAGTCGCACCACAATGTCGGCGGCCTGCCCGAGCGCATGAACATGAAGCTCGTCGAGCCCCTGCGCGAATTGTTCAAGGACGAGGTCCGCAAGTTAGGGCGCGAACTCGGCCTCCCCGAAATCTTCGTCGGCCGCCACCCGTTCCCGGGCCCTGGCCTTGCCATCCGCTGCCCCGGCGAGATCACCAAGGACAAGCTCGACATCCTGCGCAAAGCCGACGCGGTCTACATCGACCAGATCAGGAAGCACGGCCTCTACGACGAGATCTGGCAGGCTTTTGCCGTGCTACTTCCCGTGAAGACGGTCGGCGTCATGGGCGACGGCCGCACGTATGACTATGTGGTCGGCCTCCGCGCCGTGACTTCGACCGACGGTATGACCGCGGACTTCTACCAGTTCGACATGAAGTTTCTGGGCGAGACCGCGACGCGCATCATCAACGAGGTGAAGGGCGTGAACCGGGTGGTTTATGACGTGACGAGCAAGCCGCCTGGGACGATTGAGTGGGAATGATTCAGGCCCATCCGGCGGTATCCAAAACTACGCCATGGTACGATCTAACCCACTGAATAAAATAAATAATCAGTTCATCGTCTATCGGCACCTATCGGTGGGCAGAGATCGCGACTGTCGATCCGGCTGACGGACCTCGCACGTATTGATCGCGAATAAATTTGGAAGTACCGTCACGGAAGATGAGGCTCCTGACGGTACTTTTTGCACGCTAAGCTGCTGACAATACGCAGACTTTTCCGACGAGAGCCCCCCAAAACCGCATGACGGTACTTTTTTGGAGGTGGCATACCATGTTGACGGACGCAGCGATCAAGGCGCTGAAACCAAAAGACAAAATCTACAAAGTGACCGATCGGGATGGCATGTATGTGCGTGTCGCGCCGTCGGGCGCTCTTTCGTTCAGGTTGGACTACCGGCTCCATGGTCGGCGCGAGACTGTCTATTTGGGCAAGTACGGGCGGGACGGGATATCGCTAGCGCGCGCCCGCGAGCTTTGCCTGGACGCTCGGCGAGCGATAACCGAGGGCCGATCGCCAGCCATCGAAAAGCAGCGCGAGAAGCGTCGTATCAAGGAGGCGAAAAGCTTCGGCGAGTTCGGTGAAAAATGGCTGGTCAACGCGCCTATGGCCGACAGCACGCGCGCGATGCGTCGCTCCATATGGGAACGGGAGCTACTGCCGGTCTGGCGAAACCGCTTGCTTACCGAAATCACGCCGGACGATCTCCGCGCGCAGTGCGGGAAGATCGTAGATCGCGGTGCGCCAGCAACGGCGATCCACGTTCGGGACATCCTCAAGCAGATCTATGGCTTTGCGATCTTACATGGCGAGAAGGTCGCCAACCCGGCGGATGATGTTGGACCTGCATCAATCGCTACGTTCGCCCCGAAGGATCGAGCTCTCTCGCCGCCGGAAATTAGGGTGATGTTGAAGG
>NZ_JAEMSD010000016.1:11367-34382 GCF_016462955.1 Bradyrhizobium sp. | reverse complement strand
CTCCAGCCGTACCGGACCGGCGGCGACTTGCCGCTCTACGTCTGCGAGAACGGGTTCATCGCCGTGAATCCGCCCCTGACGGGAAGCCGCATCGGAAGCCTGAGCACCCGCACGGCCCACCCGAACTTCCTCTCCCTATTTCAGGAAGTCCTCGATGCCGCCGACATCGGTCTGTCGCTCGTTGCCCCTTACGCGACGGCGACTAAGGGCGAGATGCTGAGAGGATGCCGCCATCAGACGCTCCTGCGTGCGCTCGCGGGCGAATCCACCAGTTGCGGCCGCTTCCAGCGATACAACTACAGACATTGCGGGCGGTGCGTTCCCTGTCAGGTCCGAAGGGCGGCATTCATTGCATGGGGCGAGGCCGACCCGACCGACTACGTCTTCGAGCCTCTCGGGCGCGACGACGCGGACCATGCAGGTTTCGACGATGTCCGCTCTGTCGGGATGGCGTTGGCCGCGGTCAAGGAAGGCGGCTTCGACGGATGGCTCGGGAGCGCCCTGTCGTGGCCACGCATCGAGCAGCACGACGCCTTGAAGGATATGATACGTCGGGGGCTTGCCGAGCTCGGCGCGCTCCACGCCAAATGCGGTGTCAAGTGATCGATCTCCACGCCCATCTTGATCTCTATCCGGATCCAGCGACCACAACGCAGGAATGCGTCCGCCGCAATTTGTTTGTGCTCTCCGTCACCACCACGCCGTCGGCTTGGCCCGGTACCGCTGCGCTCGCGGAGAACGCGACGCGTATTCGTACCGCCATAGGATTGCATCCGCAGCTCGCGCAGGAGCGGCAAAGCGAACTCGGCCTGTTCGAGGATCTGCTTCCGCGGTCTAAATACGTCGGCGAAATCGGCCTCGACGGCGGTCCAGAGCTCAAGGCGACGTGGGACACGCAGCGCCGCGTCTTCGAAGAAATCCTGCGCATGTGCAAGGCGGTCGGCGGACGCATCATGACGATACACAGCAGACGGGCCGCGATGCCGGTCCTCGACGCGCTCGCCGCCGTGGACGGGGCGGGCGCCGCCGTACTTCACTGGTTTTCAGGAACGCGTCGGGAACTGCGGCGCGCCGTCGACGGGGGATATTGGTTCAGCGTCGGTCCGGCTATGCTCGCCGGCGAGCGTGGACGCACGTTGACTGCAAACATGCCGAGAGATCGGATCCTCACGGAATCGGATGGACCTTTTGCACAGACCGAAGGGAGGTCACTCTACCCGTGGGACGTCGTGGAGGCCGAGAGGGCGCTTGCTCAGATTTGGAACGTCACGGAAGACGAGGCGCGGGAACAGCTGATGCAGAACCTCAGAGCACTGACATCGATTATCCCGTAGTAGTTCCCACCTTCCCAACACAATCGTGGACGATTCGAAGGCGCGCGCGACGGGCCCAAAATTTCTTGCTGCACGACTCGACTCCATTGTTCTTGATATGTTCTAGTGAGGCATGTCCACTCACTCCGCCAGCTGGCGCTTCCCGACCAGGCAGCAAATGGAGAAGCTCGGCTCTTCTCCCGCGGCCAGCCCGAAATCCTTGCCCACGGGCGCGGTAGGACCGGCAGACGAGCTTCCGCCCGAATATTGGCAGTCGCTTTTGGTCGACCCCCGCGTCGACGGACCGGATCCGGGGCCCGGCCCATCCGGACGCACGCTGCGGCTGGACCAAATTCCTAAGCACTTACTGAGGATGTCATGCCGGCGTTGCGCGCGGATCGTCGAGATTCAGAAGGTCGATGCCATCCGGCTCTACGGTCGGGACGCCGTCTGGCAGGACGTCGGCCAGCGCCTGCTCGACAACACCTGCACGCGGCGCACCGGGCGGCACGAGGAAGACGGCTGCTGGCCGTCGTACGACGCGCCGTAACCCGCTGGACCGGCCATGGCGCCCAAGCACCATCCGACGCCGCTCTCCGGAGGAGACCGCAAGGCGCTCGCCAAGGAGCTCGGCAAGGCTCGGGCGATGACCTCGATTTTGGCAGCCCAGTCGGCCGAGGCCAGGGCCAAGGGGGAAGCGCTGATCCGGACGGCGGACAAGTTGCTCTGCGAGTCGTGGAACGAGCGCATGTGGGCCGACGGCGGCCCGATCGACCCGTCGCCATCCGTCGATCAGGCCATCAACGGCGCGTACGCGTGGCTCGAGATCGAGTGTTCGCGCTGCAAGGCTCGGCGGGTCGTGAACTTGGCGACGCTGCGCCACCCGCCGACCACGTTCGTCCACGACCTAGCCAGCCGACTTCGCTGCAGCGCGTGCGCCAAGGCCAATCGCCGCCCGGCGGCGACGCTGCTACAGTTGGCACAGCGCCCTCGCCAGGCCGCTCCGGAGACCTGACGATGTGCAATCTCTACTCGATCACCATCAACCAGGCCGCCATCAGCGCGCTGTTCCGCGTCGTCAACCGCTACGTCGGCAACCTCGCGCCCATGCCGGGCGTCTTTCCGGATTACAAGGCACCGATCGTGCGCAATGGCCCCGACGGCCGTGAGCTCGCGACGGCGCGCTGGGGCATGCCGTCGTCGTCGAAGGCCTTGATGGATGCTACCAAGAAGCGGGCCGAAAAGCTGCAGGCCAAGGGCAAGACCGTCGATTTCAAGGAATTGCTCCGGATGGAGCCGGACTCCGGAACTACAAACATTCGCAACGTCAAGAGCAAGCACTGGACGCGCTGGTTGGGTCCGGAGCACCGTTGCGTGGTGCCGTTCAACTCGTTCAGCGAGTTCAACAAGGCCGAAGGCGGTGACATCTGGTTCGCGCTCGACGAAAGCCGTCCTCTCGCATGCTTCGCCGGTATCTGGACCAACTGGACGTCCGTCCGGAAGGTCAAGGAAGGCGAGACGACCCACGACCTGTACGCGTTCCTTACAACGGAGCCGAACGCCGAGGTCGGTGCCATCCACCCGAAGGCGATGCCGGTGATCTTGACGACGCCCGAAGAGATCGAGACCTGGATGACGGCACCGGCGGAGGAAGCCCTGACGCTGCAGCGGCCCCTACCGGACGGGACGTTGAAGATCGTTGCTCGGGGCGCGAAGGAAGACGCTGCGCCGGCGACCACCGAAATCCACGGCTCGAGCTACCCGTAGCGCCTAGGCGCTTGACTCAGAGGACTTCCCTCGAACAAAAATAGAACAAACGATTCCTGCCGCGAAGGTCCGCTTGGCCAAACTGCCCCAACTGCCCGTCTACTATTACCTGGACCACTTCACCGAAATGCTGGGGTTCGTGCAGCGGACGTATGCCTCCGTGCTTGGTCCGGAGCATCACGCGTTCGTAGCGCGGTTCGAGGGCCTTACGAGAGATGCGCGATGTCTGCTGGTCAGGATGATCAACAGGCGCGGTGCCATATTCAACCGATCCCTGTTCAGCTACCCCGAGATCGATGACGTCGAGCGGGCGGCATCCGATCTGACCGCGGCCGGTCAGGCACGCGAGCTCGGCGAGGAGGACTATGCGGTTTTCGTTTCATGCCTGCCGAAGGACGTCCTTGTGACTGGTGCACAGGCCGCCGGGCGTGGAGACGTCCGGAAGTCCTGGTCAAAGCCGAAGTTCATCGACTACTACCTTGAGAGAGTACCATTTTCGGTCGCCGCGCAGCACTGTGGGGCGCGCAATTTCATCGCGCTCGACGGTACGCGTCCCATCGAGTTTCTGCTCTACCTCTACTTCGGCAAGACCGAGGTGGATCTGAAGAACTTCGCGCTGCGCGACCTGGGAATCCTCCGCACCAACCAAGAGACCTCGTTCAGCGCGCGCTTCACCGATGCCGAGGAGGCGCTCGCCTCGTTCCATTACAGCAAGGTTCTGGACAGTCTGGAGGACGGATCGGAGCCTGCCCACAGACGGGCGGCCGTCGACGTGCTCGGCGGACCCGCCTGCATGACCCAGTTCGCCGCCGATCTCCGCAGCCGAGCCGCGCACCGAACTGGGCTTTTCTTCGAGAAAGCAGGCGAAAGGGATCTCGCCCTTACGCTTTACCGGGCGGGGTCTTCGCCGGACTGCAACGAGCGACTGGTCCGACTGCTCTATAATGACGGCGACAAGACAGAGGCCGAAGCGCTGCTGCAGCGCATGATCGATGATCCCGCCAGCGACGAAGAACACCTTTTCGCTACCGACTTCTATGCCCGCAAGTTCGGCGGACGGCGCACGGGTCTCCACACCGAACTTTTGCGGTCCGGCCGCACGATCACCGTAGATGACACTCATCGCGGCAATCCCGAGGCGGGCGTCGCCGGCGTGCTGCGGCGCGAGGGCACCAAGGTTTTCTTCACCGAGAATGTGCTGTGGCACAGCCTGTTCGGCCTGCTCTTCTGGGACGAGCTCTTCGAGAGCACCCGGATGCCCAGCGGGTTCGATTGGCTACCTCACTGCCTGAAGGATCGCAGCTTCCGCCGGCTCTTCGCCGCGACGATCGACGAGAAGCTGGCGGCCATCGCGTCCGGATCCGCCCTCCCGTTGATCCTCCGCACCGTCGCAGCGAGATGGGGCCGCCCGAACGGGATCTTCAGCTGGGATCACGTGCAAGTGGAGGCGCTGCGCGCGCTGCTCGAAGGGTCCGATCCGGCTGGCGTCGCCAGCATCCTCGGCAGCATGTGCGACGACTTCCGCGGCATGCGCGACGGCTTCCCCGACCTCATGTTGGTCCAGGACGGCAAGGCGTCCTTCATGGAGGTCAAGGCCGAAGGGGACGTGATCCGCCGCAACCAGCTGACCCGCCTCCGCCAACTCGGCGACGTCGGCATCCTGGCCGAGATCGGGCGCGTCGAGTACCGCTTCGACCCCGAGCAGGATTACGTGGTGGTCGACATCGAGACGACCGGCTCATGGTCGAACGGCGATCGCATCACCGAAATCGGGGCGGTGAAGGTCCGCAACCATCAGGTCGTGGACGAGTGGCACTCTCTCCTCAACCCGCAGCGTTCCATTCCAGCCAAGATCGTCCAGCTGACCGGCATCACGAACGAGATGGTTCGCGACGCGCCTTTGTTCGCCGAAGTCGCGGATTCCTTCATGCAGTTCATGGCCGACGGCATCTTCGTCGCCCATAACGTCAGCTTCGACTACGGTTTCCTCTCCTACGAATTCGAGCGGATCGGGCGTCGCTTCAGATTTCCGAAGCTCTGCACATGTGCCGGGATGCGGCGGCGCTATCCGGGACACAAGTCCTATGGACTAGGGAAGCTCTGCGAGATCTACGGCATATCACTCGACAATCACCACCGCGCCCTATGCGACGCGCGGGCCTCCGCCCAGTTGTTGAATCTCATCAACCAGAAGCGGAGTGAGGAGAGATATATCGGCGAAGCCGCCTAGCGGTTCGAGCCGATCGGGTAGCTTGGAAACGGCTCCAGAAGATTCCGATAAGACGAAATTTGTCTTGCTCCGTCGGGCAAAACAGTGGTTCATAAGGCGCTGGTCCTAGCGAGACGAAGGAGCCAGCCCGATGGCGAATGACGTGGACACCTCCTCGGAATTGTCCAAGATCGCGAAACTGAACGGTGACTTCCGAAGGAATTACGGCACTCTCATTGGTGCGATTTTGTACCTCCGCACCGTGAGCGCCGCGCGCCGAAGCCCTTGGCTTTGGGCTGGCCTGATCTCAATCGCTTTTTCGGCGGTGCTGAGCTGGTTGGGGCGGCATGGGTGGTTTTTGCCAGCGCTGCTTTGATGGCCGCGAAGAGTGCCCCCCTTTCCCGGTAAAGCGCCCCGCGATGACGAAGAAGGGAGCCTGATGCGAGCCAGACGTAGCGTCCCGACCTCAACGAGGCAGGCAGTAGAACGTAATCCTCGATCTCGCGATTTGCCGCATCCAACCGCATCACAGCAAGCAGGCCGGATGAGATCTGCCTCCGGTAGGCCTTCCATTGCGCAGCGTGATCCTCTCCCCGTCGCGCCAGCCGTCGCGCGACGAGAAACGAAACTACCCGTCTGCCTTCGACATCGACGCCGATCCCGTCCGGAGCGAGCTCCGGCCGAAGACCAAGATCGTTTCGCAACACCTCCTCGAGCTCGGTTGCGAGCTTCGCCTGTTCGGCAGCCCAAAAATCCCGGGTGTCGATCCAGTCGCAGTCGCGCGGCGACTTATATCCGATCAGCGCATACGCCTTCCGCAGCGATCCGAAATGCTTCACGTACGACGAGACGTGATTTAGACCGAGCGTCGTGTTGATGACGCGCGAGTTGAGCTTTCCGCGCCGGCGCAGCGTGAGGCGCAGCCGCAGCAGCATCTCATTTTCGGGGATCTCCACGCGCCGTTCGGCCAGCAGCTTCTGGGCTCGTGCGAAGATGCCGGGGTCCACGATAGGCTCGATCTGCGCAGCGCCTCGGATCCAGATGTGATCCGGATTCTTGACCAGCCTCTGCCCCAACCGTCGCGAGGTGCGATTGTAGACGGTCTTACCGATGTAGTTCTCGTTCGCCAGGATGGTGGGGATCATACCGTCAGTCCAAGGGCGGCCATTGTGATTGGCGATTCCTGCGTCGTTCAGGTGTCGCCTGATGTCGCTGTACGATCTTCGGCCGTTGACGAACTGATCGAAAATGGACCGGATCACGGCCGCCTCCTCGACGGAGCCGGGCTGCAGTCGAACGCGGTCCGATTGCAAAGCCTTGAACTGGCCCTTTTCGAGGAAGCCCTTCGGATGCTCGCTTTCGTCGACCATCAAGCGTCTAAGGCCGTAGCCAACGGGAGCGCCGACGCGATATCCCAAGCTCGCCACGCGACAGTGCCCCGCGTGCACTTTGACCGAGAGTTCCCGGCTCCACTCTGCGGCCATACCGCGCTTTAGGCTCTTGGCGATTCCGGAGACGAATGTGCCGTCGTTCTTGAAGAGTTCGGCGCAGTATTCGACCTGCACGCCGCTCCGCTTGCACATGAATTCGTAGTACGCGCTCTCGTCGACGTCCTGGAACCGGCCCCAGCGACTGACGTCGTAGACGAGGATGTGATCGAAGTCCGCCTGCCCCGACTGGACGTCCTCGATCAGTTCGATCAGACCAGGCCGGCCCTTGATCCGGAGACCGCTCCGGCCCTCGTCGGAGTAGGTGCGGACGATCGTGAGCTTGTTCGCCTCGGCATAGGCCGCAATGGCCGCCATCTGGTTCTTGATCGAGTAGCGCTGGAGCTCCCTCGACATCCTGACGTATTGCGCCGCGCGGCGCGTTCGGGTCCGCCTTTCCAGGCTTGTGCCCTTGGGAACCACGAGCCAGTTACCCATGCACCCCTCCACCACTTCAGAGCTACTTAGGATGGCCAATACACCCTGTGCGTTCGGGATGGCAATGCCCGCCAGAAGCGCGAGCGAGGGTGTCCGGTTGCTGCGCCCAAGGTGTAGGCACCGAGCCGGGGAGCACCGGGACAAATCTTCGACCCGTGCTGTCCGCACGAACGGGGCTGAACCCGGCCGACCTGCCCGAAAAGGTGGTGAATCCCCCCGAGTCTCCAGTACACGGTGGGCCCTCCGTGTGCCAGACATACGCGATGATCCTGTCCCAAGCTTCTCCAGTCGAGACGCCACCGACCCCCGTCGACCTGCAGGCCATGGCGGCCGCCCTGGCTCGGTCGCCCGATTACCGGATTCTACGGCGTCTTGCTGCGCGTCCCATTTACACCCTGATCATCGGCACTGACGTGAGGACCGGCATTCTGCTGGACACCGAGACGACCGGCCTCGATCACTCCCGCGACGAGATCATCGAACTCGGGATGGTCAAGTTCGACTACACGACCGAGGGGCGGATCGTCGGCGTCAGAAACACCTTCTCCGCCTTCAACGAGCCAAGTGCGCCGCTTTCCTCGGAGGTGAGGGCACTCACGGGCATAGCCGACGAGATGGTGGCCGGCCACAGATTCGACGATGCAGCCATCGCGGCCTTCATCGACGATGCGGTCATCGTCATCGCGCACAACAGCGGGTTCGACCGGAAGTTCGCCGAGCGTTACTGGCCCGTGTTCGAGCAGAAAGCCTGGGGCTGCAGCGCGACCGAGATCGATTGGCGCAAGCACGGCTTCGCGGGCTCGCAACTCGGCTATCTCCTGAACGGAGCGGGCTACTTCCACCACGCACATAGGGCCGTCGACGACTGCCACGCCCTACTGGAGGTTCTGGCGTTCGAATTGCCGACGATTGGCTCGCCGGCGCTGGCGCTCCTGCTGGAGACCGCCCGTAAGCCGACGATGCGGGTCTGGGCGGAGCAGACCGCGTTCGAGCTCAAGGACTCGTTGAAACGGCGCGGCTATCGCTGGAACGACGGCAGCGACGGGAGACCCAAGTCCTGGTTCATCGATGTCGACGATAGCGGACTGGACGAAGAGATCGCGTTTCTTCGAACCCAGATCTACATGCAGGACGTCGAGCCTACCGTGCAGAGGCTGACCGCGTTCACACGGTTCTCGAGCCGAGTCTGAGGAGCGTCCATCAGGTAGGGCGGACGCGGATAGCGGCCGATCAAAGGATGCCGAAAGAAATGGCCGGCGGGTGGGCCGATTCGTTCGGCGGGCGAGGGCCCTTCTGCGTCTCCCGGCGGACGACCGATGGCGCGAAAGCCGGCAATCCGATGATGAAGACCTGATGAGCCTTGTCGAAGGCGTCATCGTAGGACTCGACGCCGACGACGGTGTGCATCACTTCGTGCAGCACGTAGCCGCGGACGAGGCTGCGGAGCATGATGAGCGCGCCTTCGGCGGCGTCGCCGAACAGGCAGCATTCTCCGAGAACCTCCAACATCAACGAGTGAAGCCGCTTGTGCGCATCGCGCCACTCCGGGCAGTCCGCGGCGGCCGTCCGGAACGCGGCGGCCGACAGCGCGGGCCGTTCGAGCGCATACCTGCGGATGGCGTGGGCGACTGCGATCAGAGCGTTCTCGGCGTACTTGTCCTCGCGGGCGGATTCGAGCCGCGGCAGCAGATCGCGGTACCCCTTGACGGCGAGGAAGCGGCGCATCTCGCTGAACGTCCCGCGGCGGTCTCCCGTCCCGGACTCGATCTCGATGGCCAGATCCTGGGCGAGCTTCCGGTCCCATGTGTTCGAGAGGATGTCGTCGACGTCGAAGCTGCGGGCGTTCATGGCGGCACCTTCCTCGCTCATTGGGTCGTGAAAAGGACGACGGCGATCGCGACCGACAGCAGGATCGCGGACACCGTCGCCACGGTCGACAGGACGCCCATCGCCCGCAGCGCGCCGGCGAAGACGATGATGATCGGCGTTGCCGTGAGAAGGCCTAGCTGCGCTTCGCTCATGTGGCTCCTGGATCCCGCGGACGATACGCGGCGACGGTCGGACACTAATTCGGGCGGCGATCCCCGTCTTTGTCGCGGGACAAAGAGTGGAGGCGAGATCTTGGATACCGGTTCGTGAACGTGAACCGCCGAAGGAAGCCGATGCCGGCCCGAGAGTACGAAGCGCAGGAAGGCTGGGGGATTCTGGCCGAATTGCCGGGCGACCCGATGATGTGGGTCCTGATCTTCAGCGAGCTCGCGGTCTTCGGCCTTCTGCTCGGCGCCTTCTCCGTCGCCCGGGCCGTGAACCCATCGGCCTTCGCTGAAGGTCAGCAGCTGCTCGATCCCGGTCGGGCCGGCCTGAACACGCTGGTGCTGATCACCAGCGGGTGGGCGGCCGCGCGCGGCGGCCGATCCGCCCGCGAGGGGCGGCGCGCCCAGTGCCGTCGCTGGCTGTCGCTCGCGATGGCGCTCGGAGCGGCGTTCGTCGCGATCAAGCTGTTGGAATATGCGGCCGAGATCTCTTCCGGGGCCGGGTTCGAGACCAGCACGTTTTTCACGCTCTACTTCCTCCTGACCGGCTTCCATCTGCTGCACGTCGTCCTGGGGCTGCTCATCCTGGCCGTAGTCCTACGGGGTGCGGACGCTCACGCGGTCGAGACGGGAACTTCGTTCTGGCACATGGTCGACCTCGTCTGGGTCCTGATGTTTCCGATCGTCTACCTGGTGCGCTGACATGACCCGACATCCTCTCGAGACGACGTTGTGCGTGCTGATCGGCCTGGCCGTCGCAACGCTGCTCGCGTCATGGCACCTGATCGCTGGGCCATCGGCCACGGCTGTCTTGCTGGGGCTCGCTGCGCTGAAGGGCCGCCGCATCCTACTGGATTTCCTCGGGCTAAGGGCCGCGTCGCCGGTCTGGCGCGGCCTGGTGACCGCCTGGGTCGTCGGCATCGCCTCGTTCGCCTGGGCGGCCTCCGCCGTCAGACTTTTCGTCTGACGCTCGCTTGTTTGCTCCGGCACAACGAACGGTCCGTCGGACTGCATAGGTTGTCGACACGCTCGTAACAACCGAAACCGCACCGAAAGGATGGGTGATGGCTGAACGCCTCACGAAAACCCAGGCGCGAAACGTCTTCTACGGTGGCTCCGCCTTCTTCTTCGCGATATTCCTAGGGTTGACCGCCCACAGTCACTACTACATGGTGACCAAATCGACCGACACCGCGACGCTGACGGATTCCGTCGCTCGCGGCAAACACGTCTGGGAAAAGAACTCCTGCATCAACTGCCACACGCTGCTGGGCGAGGGCGCCTACTTCGCGCCCGAGGTCGGCAACGTTTGGGATCGCTGGGGCGGCAGGGAGGATCCCGCATCCGCCAAGGAGATGGTGAAGTCCTGGATGCAGGCGCAGCCGAGCGGCGCGCCCGGCCGCCGGCAGATGCCGCAGTTCAACCTGACCGACCAGGAACTGAACGATCTCGCCGACTTCCTGCAGTGGACCGACAGCATCAAGCGCCAGAACTGGCCGCCGAACAAGGCGGGCTGATCACCGCATTCCGACCGCCTTCAACGAGGATCCCTTCATGAAATACCAGACCCAGAAGGTCGCGATGCTGTACTTCTACGGCGCGCTGACGCTCTTCCTGGCCCAGGTCGCGTTCGGCCTGGTCGCCGGGACCATCTACGTTCTTCCGAACACACTGTCAGCCCTGCTTCCCTTCAACATCGTCAGGATGATCCACACCAACGCGCTGATCGTGTGGTCGCTGATCGGCTTTATGGGAGCGACGTACTACCTGCTCCCGGAGGAGACCGAGAACGAACTATTCAGTCCGTTGCTGGCGAAGATCCAGTTCTGGATGTTCTTCGGCGCCGCGGGCGTCGCGGTCGTAGGCTATCTCTTCCACTATCATGAAGGACGCGAATTCCTGGAGCAGCCGTTCCCGATCAAGGTCGGGATCGTCGTCGTCTGCCTCATGTTCCTGTTCAACGTCACGATGACGGCGCTCAAGGGGCGCAAGACCACGGTCACGAACATCCTGCTGTTCGGCCTGTGGGGCGTTGCGATCTTCTTCCTGTTCGCCTTCTACAACCCGGCCAATCTCGCGGTCGACAAGATGTACTGGTGGTACGTCGTCCACCTCTGGGTCGAGGGCGTCTGGGAACTGATCATGGCGTCCGTGCTCGCATTCCTCATGATCAAACTCAACGGCATCGACCGCGAGGTCGTGGAGAAGTGGCTCTACGTCATCATCGGTCTGGCGCTATTCTCCGGCATTCTCGGCACCGGACATCACTTCTACTGGATCGGCGCTCCCGGCTACTGGCAGTGGATCGGCTCGCTGTTCTCCACGCTCGAGGTCGCGCCGTTCTTCACGATGGTGATCTTCACCGTACAGATGACCTGGAAGGCCGGCCGCAAGCATCCGAACCGCGCCGCGCTATTGTGGTCCGTCGGCTGCTCGGTAATGGCATTCCTCGGCGCGGGCGTCTGGGGCTTCCTGCACACGCTGTCGTCGGTGAACTACTATACCCACGGCACGCAGGTGACCGCCGCCCACGGGCATCTCGCCTTCTTCGGCGCCTACGTGATGCTGAATCTCGCGGTGATGGCCTACGCGATCCCGCAGATCAAAGGGCGGGCGCCCTACAACCAGTGGCTCAGCATGGCGAGCTTCTGGATCATGACGACGGCGATGATGGTGATGACTTTCGCGTTGACTTTCGCCGGCGTGGTCCAGGTCCATCTGCAGCGGGTGCTCGGCCAGAGCTTCATGGAAGTGCAGGACGGGCTGGCGATGTTCTATTGGGTCCGCCTCGGCTCCGGCGTGTTCGTGGTGATCTCCGCCGCGATGTTCGTCTGGGCCGTGCTGGTCCCGGGCCGCGCGAGGCAACCCGCGATGTCGGCGGCGCTGCAGGCCGCCGAATGACGAGCGATGCGGCGGCCTCATCCTTTGCGGCCGTCGCCCCTTAGGCCCCCGGAGAACCGTTATGAAACCAGCCCTGCACGCCGTCCCGAATCTTGTTCGGGAAGTTCCGGCCTACGTCCCGAGCGGCAACGAGTGCACGTTGTTTGAACATGCCTGGCGGCATCGGTTGCCGGTCCTGCTCAAGGGCCCGACCGGTTGCGGCAAGACGCGGTTCGTCGCGCACATGGCGGCACGCCTCGAGCTTCCGCTCCACACCGTCGCGTGTCACGACGACCTCACGGCGGCCGATCTCACGGGACGATACCTTCTCAAGGGCGGCGACACGGTCTGGACGGACGGGCCCCTGACCTGCGCCGTCCGCGAAGGCGGCATCTGCTATCTCGACGAGGTGGTGGAAGCCCGCAAGGACGTCGCCGTCGTGCTGCACCCCTTGACCGACGACCGCCGCATCCTGCCGTTGGAGCGTACTGGCGAGGAGCTCGCAGCGCCTCCGGGCTTCATGCTGGTCGTGTCCTACAACCCCGGTTACCAGAGCCTTTTGAAGGCGCTCAAGCCCTCGACGCGTCAACGCTTCGTCGCCATCGAATTCGACTTCCTCCCACCCGAGCAGGAGATCGCGGTGGTCTCGGCCGAGAGCGAGCTGCCTCCGGACCGCGTGCGCCCCCTGGTGCAACTCGCCGGACGGTTCCGTGCGCTGAAGGGCCACGATCTGGAGGAGGGCGTCTCGACCCGCCTGATCGTCTACTGCGCCACGCTCGTCGCCGCCGGCGTCTCGGTGGCCGACGCCGTTCTCGCCGGCATGATCGAGCCGCTGACGGACGATGTGGACGTCAAGGCCGCGCTGGTCGAGGTCGCCCGAGCCGTGATCGGGTGAGCCATGTTCGACTTCCTCGAACTCGAGGAGACGGTCGGGCGAGCCTGGCACCGTCTGGTCGGCTCGACCGCGTCGTACCCGGTCCATCCGGAGCATGCCGCTGCGTTGGCCGACGTCCGGAGCCGGATAGCAGTGATGTTCCGCGCCCTCGGCGGCGAGAAGGGCGTGCAGGTCGCGGGCTCCAAGGCGCGCAAGTCCGCCCACCGGCTCGGCTGGCGACAACGCATCGGGCTCGGTGACGAGACGCTCGATCATCCCGGCCGCGACGGCGCTACGATATTCCTGCCCGAAAGCATCGCCGTCTTCCCCGATCGCGAACTCAACGCGGAACTTTACCGATGGCTCGCTGCCTGGTTCGCGGTCCAAACGGTCGCATCGATCGAGGCAGTCGATCCCCTGCAGCGGGATCTCCTGACGCTGCGGCGGGTATGCGAGACGTCCGCGCTGGTCATGGCCAGGTTTCCTGGACTGACCGCGACCTACCGGCGGCTGGCCGCCGCGATGGCGGTCGCCCGCCCGCAGCGACCGTTGCCGCGCGTGGAGCGGGACGTCGAGTCCATCGTGATGGCGCTGCTCGGGGTCACGCAGCCTTCTAAAGGAAATTTCTGGACGGCCGTCGCCGACTTCGAGGCCTCTCCGAAGAGCGAACTCTGGGCCGCCGTCGTCGGCGCCGGCGAGCCGCCGGTGAAGGCGCCGCCCGGATACCGGCCGATGCTGCCTTGTCCGCTTTGGGGCGACTGCTGGACGCGGGAGGCGTTCGCATCCCAGGGAGATGACGACGAGCAGCCGCCCGGTGCGGCGGAAGAAGGCGGTCCCGATACCCGCAAGCGCTTCGCGGTCCGCGAGCAGGAGGACAGGAAGGCCCAACGCGATCCCTTCATCCTTAACCGCTTCGAGAAGATCCTGGCCATGGCGGAGATGGTCAACGTCGATCGACCTTCCGACGACAGCGACGAGGACGACGCGCGCAAGGCCGCCGACGACCTCGACGAGCTTGCGATCTCGCGCCGCAAGGGGAAGCCCGCGAGCAAGCTGAAGTTCGATCTGGATCTCCCTCCGGAAGCGGTCGATGCCGCGCGGCTCGATGCGGGGCGGCTCTATCCCGAATGGAATTACCGGACCGGCAGCTACATGCCGGATAACTGCCGCGTCCTGACTTCGGAGGCGAGCGACCGCGGAGAGGACTGGCAGCCGGACGATGCAATGTTGCGGCGGATCAGGCAGGTACGTCGCCAGTTCGAGGCGCTGCGGCCCCGTCACGAACTGATGAGGGCGCAGCCGGACGGGCACGATCTCGATCTCGACGCCCTGGTCCGCGCGCGATGCGACCTGCGCGCCGGCAGCGGCTCGCTGGACCGCGTGCATGTAGCGATGCGCCCCCTGGGACACGATCTCGCGGTCACGCTGCTGGTCGACGTATCGCTCTCGACCGACGCCTGGGTCGACGGGCACCGCGTGCTGGACGTCGAGAAGGAGGCGCTGCTGGTTCTCGCCAACGGGCTTTCGGCGTGCGGCGACCACCACAGCATTCTGACGTTCACCTCGCGTCGCCGCTCCTGGGTCAAGCTCGAGACCGTCAAGGCATTCGACGAGCCGATGACCGCGCAGGTCGAGAAACGCATCGGGGCGCTCAAGCCCGGATACTACACCCGCATCGGCGCGGCGGTCCGGCACGCCTCTTCCGAACTTGCCGCACAGCCGCAGCGCAAGAAGCTCCTGATCGTCCTCACCGACGGCAAGCCGAACGATGTCGACCACTACGAAGGCCGGTTCGCCGTCGAAGACACACGCAAAGCGGTCCAGGAGGCCCGGCGGTCGGGGACGGCCGTGTTCGGCGTCACGATCGACGCCGCGGCCCAGAGCTACTTCCCGACGCTGTTCGGGCGCGGAGGCTACGCGATCGTCGGCAACATCAAGCGTCTGCCGGCCGCATTGCCCGCGATCTATCGCCAGCTGACGCAGTGACGTAGGCAAAAAAGAAGCCCGGCTCGTCGGCCGGGCTCAGTATCGAGACAACGCCAAAGGGAGGAATGGGGTCGCTCGTCTTGATCGGTATGAAGCACCCCAGGCTCGGATTCGATTTGCGCCAGCGCAAGTAAAATGCGGATCCCGTATTCAAACGGAAAGCACAGGGGACTCGGAGCGGGCCTCGTCGTGGAGATCGTCTTCGAACGGATCGGCACGATCGTCGACAAGCGGTTCTCGGCGGTTGGCCGAGGCGAAATCGGAAAGAGCGAACGAGTTTCGTCTGGCGATCCGGTATCGGCGTCGCCTGGCCCGAAGCAGGTTTGCGGAACTGAAGAGCATCGCTCGTCCCTGTGTTTCGATCATGAGAACCCACGACCGCTCCGCTACGGTTGACGTGGCTCAAGAAAT
The DNA here is from genome assembly GCF_016462955.1 of Bradyrhizobium sp. Lineage (GTDB taxonomy): Bacteria > Pseudomonadota > Alphaproteobacteria > Rhizobiales > Xanthobacteraceae > Bradyrhizobium. The sequence continues at coordinate 18,984 of NZ_JAEMSD010000016.1, read as the reverse complement.
ATCGGCCGTAATAGTACGGGCGTCCCGTCCGGCGACACGATCCGGTCCAGTTTTCTGTTAGGGTGCGCGGGCTGCAGCAATCAGAAGCTGTCCGGGACTCATCGGTATGTTGCGCTCCGCGAATGTTGCGCTACTCAAGTGCCCGAAATGCGGGAGCGAGGCCAGACTTCTCGGAAAGCTACCTCAAATTGGACTGCGACCGCTGATCTACGTTTACAGGTGCGATCCTTGCCGGGACATGATCGAGGTCAAGGCGGAGGTCGCGCGATGAACGGTCTCTATCCGCTTCAAACCGCCTGGCTGTGCGTCGCAATGGAGCGGGCAAGATGGGCGTCGAACGTCGAGGCCAGGCTTCGGACCAGGAATTCGGCCCCGCCGCTCATCGAGATCAGATCGTCGTTCACGGTGACCGCACCGTCCGCGACGAGGCTATCGAGCCGCGAGCGGTCCACGACGGCCGCTTCCGGATTCCGGCCGTGCGACCTGGCGATCTTGGACAGATCGACGGCCATGTCGCACATGACGCGTTCGATGATGTCGGCGCGGAAGCGGTCGTCGCCGGTGAACGCGTAGCCCTTGGCGGTCGCGAGACGATCGTCGGCGGTGCGCGACAGGTAGTCACGCGTCGCGACCACGTTCTGCACGAAGCCCTGCGGCATCCGGCCGATCGCGCTCGCGCCGAGCCCGATCAGCGTTTCGGCGGCATCGTCCGTGTATCCTTGGAAATTCCTGCGTAGGCGGCCTTCGCGCTTCGCAGCCGCGAGCTCGTCCTCGGGAAGAGCGAAGTGATCGAAGCCGATACGGACGTAGCCCGCGTCGACCAACGCTTCCGCGATCGCCTCCGACTGAAGATGCCGTTCGGTGCTGTCGGGGAGCGCGGACTCGTCGATCTTGCGCTGGTGCTTCTTGAACGAGGGCACGTGCGCGTAGCCGAAGACGGAGAAGCGGTCAGGACGAAGCTCGATGCATCGCTCCACGGTATCGAGGCAGGAGCCGACCGTCTGTAGCGGCAGGCCATAAAGAAGATCGAAGTTCAGCCTGCCGATGCCGTTGCGGCGGAGGTCCTCTACGCACCGTGCGGTCTGATCGAAGCTCTGCACGCGGTTTATTGCGCGCTGGACCGCCGGATCGAAGCTCTGCACACCCAAGCTGGCGCGGTTGACGCCGCTGTAGCCGAGAGCTTCGGTCATGGGCTCCGTCAGGGTGCGCGGGTCGATCTCAACGGCGACTTCGGCGTCCGGCAGCACGAAATACGAATAGCGCAGCGCGCCGACCAGGTCGGCGAAGGTCTCCGGCGTCATGATCGTCGGCGTGCCGCCGCCGAAGTGGATATGTGAGATCGGCTGCCGATGTCCGATAACCTCCGCGATCAGATGCGCTTCTGTGCGCAGGCCCGAGGCGTAGATGACGATCGGGTCGTCCTTCTTGGTTACCGAGGTGTGGCAGCCGCAATACCAACACATGGACCGGCAGAACGGCACGTGGACGTAGATTGAGGCCGGGCTGCGCGGCGAGATGGACTTCAGCCATCCGCGATATTCGGCCTCCCCGATCGACGGATTAAAATGAGGAGCCGTCGGGTAGCTGGTATAGCGGGGAAGCCGGTCCTGACCGTATCGCCGTGCGAGTTCCGAGCGCATGTCATCCATCCTTTTGCCAGTGTCCGAATGCCTGAAACGGGCGGTGCACTCGTTGCGTCAGGTCAAACTGGATCGCGTTAGAACGGTTTGACGGCGACAAGGACGACGACCGCCGCCAATGTCGCGACGGGAAGCGCGCCGACGATTCGGTAGGTGCTCAGGCTTCTCCTCGCCCGATCTCCGCCGAAGTCCTTGACCCACCGTGAGAGGACGCCGTGCACGCCAGATAGGGCGAAGACCAGAGCGAACTTGAGCAGAAACCAGGGCGAGGTCCACCAGTGTCCCAGCCACGCAAGCGCAGGGCCGGCGATCCAGGCGACGATCATCGAAGGATTGATGATCACCTTGAGTGGGCGAAGTTCGATCAACTTGAAGGTTTCCGATGTAGCGGATCCGACGGCGGCACCGCTGTGGTAGACGAACAGCCAAGGCAGGCAATCATGCCGGCCATCCAGACCACCACCGCGAAGATGTGCAGCGCTTTCACCCATTCATACATCGGACGGCACCGAGCTCGAGAACGTCAGGCGCGCCGCAGCAATCTGGAGACGCCGCGGACCGCGCCGGCGACAGCGGACGGACGCTCGACGACGAGGCGGAAGCCGAGATTGGTCGGAGGGACGCCGGCCGCGCAGCCTCCGGACTTCGGGTCACGGATGAAGTCGGTCATATAAGCGCGGTGCGCACCTTCGACGACACGCACGCCGCAATTGGTGTTGGTCACATGCTCGCGCTTTCCATCCAGAGCGACACGTAAAAAGCAGGTATCCGTCCATTCCCAGACGTTGCCGGCCAAGTCGTCGAGGCCCATACTATTGGTCCCGAACGTACCGCCCGGTTGCGGAGAGGTATCCGCCGGCTTCGAGCGATTCGATTCCACTTCGTAGCGCGCAATCCACGCCTGGGCGGGATCGGCCGGATCGACGAGCGGGAGCGCTTCGTCGCGTACCTTCTCGGCCGCGGCGAACGTCCACTCCTCGTCCGTGGGCAGCCGATGCTCTACGCCGGTCTTCCGAGATATCCAGGCGGCGTAGGCGGAAGCGTCGTGCCAGCTGACGCCGACCATCGGAACGTCTTGGCGTTCGGACGGGGAGCCTACGCGCGGGCAGGCCAGATCCTCGACGCATCGGCCGTATTCCGCAACCGTCACCTGCCGCTTCATGACGAGCAGGTCCGCGTGCAGTTCCACATCGCGCAGCGGCCCCTCGACGGGCTTGCCGCTTCGGGAGAAGTCGCCGGCGGCGCGGTAGCTGAACGAGACGGAAGTCAGGCGGGCCATCCCCTCCGGATCGATCTGTGGGGCGGGCGCGAGGGCGGTGGCGAGCACTGGTGCCGCGACCGCGCCGGCGAGCATCGCGAGCTTCATCTTCATCAACATCAGCATGACGGATCTCCTTAAGATGAACGGCCCGCGGCGTGAACCGCGGGCCGCGTCCGGCGCCACTTAGCGGGTGACGGCCACCGGTTCGGCGGCGCCGACTTTATCCGGCGGGATCGGGCCGGGAGGCGTGACCTGCTTCATCAGATCCTCGTTCCACTTGCCTTCGATCTTGAAATGGGCCGCTGCGCCGAGTTCGACGGCCTCGATCAGGTTGTGGTTGACGTAGGCGTAGATGCCGGGCTCGCGGAACGTGTAGAGCGCCGCGCCCGCCGATCCGCCGCGGACGAACCAAGTCTCGAGATCCTTCTCCGGCGGATTGTTGAACTTGCCGGTCTCCCAGACGTAGTCGCCGTGACCTCCGATCAGATGTGGGCGGGTGTCGCGATTGGCTTGAGAATGAACGATCATGACGGTCTCGCCGACCTTCGCGGTCATCGCGTTCTTTCCGGTCAGGGATCCCACGCTGCCGTTGAAGACGACATGGGTCGGGATCAGCTTGCGCATCACCTCGGTGGTGTCGGCATAGGACTCGCCGACCGTCTCATAGGTCTTGTACTTTCCGTTCGCGTCTTTCGGGACGTAGAGATCGTTCTCGCCGATGTAGAAGATCTTGTCGTAGTGCAGCGGCTTGCCGGCGCCGTCTTTCAAGCCTTCGCGCGGCAGCACCATGACGGTGCCATGCATGCCCGACACGACGTGCCAAGGAATCATGCCTTCGGGCGCGCAGTGGTAGACGAACACGCCGGGACGCGTGGCCTTCCAGCGCAACACTACCTGTTCGCCGGGATTGACGTGGGTCAGCGCGCCGCCACCGAGGCCTCCGGTGGCCGAATGGAGGTCGATGTTGTGCGGCATGGAGTTGGACGCCGGATTCACCAACGTCAGCTCCATGTAATCGCCTTCGTGCAGGACCATCATCGGGCCCGGCATCGAGCCATCGAAGGTCATCGCGTGGAACTTGGTGCCGGCTGCGTCGATGACGATTTCCTTTTCCTGAATTGTCAGCTTGAACTCAACGATCTTCGGACCGGACTTGGTCGCCTGTTCGTGCGGGTGTACGGCGGGCGGGGCCACCAGCGTGACCTTCTCGCGCGGAAGCTTCAGATTGTCCGCGGCGCCGGCCATCGCCGGCGTGGCCATCATGAGCGCCGCGATCGCGGCCCCCATCAAAGCAGTCCTGCGCGTGAGCATGTCGCTCTCCATCGGTTGGTCGTTGCAATTCGATGGACAGATCATGATCCATTCGAGCGCTACGCTCTTTGCTCTGGAGCAACGTTCGGGAAGGCTGCGGAGGTGAAGGCTTCGTCGGGGAATTTGCGCCGGAGCAAAGATCGCTCGGACCATAGCGGTCAACGTGGCGGCATGAAAAATTCTCGCCCCACCTGCGAATGGCCCGTCGACGACGTGATGCGCCGATAGCCGTCCACCATCCGCGTCTTTCTAGATTTCAGGATGCGCTGCGTGGGCTGCCCGATCGCGGCCTTCCACTCGATCGACGAAGCGTGCGAGGAGCACGGCGTCGACGCAGCCGTGTTTCTTCCGAGAATTCTGGAAGCGGCGGCCTAAGGTCCGCGCCTGCGGACCTGGATAGCTTCTTCGCCTTCGGCAAGTCCCTGCAGCCGATGCGCGTCGCGCAACACGATGCGCTGCCTTCCGCCTTCGACCAATCCTTCACTTTCCCAGGCGCTGAGGATGCGGCTGACGGTGTGCAGCGTCGTTCCGGTCATCTCCGCGATGTCTTGACGGCTGATCGGGAAGTCGATCTCGATGCCGGCGTCCACCTTCTTTCCGGCCTGTTTCGCCAGGCGGAGCAGCGCATGCGCGACCCGTTGCTCAACCTGTTCGTTGGAAATCTCGATAACCCGGGCTTGGGTGTCCTGAAGGCGGCTGCCGACCGTCTGGAGCGCGCTCGCCGCGAGCGTCGGATACTTGGCGATGAGGCGTTGCCAGGACGACGACGGCCACGCCAGCGCGATGCTGTCGACGGCGGCGACCGACGTCGCGGGGTAGTGCGTCATGTTCATGGCCTGCGCCACACCGAAGAGCTCTCCGGCGGAGACGTAGCGCACGACCGTCTGCTGCCCCTGGGGCGTCGTCTTCTCGACGCGGAGGTGGCCGTGCAGCAGCAGAAAGAAGCGGTCGGCCTGAGCGCCCTGGTCGAACACCGAACTGCCCTTGGTGTAACGGATCGATCGCGCTTCGCGCAGCAGCTCGTCCTGCTCCGCCGGGGACAGGCCGGCGAACATCGGAAGATTTGCGACCAGGGAGCGGTCGACGGAAGCCATGATTTCTTTCCTCGGGTCGAGACGGACAGTATCCGGCTCGCATTCAAGCCTCAACGCCGTTGGAGGGTCTTACCCCATGGAACCCGCCGGGAAGTTGCGCTGGCTCAATCTCCGGGGGCCGGATGCGCCTATGTCATTCCGTCAGGACCCCGGCCTTCCCGGGAACGAATTCGAAGGGAAAACGGCAATGAGGAAGACTGCGATACTGGCCGCCGCTGCGGCGATTTTGATGATGTCGGCCGGCGCCGCCGCGGCCGCCGAGATCGAAGTCAAGATGCTCAACAAGGGGAGCGACGGCGCCATGATGGTGTTCGAACCAGCCCTGGTGAAGATCGCGCCCGGCGATACCGTTAAGTTCGTTTCGACCGATAAGGGCCACAACGCGGAATCTATCAAGGGCATGCTGCCGGACGGCGCCACCCAGTTCCAGGGCAAGAACGGCGAGGACGTCGTCGTGAAGTTCGACAAGGATGGCATCTACGGCGTGAAGTGCTTGCCGCATTACGGAATGGGCATGGTTGCGATGGTCGTCGTCGGATCCCCCACCAACCTCGATCAGGCCAAAGCCGTCCCGCAAGTCGGCAAGGCCAAACAGGTGTTCGCGACCCTTTTCGACAAGCTCGAAGCCAGCAAGACCGCTTCGAAGTGACTGGCGGCCTATAGCCGCCACGACCGCCAATGCGTGGGATGGACGAGCACGGCCTCGTCCGTCCAGGCGTTGTACCAAAGACCGGATTTGCTGCGGCACGAGAACCGCGGCGACTCGATGCCGGCATTGCGGATCTTTCCGAGTTCGAGGTCGCAATCGTCGGGAGCGAGCGCGATCGGAAGCCATCCGTCGCGGGAAGCGGGAGTGTGCATCCGACGCACTTGTCGGATTGGCGGCGAGATTGCCTTGATCTAGTGTCCTGAACCAGAAGTTCGCAATATCGCATCGTGTTCTGCCGGGGCGTTGTATCGACAGAAGCGCTCGATGGAAGCTAGGATGTCATCGGCGGATTTGGTCCATCGGAACGGTTTGGGATCGGCGTTGTGTCGTTCTATGAACGAGGCGATGTCGGCCCTCAGGGCGGCGACACTCCGATAGACACCGCGCCTGATCTTCTTATCGGTGAGGAGCGCGAAGAAGCGCTCGACTTGGTTGAGCCACGACGAGCTGGTCGGGGTCAGGTGCACGTGCCAACGCGGCCTTTTGGCCAGCCATCTCCGGATCATAGGACTCTTGTGCGTGACGTAATTGTCCATGACGAGATGGACGTCGAGTTCACGCGGTACGGCAGCCTCGATCTCGTCCAGGAACTTGCGGAACTCGGCGGTGCGTTGGCGCCCGTAGCACTTGCCGATCACCCGTCCGGTCGCGATATCGAGGGCGGCGAAAAGAGATGTGGTGCCATGCCTTTTGTAGTCATGGCTCCTTCGGGCTGGCTGGCCGGGACGCATCGGCAGCATCGGCTGGCTACGGTCCAGCGCCTGGATTTGGGACTTCTCGTCTACACACAGAACGATGGCGTGCTCCGGCGGTGAGACGTAGAGGCCTACGACATCGCGCACCTTGGCCACGAAGTTCGGATCGGTCGAGAGCTTGAAGGTCTCCATCCGGTGCGGCTGGAGGCCGAACGCCCGCCAGATGCGCTGTACCGTCGATACGGATAGGCCGCTCGCCTTCGCCATGTCCCGGGAGCTCCAATGAGTGGCGTTCTCAGGGCAACTCTCCAACGTTCTCACGATCACGGCTTCGATGCGGGCGTCGTCAATCGTCCGAGGCGCGCCGGAGCGCGGCTCGTCTTGCAGCCCGGCCACACGCTGCTCCACAAAACGCCGTCGCCACTTGCCTACTGTGCCCCGCTCCAGGCCTAGCTTGGCCGCCACGTCCTTGTTCTGACCGCCTTCCGCGCAGGTCAGCACGATCCGGGCTCTCAGAGCCAGCGCCTGCGCCGTCTTCCGCCGCTTCGTCAGCGACGTCAGTTCGGCGCGCTCGCCATCGCTCAATATCAGGGGGGCAAGTTGCTGGACCGCCATCGGAGACTCCGTCGCTGTTTGCCGCCATCTTTGGCAAAGCGACGCGAATCTACTGCGAATCTACGATTGCGAACTTGTGACTCAGGACACTAGCTCAAGCTCTTAGGTTGTTGATACTTCGCGTCGTTAAGGTCGCATGAATGCGAAGTCCGTGTCCGGATCGCAATTGTCCGCCACGAAGCGGAGCTCGGCCTGCACGTCCGGCAAGCTACGCGTCTTCAGGTATTCCGACACGACGAGGCCGAGCAGTGCTCGGCACAAGCCGTCGCGGTCGAGTCCGATGGCGTCGGCT
>NZ_JAEMSD010000016.1:4057-11357 GCF_016462955.1 Bradyrhizobium sp. | reverse complement strand
TTGCAGCCCTTACCGGTTTTCGGCTTCCGCCGAGCAACAGGAGCAGCAATTCGGCTTGGCGGCGGCCGCCACGACCGGCGCGAGAACCTCTTCATCGCCATGTCCGAGCAGGTCGGTAAACACGGTCTCGACGAGCCTGCGCTCGATGCCGCTTTCGTTCCGCTCCTTGCCGCGCAGTCTCTCGAAAATCCGCATCCCGTCCTCCGTTGCCGACGAACGGAAGATAGCCGACGCGCGGACCCGCTCTTTGTCGCGGATCAAATAGATCGACGAGGGACGCGCTAGTTTGCGCCCCGACAAAGAGTACCCGACGGCCCGCGACTAGTCTGACATCAATTCGATCGGGAAGGACGCCCATGGCGACGATGCAGAAATTGAGGAACTACGACGGACCGGCGCTGCTGTCGCACGGCTTCCGGCCGTTCTTCCTGTTCGGCGCCGTCTATGCCGGGGCGGCGGTTCCGTTGTGGCTGGCGATGTTCTCCGGACATCTCTCGCTGCCGACGGCATTCGCGCCTCGGGATTGGCACGTCCATGAGATGCTGTTCGGCTACGTCAGCGCCGTCGTGGCCGGCTTCCTCCTGACCGCGATCCCCAACTGGACGGGACGGTTGCCGATCCAGGGGGCGCCGCTCGCCGTGCTGTTCGGATCCTGGGTCGCGGGCCGCGCCGCGACGTCGTTCTCCTACGCGATCGGCTGGCGGGCCGCGCTCGCGATCGACGCCGCCTTCCTGGTTCTTCTCGCCGCCGCGGCCGCTCGCGAGATCGTCGCCGGGCGCAAGTGGAACAACCTGAAGGTCATCGCGATCGTCTCGTTGCTCGCCGTCACCAACGTCGCATTCCACATCGAAGCGCACGTCACCGGGCTCGCCGAGTATTCCACCAGAGCCGGCATCGCTCTGGTCGTCACGCTGGTCTGCGTCATCGGGGGGCGGATCGTGCCGAGTTTCACGCGCAACTGGCTCGCGCGGCGCGCTCCCGGGCGGCTTCCTATTCCGTTCGACCGCTTCGACGCCGTCGCGATGGTCGTCGGCGTCTGCGCCATGGCGGCGTGGGTGATCGCCCCCTTCGGCCTGCCGACGGCCGGAGCTCTCGTCATCGGCGGTGTGCTTCACCTCGCCCGCTTGGTCCGCTGGGCGGGAGAACGGACCTTCTCCGATCGCCTCGTCCTGATCCTGCACGTGGCGTACGCTTTCGTGCCCGTCGGATTTCTCCTGTCCGCGCTGTCCGCCGTCGATCTGGTCGCTCCGGGAGCCGGCGTTCACGCCTGGACCGGCGGCGCGATCGGATCGATGACGCTCGCGGTGATGACGCGCGCCTCGCTCGGTCACACCGGTCAGGCACTGAAGGCCTCCGCGCTCGTCCAGGCCGTCTACGCGGCAATCATCGTCGCGGCGCTCGCTCGCGTCTGCGCCGCCCTCCAACCGGCGCATTCCGTTCCGCTGCTGACGGTATCCGGGATCGCGTGGACGTTCGCCTTCTTCGGCTTCGCGGTCGCCTATGCGCCGCTTCTCTGCCGCTTGCGGAAGTTCTGATCATGATGATCGGGGCCAGCATATCCCGGTGGACGATGACTTACTTCGCGGCGGCGCTCGCCTGGCTGTTCGTCGCACTCGCGCTCATGATCGCCGGCGTCGGATATCCCGCCGCCGACATCGCCTCGGCCGACACGCTCGTTCTCGTTCACGCGGTCTGCATCGGATGGTTGAGTCTGGCGATGTGCGGGGCTCTGTTCCAGTTCGTCCCGGTCCTCGTCGCGAAGCCTCTGTTCTCCGAGAAGTCCGCGCTTCCTGCGCTGATCCTGCTGGTCGTCGGACTTTGTGCGCTGATCGCAGGTTTCCTGTCCCTGGGCGGACGCCTTCCGCCGGCGCTGTGGCTGCTGCCGCTCGGCGCCGTTCTGCTGGTCGCGGGTTTCGGTCTGGTCGTCGTCGACCTCGGGCTCACGGCGTGGCTGCGTCCGACGGGACCGGCGCGGTTCGTGCTCGCCGGATTGGCGTCGCTCGTCGCGACCGCCGTCTTCGGGAGCGTCTTCGCCTTCGCTCTCGGCGGTTGGGCAGGATCGTTCGGCGACGCCGTCCTCGCGAGCGGGGTCCCGCTGCATGCCATCGCCGGTCTCGGCGGCTGGCTGACCTTGACGGCGATGGGCGTGAGCTACCGGCTGCTTTCGATGTTCATGCTGGCTCCCGATCCCGACGACCGCCGAACCAAGGTCACGCTGATCGCCGGCGCGCTCGCCGTGGCGGTGACGGTGATCGGCGGAGCGCTCGCGATCGACCTCGCGTCCGGTCTGAACGTCGTCCTCTCGGCCGCCGCCGTGCTCGGTCTCCTGTGCGCGGCGCTCTACGGCCGCGACGTCGCCGCCATCTTCCGGACCCGCAAGCGCCGGCAGCTCGAACTGAACATGAGGATGGCGACGTTGTCCTTCGCCAGCCTGGGGGCGACGGCGTTCTTGGGCGTTGCGCTGGTCGCGGCCGGCGCCTTCTCCACGCATCTCGGCGCCTTCGCCTTCCTCGCCATCTTCGGCTGGCTGTCTGGTCTTGTGCTCGCCAAGCTCTACAAGATCGTCGCCTTCCTTACCTGGCTCGAGACGTACGGACCGGTCATGGGCCGGGCCCCGACGCCGCGCGTTCAGGATCTGGTGGCGGAAGGGCGAGCGACGAAGTGGTTCGCGATCTACTATCTGTCGGTCTGGGCCGGAGCGCTGTCGCTCCTCGCCGCCGAGCCGTTCGCTTTCCAGATCACGGCGTCGGCCATGACCGTGGGCGCCGTCGGCGTCGTGAGCGAAATCGTCCGGATCCGGAGACTGACCGACGTCGAAAGCGGCTTGCGGCTGCCGGCCGGCGCCGTCGCTCCCTGCCTGTTGTTCGCCAGAAACTGAAAGAGGACCCCCATGACCCAGTACATCGACGTCGACGTCCGCCCCATTCTCCGCGCCGGCGGCGAGCCGTTCTCCGCGATCATGTCTGCGCTGGAAGGCCTCGCGCCGGGACAGGGCATGCGCCTCTACGCCACCTTCAAGCCCATTCCGCTGTTCGACGTTATGGAAAGCAAGGGTTTCGGGCACACCGAGCAGGCACTTGAAGGCGGCGAGTGGGAAGTCCTGTTCACGCCGGCTTACGCACCGAAAGAGGAAGCGGCGGTCACCGCAGGCTCCGAATTCGACGAATGGCCCGAGCCTGCCGCCTCGATCGACGCCCGAGAGCTTGATCCTCCGGAGCCGATGGTCCGAATTCTCGCGGCGGCCGAAAAGCTCAAACCCGGCCAAACCCTGTCCGCCCTGCTGCGCCGGGAGCCGGTCTTCCTATTTCCGCAGCTCGAGAAGCGCGGCTTCCGGTGGCTCGGCGGCTTCACCCAGGACGAGACCACGTACGAACTCACCGTCCGGGCCCCGTCATGACCGCCGAGCTTGCCGATCGCGTGCGCGACGCGCTGCGGGTCGTGATCGATCCGGAGCTCGGAGAGAACATCGTCGACCTCGGTTTCATCTACGACATCGTCGTCGACGCCGGCGCCGTCCGGATCACCATGACCGCGACGACCCCGGGATGCCCCGCGACCGGTTTCCTGAGGGAAGGGGCGCAGGCGGCCGCTTCCGCCGTCCCAGGTGTCGTCCACGCCGACGTCACGATGACTTTCGAGCCGGCCTGGACCCCCGACATGATCGAGCCGGAGGTCAAGGGCTCGCTCGGGTTCGCCGCCGTGAACTGAGTTCCCGCCGATCCGATCCCCTGGACGGCGCGTTCGTCGGCGAGTTTGCGCCCGGACAACGTAGGGTCCGCACCGATCTGAGACCTTGCCTGCAGCGGGGCGACGTCCCCTGTCTGAGGGAGGTCGCCGTGTTCCATGTGTTTCCGCACGCCATCATGACCGCGGTCCGGGCTTTCCCCGGCGGCGCCGCGCACTGACCGCGCCATGGCACTGACCATCGAGATCGACCACGCGAAGACCCGTGCCAGGACCAGGGCTGCGGCTTCATCGGGACAGCCCGTCGTTCCCCAGTCCGTCAAGGGACCGATCCGCCGCATCAAGTGGGCGATCCTCCTGCTGACCCTGTCCGTCTACTACGTCACGCCGTTCCTGCGCTGGGACCGCGGACCGAGCGCGCCCGACCAGGCGGTGCTGCTCGATTTCGCCAACGGGCGGCTGTACGCGTTCTTCGTCGAGCTCTGGCCGCAGGACCTTTATCTGGTCACGGGCCTGATGGTGCTCGCCGCGACGATCCTGATATTGACCAATGCGCTTGCCGGCCGCCTGTGGTGCGGTTTCGCCTGTCCGCAGACGGTCTGGACCGACCTGTTCCTGCTGGTCGAGCGGCTGATAGAGGGCGACCGCCGGCTGCGCTTGAAGAACCTGGGTGGGCCCCTCACACCGAAGCGTGCGTTTCAGATCGTCGCAAAGCACGCGGCTTGGCTACTGATCTCGTTTGCGACCGGCGGCACGCTGATCTTCTACTTCACCGACGCGCCGGGCCTGCTGCGGGGCCTAGCGTCCGAAGACGTGTCTGCGAACGCGCTGACCTGGATCGTGGTCTTCGCCGGCACGACCTACGGGCTCGCCGGCTTCGCGCGGGACCAGGTCTGTACCTTCATGTGTCCGTGGCCGCGATTGCAGGGTGCGATCTGGGATCCGGAAGCCTACACCGTGAACTACCGCGACTATCGCGGCGAGGAGCGTACCTCGGCGAAGAAGGCCGCCGAGCTCCGCCTCCAGGGCAAGCCGGCCGGCGACTGCGTCGATTGCGGGCAGTGCGTCAACGTTTGTCCGATCGGCATCGACATCCGCGAGGGCCCGAACTTCGCGTGCATCAATTGCGGTCTTTGCGTCGACGCCTGCGACGGCGTGATGGCCAAGCTCGGTCGTCCCCGGGGCCTCATCGACTACGAAAGCTGGAACAACATCGAACGCGGGCGCGTCCGGCAAGCGCCCGTCAATCGTCTGGTGCGCCCGAAGACCGTGGGATTGGCCGCGGCGTGTGTGGCGCTCGCGGGCGCCATCGCGTTCGGCTTCGAAGCCAAGACGACAGCCACCCTTTCGGTGCAGCACGACAGGGATCCGGTCGCGGTGCGTCTCTCCGACGGAACGGTGCGCAACGCCTATACCGTCAAGCTGCTCAACAAGTCCTCGGTGCCTCACACGTACACGCTGTCCGTCGACGTCGACGCGAAACTCGCCATCGTCGGCAACGACGGATCGGGTCCCGTCAAAGTGGGGCCCGACGCGTCCGAGTCGCTGAGGGTGACGCTGACGGCGGCATCCGCGCGGGGAGAGGTCGTGTTCACGGCGCGCGACGAGACCGGCGCCACCGTGCTCACTGCCAGGGACCGCTTCGTCGAACACTGACGAATCCGACCCGAGTTTGTGCGGGGTCAACGTCGATAGCGGGCGGATCTGCGACGTTGCGGACGGAAGCCGGAACGAACCTCCTGTCTCCCTCCCGCGCATCGGAGATCGAACCATGCTGCATCACATTCCCAAGCTCATGATCGTCGTCGCGGCCACGCTCGCATTCGTCGGCTCCGCTCCAACCGCCGCCCACGACGTGACCGTCGGCCAGGCCTGGAGCCGCGCCAGCCCGAAGGGTGCGAAGGTCGCGGCTGGTTACCTCGCCATCGAGAACCACGGAACCGCGATCGACCGGCTTCTGTCGGCTTCGAGCGCCGCCGCCGCGAAGGTCGAGATCCACCGGATGTCCATGCAGGACGGCATCATGACGATGCGTCCCGTCGAAGACGGGTTGGCTATCCCGGCGGATCAGACCGTGACCCTGGCGCCGGGCGGCGATCACATCATGTTCGTCGGACTGAACGCGCCTTTCGAGGAAGGACAGCGCATCCCGGTCGCCTTGAGGTTCGAGCGCGCGGGACGGATCGACGTCGACTTCGAAGTCGGACCCGTCGGCGCGAAGGGACCGCGGCTGCAGATCGCTTCGAACGCGTCGCAGGTCGCCGTCGCTCCGCCGCCCAAGCCCGCTCCGGCCGAGGAGCCGTTCTTCACGCACATCTGCGGAACGCGGGTCATGGCGGACGTCACCGTCATGCCAGGCCGTCACGGTCCGGTCGAGATCGTCGTGAAGCTGGAGGACGGCGACGAGAAGCCGCTTTCGGTCGACGCGCTGTCGGTGACCCTGTCGAATCTGGACAAGAAGATCGCGTCGGTGGCCGCAATCGCCGAACGGTTGTCGTCCGATACCTGGAAGGTCCGAATGACGGCGGCGACGGACGGCAAGTGGTCGTTGGCGCTCGGCATCGACATGGGGCCGGGAGACCGGATCGATGTCGCGGCCCCGATCCTGATCGAATGATCTCCAGGAGAGAGCCCGCCGCCATGCCCATGCTTCGCTCCGATATCGCTCCGTCTCTCACGGCGCTCGTCTATCCCGACACCGGCTATCCGGCCGCCGCGTTCGAGGCGCTCGTCGCGCGTTGTCGTCGCCATGAACTGTCGCTTGCGGGCGTCCTGCAGCACGTCTCCGAGGCGACGCCCGATCGCCGCTGCGACGTGATTCTCGAAGACCTGTCGACCGGTCTCTGCACGGCGATATTCGAAGACCGCGGCGCGGGCGCCTCGTCCTGCCGACTGGACGAAGCCGCACTCACCGGCGCGGCGGTCCGGGTCGCGTCCGCTCTCGATAGCGATCCGGACGTCTTGGTGCTCAACAAGTTCGGCAAGGCCGAGTGCGAAGGCCGGGGCCTGCGGCACCTGATCGCCGCCGCCCTGGAGCGGGAGATTCCGGTCCTGATCGGCGTGCCGAAAGGCAATCTCGCCGCCTGGCGCGGTTTCGCGGGCGACCTCGGAACGGAAGTCGAGGCCGACGTCGGTGAAATCGAGCGCTGGGCCGATCGACTCGGTCGGAGCGTCTCCGACCGGCTTGTCGCCGAGTAACTTGCCGGTCTTGGGGTTCGGGAAATGCAGCCGCGCAGGCATGGCACGGCACGGCGACGAACGCGTCATCCGGTCGCGCCGCCGCACTCCGTTCAGCCATGCTGGAAAGGCTGTCCGGTGACGCGGCAAACGTACCCGAAGGCGGTCATGAAGGACTCGGTGTGCAGGAGGAAACTGCGATCCACGACGCGCGGAAAACGTCGGCCTTGATGCGGCTCAATTCTGAACGGTCCTACGCTTAGGACGACCCGTAAGCGATCCGTTAAAATCGGAAGTAGAGTAGCGATAAATTGCATCCCCGAAGTTGCGTGACCGCAACGACGGTGACGGTTTCGCGTGGAACGGTGGCGCAGATTCGTCACTCCATCCGAACGGAAACACCATGTCGCGTATCCTTGCCCGCTTCCGCATCTCGACC
>NZ_JAEMSD010000016.1:0-4047 GCF_016462955.1 Bradyrhizobium sp. | reverse complement strand
CGGCGATGATCCTGAACCAGATATCAGGCAACGAAAGCGTCGAGCGCGGGATCGCGAAGGCCATCGAGCAGCAGGAGATCGCGCGACTGGCGATCGAGACGAAGAGCGAAGCCCGCCGCATGCAGGTTTTCGTCCGAGACCTCCGCCTGGCCAGGACCGAAGCTGACGTGAAGGGGGGAGAGGAACGGCTGGCGGCGGCAAGCAAGGACGCCGATCGGCTGGCCGCCGACATCTTCGACCGATCGGCATCGGTCGAGACCAAGGCCCGTATCCAGGAACTTCGGAAGCAGATCGGCGTGTATATCGCCGCCGGCAATCGTGTCGCGACCAACCGACATCGGATGATCGTCGCTCAGGAGGCAGGGCGTACCTCCGAGGTCACGGCGCTTGAGATCGAAGTCGTCGATCTTGCGCACACCGCCACCCTTCCCGCTTCGTCGAAGATCGACGAGATGACCGATCAGATCGGGAAAATCGCCTCGACGAGGGCGGAGGCCGAGAAGAACGAGATCGCGACCGTCATGTCCGCTTCCGGCACGACCTCCGCCGTCGTGGGCGGAGCGGCGATCCTCGTTCTCGTCGGCGCAGGACTGATGAGCGTCTTCGCGGTCTCGCGGCCGATCGGATCCATGGTCGCGGCCATGAAGGCGCTCGCGGAAGGTGACCTGTCCGTCAGCGTCGTCGGACTGGACCGCGGCGACGAAGTCGGCGACATGGCGCGCGTGACCCAGGTGTTCAAGGACAGCCTCGTCGAGACGCGGCGGCTGCGCGCAGAACAGGTCGACACGGAAGCCCGCTCCGCCGCGGAGCGGAAGCGCGACATGGAACGGTACACGACGTCCTTCGAAGAGGCCGTCGGCGGCATCATCGCGCGCGTGTCCTCCAACTCGGCGAGCCTCGAACAGGCGGCCAGCGCGCTGACCGACACGGCATCGTCCACCCGCGAACTGTCGACGACGGTCGCCTCGGCGTCCGAAGAGGCGTCGGCGAGCGTGCAGTCGGTGGCTGCCGCCACCGAGGAGATGGCGGCGACCGCGGCCGAGATCGGAAGACAGATCGAGGGCTCGTCCAAGGTGGCGAGGGATGCCGTCTCGCAGGCGTCCACCACCGATCAGTCGATGATCAAACTCGCGGCGGCCGCCGACAAGGTCGGAAACATCGTCGGCATGATCACCGCCATCGCAGATCAGACCAACCTCCTGGCGCTCAACGCCACCATCGAGGCGGCGCGTGCGGGCGAGGCGGGCCGCGGCTTCGCCGTGGTGGCATCGGAGGTGAAGGGACTCGCCGCCCAGACCGCGAACGCGACAAAGGAGATATCGGGCCACGTCGCAGACATCCAGTCGACGGCATCGGGCGCGGTCGTCGCGATCAAGGGCATCATGGCGACGATCGACAACATGTCCGAGATCACCGGCGCCATCGCGGCCGCGGCCGAGGAGCAGGGCAACGCGACGCGGGAGATCTCGCGGAACGTGCAGCAGGCGGCTATCGGCGCCACGCAGGTATCGTCAGGCATCGTCGAAGTCCAGTCTGGCGCCACCGAGACCGGCGCGGCGTCCGCGCAGGTTCTAGCCTCGGCCAAGTCTCTTTCTACGGACGGTCAGCGGCTCAAGCACGAAGTCGCCGATTTCCTCGCGCGAGTGCGGGCCGCATGAACGCCTTGCAGATTTCCGGTAGCCGAATTGATCGCCGATTAAGCGAAGCGGGATATCGTCCGAACCGATCCGCGCTCACCTGAGGGACCTCTCGATGGCGGAAATTCTTGCATTCCCGGCGGAGCGCGGCGCGCGTCCCGCCGCATCCCAACTGAGCACGCTGCTTTGCGAAGTTGCCGGCGCGCAGAAGCGCACGGTCAACGAACTCGAAGCGCCGCTCGACGGCCTTGAAACCGCGGCCGCGAACTTCCTGCGTCTCGACCTAAGCCCGGCTGCGCGCGACGTTTTGACGCATCAGGCACGCATGATGGAGAGTGCGCGCGCCCAGCTGCGCGAGCTCCATTCCTACTACGACCGCGACCGGTCGATCGTTCCGCTCCACATATTCTCGATTTCCCACGGTATTTGAGTCATGAAAAAGAACCTGCCCGTCACCGACGTCGAATACCAGCTTCACGACGACACCATGATCGTGTCGAAGACGGACGCGAAAGGCCGCATCACCTTCGTCAACGATCAGTTTATCTCCGTGTCCGGCTTCTCCGAAGAGGAACTTCTCGGCAAGCCGCACAACATCGTGGGTCATCCCGACATGCCGCCGGAGGCGTTCGAGGATCTCTGGACGACCTTGAAGGCCGGCAAGCCGTGGGCGGGGGCGGTCAAGAACCGGCGCAAAGACGGCGGATTCTATTGGGTGCTCGGCAGCGCGACCCCCATCTGGGAGGCGGGCCAGGTCACGGGCTACATGTCGGTGCGGACGAAGCTCGCGCAGGACCAGCGCCAGGAGGCCGAGCGTGTCTACGCCCTGATCAACGAGCATAAAGCCGGCACCTTTCGCGTCGACGGTGGCGTCATACGCCGCAAGTCTTGGACGGACCGGCTTTCGCTCTTCACTTCGACGCTCAGGGCTCGGCTGACGACGATCGTGGCCCTGCAGGCCCTCTTCGTGGTCGCGATTGGCGGCGCCGGTCTACTTTCGCTGCGCGACGTCAACGCCGGCATGAAGACGATCTACGAAGACCGTACCGTGCCGCTGTACCAGCTCTTCCAGGTCAACGACGGCCTGAAGCAGACGACGACGCTGATGTATGAAGCGGTTTCCGAGGCGAAGAAGGGCAAGTCCACCGAGGGAATCGCCGAGCGCATTTCGTCGATCAGGGAAACCGCCGCGAAATACTGGTCGGAATATCTCGCGACCTATTTGACGCCTGAGGAGAAGAAGCTCGCCGATTCCTTCGAAAAGAGAAGGCGCGAGTTTCTCGAACGCGGCCTCGCGCCGGGTCTCGCTCTGCTCCAGGCCCGCAAATTCGACGAGCTCGAGGCATTCGTGACGGACAAGTCGCTTCCCGCCTTTGCAGCCGCGCGCGCCGACATGGAAGGCCTGATCAAACTTCAGGTCGACGTCGCCAAGGAGGAGTACGAAGCGGCCCAGTCGCGTTACGGCTGGGTGTTGTCGGGCGTCGTTGGATTTTTGGTCGCGGCGCTGCTGGCGGGTCTTTGGCTCGGTTGGCTGACCTTGAGCGCCATTGGACGGCCGCTGCGGCGGCTGAGGGACGCGCTGGAGCAGATCCAGCAGGGCAACTACAATAGCCGCATCGTCGTCGAGCGCGACGACGAGCTCGGGCATGCCCTGCGCGACGTCCAGGCGATGCAATCCAAGCTCGGTTTCGACCGCGAGGAACAACGCGCCCGCCGCAAGCTGGCCGAAGAGGAAAAGCGTGAGGCGCTGCAGGAGATGGCTGCCACCGTCGAGCGCGAGACGAACGCTGCGGTCGGCGAAGTCGCGACCAGGACGGAGCGCATGGCCGGCAACGCCTCCCAGATGAACGAAAGCGCGGCGTCCCTCGGCACCAATTCCAGCAGCGTCGCGGCCGCTGCCGAACAGGCGCTGGCCAACTCGGAGACGCTGGCCAAGGCCGCGAAGGCGATGCGTGCCTCGATCGAGGAGATCGCCTCCCAGGTGCAATCCTCGCGCAGTCTGACCATCGAGGCGGTCTCGGCGTCCAGAAGCGCGCAGGATACGATCTCCAAGCTCTCTGACGCGGCCGCCAAGGTCGGCACCGTGACCAGCCTGATCAGCGAGATCGCCGGACAGACCAACCTGCTCGCGCTGAACGCGACGATCGAGGCGGCACGCGCCGGCGACGCGGGCCGCGGCTTCGCGGTGGTGGCCTCCGAAGTCAAGAGCCTGGCCGAGCAGACCGCGAAGGCGACGAGCGAGATCGCGCAGCAGATCACGGAGATGCAGACCGCCACCCAGCATTCGGTTTCGTCAATCGCGACCATCGGTCGGGTGATCGAGGGAATCGAGACGCTTTCCTCGACGATATCCGATGCCATGGAACGGCAGGATGGCGTGACGTCGGAGATCGCGCGCACGGTGGAGGAA
>NZ_JAEMSD010000261.1:4276-9446 GCF_016462955.1 Bradyrhizobium sp. | reverse complement strand
TCCGGGTGCAGGCCGACGAGGCCGAGCAGCTCGCCGACGCGGGCCTGAATGTCGCGCTCGCCCTGGATCAGGCCGAAGGCGCGGATCGGCTCGGAGATGATGGCATCGACGCGGAAGCGCGGGTTCAGGCTTGCATAGGGATCCTGAAAGATCATCTGGATGCGGCGACGCAGCTTTCGCCGCGCCGGCGCCTGCCGCGGGTCGGTCATCGAGACGCCGTCGATGAGGACGTCGCCGGCGCTCGGCGGCAGCAGGCCGACGACCATGCGTGCGACCGTGGTCTTGCCGGAGCCGGACTCGCCGACCAGCGCAAACGTCTCGCCCTTCCTGATGCTGAAGGTAACGTGATCGACCGCCTTGAGATATTCGAGATGTCCGCCTTCGAGCACGCGGTTGAGCCAAGGTTTCGAGACGTCGAAGACGCGGCGCAGGTTCGTGGCCTGAACGAAGGGAGCGCTCATGCCGCACTCTCCGCCGGCACATCGTCGTAGAGATGGCAGGCGACCGATTGCGCGCCGCGCGGCTGCGGCTCCGGCCGCTCCGCCCGGCACCGATCGAAGGCGAAGGCGCAACGCGGGTTGAACGAACAGCCCGGCGGAATCGCCGACAGACGCGGCATCGAGCCCGGGATCTGCACCAGGCGCTTATCCTCGCCGGCCAGCGTCGGGATCGCGCCCATCAGCCCCTTGGCGTAGGGATGCAGCGGGGTCCTCACGACGTCCTGCACCGGGCCGATCTCGGCGACGCGGCCGGCATACATCACCGCGACGCGGTCGGAGGTTTCCGCGATCACGCCCATGTCGTGCGTCACCAGCATCACCGCGGTGCCGTGGTCGCGGCCGAGCCGCTTGATCAGCGAGATGATCTGCGCCTGCACGGAGACGTCGAGCGCCGTGGTCGGCTCGTCCGCGATGATCAGCTCCGGCTCGGCGCAGATCGCGAGCGCAATCACGACGCGCTGACGCATGCCGCCGGAAAACTCGTGCGGATAGCCGTCAATGCGCTTTTCCGGCGCGGGAATGCCGACCTCGGCGAGCAGATCGATGGCGCGGCGGCGGGCGGCGGTCTCGGACAGATTGAGATGGGTTCGGATCGTCTCGACGATCTGGTCGCCGACCCGGTAGAGCGGATTGAGCGAGGTGAGCGGATCCTGAAAGATCATGCCGATCCGCTTGCCCCTGATGCGGCGCATCTCCTCCGGCGGCAGATTGTCGATGCGCAGGCCGGCGAGACGGATCTCGCCGCCGGCGATGCGTCCGGGCGGGTCGATCAAGCCGATCACGGCGAGGCCGGTGACGGACTTGCCGGCTCCGGATTCGCCGACCACGCCCAGCACTTCGCCCTTGGCGATGTCGAAGGAGACGCCGTCGATGGCGCGCAGCGTGCCGCGGCGGGAGGCGAACTCCACGTGAAGATCGCGTACGGAGAGGATGGGTTCGGTCATGAGCGAGGCGCTCTCATCGAAGTCTTGCTCATCGAAGCTTCGGATTGAGCGCGTCGCGCAGCCAGTCGCCGAGCAGATTGATCGACAGGATCAGCGCCGCGAGCGCGAGCCCCGGGAAGGCAACGATCCACCATTCGCCGGCGAACAGATAGTTGTTGCCGATGCGGATCAGCGTGCCGAGCGAGGGCATGGTGTCAGGCAGGCCGACACCGAGGAAGGACAGCGTCGCCTCGGTGATGATGGCGAGCGCGAGGTTGATGGTGGCGATGACCAGGATCGGGCCCATCGTGTTCGGCAGCACGTGCCGCAGCATGATCTTCGGCGCCGGAAGGCCGATCAGCTGCGCGGCGGCGACGTAGTCCTTGTTCTTCTCCACCATCACGGAACTGCGCACGGTCCGGGCATACCCCACCCAGAAGCTCAGGCCGATGGAGATTACCAGCACGACCAGCATGCTGGTGGCGTCCAGCCGGTTGCCGAGGATCGATTTCGCGATGCCGTTGACCAAGAGCGCAATCAGGATCGCGGGAAAGGTGAGCTGCACGTCGGCGATGCGCATGATGACGCCGTCGATTGCGCCTCCGAAATAGCCTGCGATCAGGCCGAGAGCGATGCCGAGCGCACCAGCGAAGATCACGCCTGCAAGACCGACCGCGAGCGAGATGCGCATGCCGTAGAGGATGGCGGAGAACACGTCACGACCCTGTTCGTCGGTGCCGAGCAGGAAGGGGCTCTGGCCGTCCGCGGTCCAGAGCGGCGAGATCCGCGAATTCATCAACTGCAATTGTGCCGGATCGAACGGGTTTTGCACCGCGAGCACGGACGCGAAGATCGCGAGCAGGAAGAACAAGACCGTGATGGCCGCGGCCACCATGGTCAGCTTCGAGCGCCGGAACGAATAGAACAGGTCGCTGTCGAGCGCGCGGCCGAACCAGCCGTGAGCGGCATGGGCCGGCTTTGCACTCTGCTTGTCGGAATCGGAGACGACTGCGTCGGACATGCGGGTTGTCCTATGCGGCGCGGCCGACGGTCGAGCGCAGGCGCGGATCGACCACGGTGTAGAGAATGTCGACCACCAGATTGATGGTGACGAAGATCAGGGAAACCATCAGGAGGTACGCGGCCATGATCGGGATATCGACGTTCTGCACGGCCTGCACGAACAACAATCCCATGCCCGGCCATTGGAACACGGTTTCGGTGATGATCGAAAATGCAATAACCGAGCCAAACTGCAGTCCGGCCACGGTGATCACGGGAATCAGCGTGTTCTTCAGCGCGTGGCCGAAATGAATCGCTCGTGTGGTCAGCCCTCTTGCCCGGGCGAAGCGGATATAGTCGGTCCGCAAGACTTCCAGCATCTCCGCGCGCACCAGCCGCATGATCAGGGTCATCTGGAACAGGCCCAGCGTGATCGAGGGCATGATCAGCGCCTTCAGTCCAGACACCGTGAGCAGGCCCGTGGTCCACCAGCCGAGCTTGACCACCTCACCGCGGCCGAACGAGGGCAGCCAGCCCAATGTCACTGCGAACAGATAGATCAGGAGAATACCGATCAGGAAGGTCGGCAGCGAGATGCCGATCAAAGACACGGCCTGAAAAAGCTTGGCGAGCACGGTGTCGCGTTTGAGTGCCGAATAGACCCCCATCAGGATGCCGAACACCATTGCAAACACGGTGGCGCAAATCGCCAGTTCCAGGGTGGCGGGCATGCGCTCGCTCAGCAGCGTCGAGACCGGCTGGCGAAATTGGTAGGAGACGCCGAACTTGAACTGCGCGGCATCGGCGAAATAGCGCATGAACTGCACCGGCACGGGATCGTCGAGGCCGAGCGCGCGATCGTCCGCAAGTCGCTCGGCCGCCGAGGTGTCGATGGAGACGATCTGGTTGACGGGGTCGCCGGCGAAACGGAACATCGAGAACGCGATGATGCCGACGGCGAACATGACGCCGATGGCCTGAACGGCGCGGCGAAGCGTGAAAGCGAGCATGCCTTCCACTGTCCTTGGGTAAGCGTGCGGCCGACGATCACGTCAGCCGGAAAAGGAAAGGTCCCGGAAGCGCTCGCTGCCGGGACCTCGTGATCGATCGACGCTATTCCTTCTTGGTCGCCCAGTGGAACATGACCAGATTGTCGGCGCGCTGCGGCAGGTTCACCTTCTTCGACACGCCCCAGGCCAGGGCCTGCTGGTGCAGCGGAATGTAGGCCCAGTCCTTCATGCTGATCTCGTATGCCTGCTTGATCAGCTGGTTGCGCTTGGCGGTGTCGGTTTCGACCAGCACCTTGTCGGTGATGGCGTCGAACTCCTTGTTGCAATAGCCGCCGAGATTGGCCTCGCCGCGCGAGGACTTCGCATCGTCGCGGCAGCCCATGATGTCGTAGAGCACGTTATGGGAGTCCATGGTGCTCGGGGTCCAGCCCAGCTGGTAGAACGATGTCTGGTAGTTGCCTTGCTTGAGCACCTTGGCGAAGTATTGCGCCTTCGGCTGCGCCAGGAGATTGATCTTGACGCCGATGCGGGCAAGCATGCCGACTACGGCCTGGCAGATCGCTGCGTCGTTGACGTAGCGGTCGTTCGGGCAGTCCATGGTGACCTCGAAACCGTCGGGGTAGCCGGCCTCGGCGAGGAGCTTCTTGGCGCCGTCAGCATCGAATTTCGGCCGTGTGAACTCCTTGGAGAGCGCGAACAGTTCCGGAGCGATCATCAGTGCCGAGGGCGTCGACAGTCCGCGCATGACGCGCGTCTTGATCAGCTCGATGTCGATCGCCTTGTAGAAGGCTTCGCGGACGCGGGCGTCCTTGAACGGATTCTTGCCCTTGATGTTGGAGTAGAGCAGCTCGTCGCGGGTCTGGTCGAAGCCGATGAAGATGGTGCGAAGCTCCGGTCCCTTCAGCACCTGGGCGTTTGGGCTGGAATCGACACGGGAGATGTCCTGGATCGGTACCGGCTCGATGACATCGACTTCGCCCGAGAGCAGCGCGGCGACGCGGGTGGCGTCGGATGCGATCGGGGTAAAGATGATCTCCTTCAGATTGCCCTCGACCTTGCCCCAGTAATTGGGGTTGGCCTTGAACACGGTCTTCACGCCGGGCTGATGGCTTTCGATGATGAAGGGGCCGGTGCCGTTCTCGTTGAGCGAGGCGTAGCTCGGCGTGGTCGCCGCCACCGGGGTCGGATCGACGACGTTGTTCTCCTCGGCCCACTTCTTGTTCATGATGTACCAGACATCCCACGCATTATGCAGGATGGGATTGGGCGAAGGCAGAACGAAGTCGACGGTGTAGTCGTCGACCTTCACGACCTTGACGTCGGGCGCGAGGCGGGTCTGCATGTTGGACCCCTTCTTGCGGACACGATCGGCTGAGAACAGCACGTCGTCGGCCGTGAAGGGATTGCCGTTGTGGAACTTGACGCCCTTGCGCAAGTGGAAGCGCCAGCGGGTCGGCTCCGGCGTTTCCCAGCTTTCAGCCAGTGCCGGAATGATCTTGAGGTCCTTGTCGCGCGCGGTGAGGCCCTGATAGACGTGACCGAGATGGGCGTGCGTGGTGCTCTCGTTCAAAGTATACGGATCGAGCGACTTCAAGTCACCCTGGTTGGCGTATCGTAGCGTCTGGCTCGACGCGGGCGAAACCGCCAAAGCAAGCGTACCGGCGAGCGTCGCCGCAAACAGACTTCGACCGACTGACATTCTTGACCCTCTCCGCACTGCCACGCCGGTGATTCT
>NZ_JAEMSD010000261.1:0-4266 GCF_016462955.1 Bradyrhizobium sp. | reverse complement strand
CGGCGCGGCTGACCGATCCATGTTGCCCAGAGTTCTCGACCCGTGCAAGCGCCATTCCAGCAAGGAACGCGCCAAGTTGCGCCGCTGTGCAGCAATGCTGACGATATGGCCCGGCATGGAGAGAACCGCGTCTTTCGACTTTGGTTGACCATACTGGCTGATTGCGGGACCGGGCAGCCGCTCCTGCATCAGGTCGCTTGCGTTGCACCACAACTCGCGGCGATACTGCGGGCGGGCCGCTCGAATCCCATCCGGAGGGGACATGAAGGTTAACATTGAAATCGACTGCACCCCCCTCGAAGCGCGCCAGTTCTTCGGTCTGCCGGACGTGGCGCCGATGCAGACGGCGGTGATGGACAAGTTGCAGCAGCAGGTTCTCAGCAACATCGAGAAGGTCTCGCCGGAATCCTTGATCCAGAGCTGGTTCACCTTCGATCCCAAGATCGCGGAACGGTTTCAGGACATGTTCGTCACCATGGCCGGCCTTGGTGGCACGCGCAGCAGCGACAAGAAGAAATAGTGCCGCCCGGACCGGATGGGGCGCTGGAAGCAGGCCGGCTTCGTCCGCCGGGTCTCGGCATGTTGCTCGCCGAGGCCAGGGGGCTCTTCGAATTGAATGCGAGCTTGCTGCTGTCGCCGCTGCTGATGCGCGCGCCAAGGGGCGACGGCCATCCGGTGCTGGCGCTGCCGGGCTTTCTCGCCAGCGACCTTTCTATGGTGCCGATGCGGCGCTACCTCAGCGAGCTCGGTTATGAGGCACATGCCTGGCGGATGGGCCGCAATCTCGGTGGGCTCGGACGGATGCGGGATTCCCTGCGCGCACGCCTGGCTGAAATTCATGCCGCCACGGGGCGCAAGGTCAGCCTGGTCGGATGGAGCCTCGGCGGCGTCTATGCCCGCGATCTCGCGCTTTGGGCGCCCGACAAGGTTCGCTACGTCATCACCCTCGGCAGCCCTTTTGCCAATGACGTCAGGGCAACCAATGCCACGCGGCTCTACGAAGCCTTGTCCGGTGAGCGTGTGGAAGATTTTGCGGAAGAACGCGAAGCGATTGCGGGCGATCTGCCGGTGCCGACGACGTCGATCTATTCGCGAGCCGACGGCGTCGTGAACTGGCGGACTTGCCTGCTCCGCCCGTCGGAGCGAGCCGAGAACATCGAGGTGCACCTGGCAAGCCATCTCGGGCTCGGGGTGAACCCCGCAGCGCTGTGGGCCGTGGCGGACCGTCTGGCGCAGCCGGAGGGGCAATTCCGGCCATTCGACCGGTCCGGGCCCTTTGCCATTGCATATGCCCCGCCGGAACAGGCAGTATCGGCCTGACGAGAAGCGCCGCCAAGGCGCCCGTCAAATCTCTGCGGGAGGGAACCATGGCCGACGGGAAGAAGCTGTCGTCGCTGGACGCGTCGTTTCTCTATCTGGAAACGCCTGAAATGCCGATGCATGTCGGGAGCATGGCGATCTTTCGCCTGCCCGACGACTACAAGGGCGACTTCTTCGAAGACTTCAAGGCGATGATCGTCTCGCGCCTGCACATCGCGCCGATCCTGAAGGCACGGCTGGAGAAGGCCCCGCTCGACATCGATCATCCCTCCTGGGTCGAGGACGATCAGTTCGACATCGACCGCCACATCTTCCGCGCCAGCCTGCCGCAGCCGCGCGATCGTGCGACGCTCGAGCGCATCGTGGGCTGGATGCATGCCAAGCTGTTGAACCGTGCCCGCCCGCTCTGGGAATTCTACGTGTTCGAGGGCATGAAGGACAACGAGGTCGGGCTCTATTCCAAGATGCACCATGCCGCGATCGACGGCGGCGCCGGGGCGGCGCTGACCAACATGATCTACGACATCTCGCCGATCCCCCGGAAGGTCGAGCCGCCGGCGGCGGGCAGCAAGCCAGGGCAGGAGCCGCGCGACATCGCCGCCAACCTGCTCGATTCCTATCAGCAGCTGTTCTCTCAGTCGCTCGATGCTTCGCAGGCTGCGAAGAACCTTCAGCTGCCGCGCACCGGCAAGAGCGACATCGGCTCGATCCTGTTCGACAACGCGATGTATCAGATCGAGAGCGCGGTGCGCTTCGCCGGCAACATCCCGACCGTGCTCAAGAGCCTGTCAGACGTACTCGGCAAGGTCGCCGACCCCAAGTCGCGCGAGAGCCTCGCCAGCATGGTGTCGCCTCCGACCATGCTCAACAAGACCATCTCCTCGGAGCGCAGCTTTGCGGGCGTGTCGATCCCGCTGTCCCGCGCGAAGGCGCTGGCCAAGCAGGCCGGCGGCAAGCTCAACGACGTCGTGCTGGCGCTGGCCTCCGGCGTGGTCCGCCGCTACCTCCTGCAATACGGCACATTGCCGCCGAAATCCTTGACCGCGGCGGTGCCTATCTCGCTGCGGGAGGAGGGCAACACCGAGGCCAACAACCAGGTGTTCGGCATGATCTGCTCGATCGCGACCAACGTCGACGATCCCAAGGCGCGGCTGGAAGCAATCATCGCGCAATCGACCAAGTCCAAGGAGATGTCGCATCCCTTGCGTGCGCTGATGCCCCAGGTCTCCAATATCTCGATGCTGGGCGCGCCGATCATGGTGCAGATCCTGGCGCTGCTCTACAGCCGGTCCAACCTGTCGGACGTTCTGCCGCCGGCCGCCAACATCACCGTGTCCAACGTGCCCGGACCGCGGCAGACCCTCTACGCCGCCGGCGCCGAACTGCTGCACATCTTCCCCGTGTCGATCTCGACGCACGGGCAGGCGCTCAACATCACCGTGCAGAGCTACCGCGACCAGCTCGATTTCGGCTTCATCGTCGGCGCCAACATCATTCCCCACGTGCAGGTGATGTGCGACATGTTGCCGGAGGAGTTCGCCGCGCTGGAGGCGGCCTACGCGCCGCCGGCGGCGGACATCAAAGGTGCCGCTGAATAGGAATGCTGCAATGATTGAAATGCCGCCGCTCAAGTTCGCTCAGACGAACGGAATCCGCATGGGCTATTACGAGGCGGGCCCGGTCGACGACAAGCCGCCGATCGTGCTGTGCCACGGCTGGCCCGAGCTCGCCTTTTCCTGGCGCCACCAGATCAAGGCACTGAGCGAGGCCGGCATCCGCGTGATCGCGCCGGACCAGCGCGGCTATGGCGCGACCGACCGGCCCGAGCCGGTCGAAGCCTATGACATGGAGCATCTGACCGGCGATCTCGTCGGCCTGCTCGATCATCTCGGGATCGACAAGGCGATCTTCGTCGGCCACGACTGGGGCGGCTTCGTGGTCTGGCAGATGCCGCTGCGGCACCCTTCGCGCGTCGCCGGCGTCGTCGGCGTCAACACGCCGCATTGGGACCGCGCGCCGATCGATCCCATTGCGCTGTTCCGTCAACGTTTCGGCGACCAGATGTACATCGTCCAGTTCCAGGACCCCGCGCGCGAGCCGGACAGGATCTTTGGCAGCCGCGTCGAACAGACCTTTGACGCCTTCATGCGCAAGCCGCTGCCGCGGCCGGCGGCTAAGCCGGAGGAGCCGGCCATCGCAGGCGTCGGCGCCTCCTCAAAGACCAATCTGGCGTTCCCGCAGATGATCGCGGCCTACGATGCCAAGGTCGACCCGCGCACGCCGATCCTGTCTGCGGAGGAGAAGAAGGTGTTCGTCGACACCTTCACCAAGACCGGCTTCACCGGCGGCATCAACTGGTATCGCAATTTCACCCGCAATTGGGAGCGATCGAAGGGGCTCGACCACCACATCCATGTGCCGTCGCTGATGATCATGGCCGAGAACGACGCGGTGCTGCCGCCCTCGGCGGCCGACGGCATGGAGAAGCTGATCGGCGATCTCGAGAAATATCTGGTGAAGGACAGCGGACACTGGACGCAGCAGGAGAAGCCGGAAGAGGTCAGCGTCAAGCTGATCGAATGGCGTAGAAGGCGGTTTGGCTGACGACGCAGTCGTCATCCCGGGGCGATGCGTAGCATCGAACTATGGTGCGCTCTTGCGCACCTGAGGATCTCGAGATTCCGGGTCTGGTCCTTCGGACCATCCCGGAATGACGTAAGGCAGGGGGAAGCGAAGCTAGATGTCATCCAGGAACCGATTGAACCCGATCCCGCAGCCGCCGAGCAAGCCGGTGGTCGGCAACATGCTGTCGCTGGACACGGCCGCTCCCGTGCAGCACCTGACGCGGCTCGCGAAGGAGCTCGGTCCCATCTTCTGGCTCGACATGATGGGCTCGCCGATTGTCGTGGTCTCCGGGCATGATCTCGTCGACGAACTCTCGGACGA
>NZ_JAEMSD010000260.1 GCF_016462955.1 Bradyrhizobium sp. | reverse complement strand
GGTAAGAGACCCTACGCCGCGGCCTGCCCCAGTGCCGAGACGATGGTGTCGACGACGTCCTCGACCAGGATACGGTCTTCGCCTTCGCCCATGACGCGGATCACCGGCTCGGTGCCGGAGGAGCGGATCAGGAGACGGCCGTGGCCGTTGAGACGCTTCTCGCCGTCGGAGATCGCCGACTTGACGTCGGAATCGTCGAGCGGCTTGCCGCCCTTGTGGCGGACGTTCTTGAGGATCTGCGGCAGCGGATCGAAGCGGTGGCAGACCTCGGACACCGGACGGCGCAACTTCTGCACCACCGCCAGCACCTGCAAGGCGGCCACGAAGCCGTCGCCGGTGGTGGCGTAATCGGACAGGATGATGTGGCCGGACTGCTCGCCGCCGAGATTGTAGCCACCGCTCAGCATCTGCTCCAGCACGTAGCGGTCGCCGACCGGCGTGCGGACGAGGTCGATCCCCTGCCCTTGCAGGAAGCGCTCGAGGCCGAGATTGGACATCACGGTGGCGACGATGCCGGGACGCGAGAGGCGTCCGTCCTCCTTCCAGCTCTGCGCGATCACCGCGAGTAGCTGGTCGCCGTCGACGACGTGGCCGCGCTCGTCGACCAGGATGACGCGGTCGGCGTCGCCGTCGAGCGCGATGCCGATGTCGGCGCGCATCTCGCGCACTTTCTTCGACAGCGCTTCGGGCGAGGTCGAGCCGCAATCCTTGTTGATGTTGAAGCCGTCGGGCTCGACGCCGATCGGCACGACGTCGGCGCCGAGCTCCCACAGCGCTTCGGGCACGACCTTGTAGGCGGCGCCGTTGGCGCAGTCGATCACGACGCGCAGGCCCTCGAGCGAAAGGTCGCGCGGCAGCGTGCGCTTGGCGAACTCGATATAGCGGTCGTGCACGCCGTCGATACGGCGGGCGCGGCCGAGGCTCGCGCTTTGGGCGAGCCTCTTGTCGATCGGCTCGTCGAGCAGCTGTTCGATCTGCTTCTCGACGTCGTCGGACAGCTTGAAGCCCTGCGGGCCGAACAGCTTGATGCCGTTGTCCTCGAACAGATTGTGGGAAGCGGAGATCATCACGCCGAGATCGGCGCGCATCGACTTGGTCAGCATCGCGACCGCCGGCGTCGGCATCGGGCCGACCAGCAGCACGTCCATGCCGACCGAGGTGAAGCCCGCGACCATCGCATATTCGATCATGTAGCCGGACAGGCGGGTGTCCTTGCCGATCACGACCCGGTGCCGGTGGTCGCCGCGCTGAAACGCGAGGCCGGCGGCCTGGCCGACCTTGAGCGCGAGCTCCGGCGTGATCAGTCCGTTGGCGCGGCCCCGGATCCCGTCCGTCCCGAAATATTTGCGGCTCATATCGTCCCCCAAGGCAACAACCAGGGGATCCCCTCGACAACTACGCAGTGCCCGAACGGGCCCCGCATCCCTGATTTGCTGGGCGTCTTATAATCCCTGCGCGGCTAACTTGGCTTCAAAAAATATGATGAATCATTACGGAACCCTGAGAGGGGTCCGCCCGATATGGCCTTGTTAACACTATAGTTCCGGCCAAAACGGCGCACCAACGCGGAACCGGCGCTAGCCCGTTCGCTTCACATGTTTGTCCTCGTGGTTCGGCGCCGGCTGGGTGACGCTGACGGGATCGGAGCCCGGAAAAGTCTCTTCCAGCCCCTCCTCCAGCGCGTCCTCGAGAGCGCGCTTGTCCTTGATCTCTTCCGGCGACGGTCCGGCGTGCGGCTTGGTCATTGGCGCCCTCCTGCAAAAGATTTGGCTGCGCATCCAACCATGCTAGATGACCCCGAAATCTTCCGATGCAAGGCGTCGGGTAAGACTATTGGGTCAAGGACGGGGCCGGGGAACGAGCATGAAACACATCACCTGTATCGACGATCTGCGCGCGCTGCATAAGCGCCGCGTGCCGAAGGCGTTCTTCGACTATTGCGACCGCGGCTCCTATGCCGAGGAGACGCTGCGCGCCAACCGCGACGACATGCAGGCGATCAAGTTCCGTCAACGCATCCTGGTCGACGTCTCCACGCGCGACACCTCGACCACGATCCTCGGCGAGCCGTCGACGATGCCGCTGATGCTCGCGCCGGTCGGGCTGCTCGGCATGCAGCACGGCGACGGCGAGATCCATGCCTGTCGCGCCGCGCAGGCCGCCGGCATCCCGTTCACGCAGTCCACGATGTCGATCTGCTCGATCGAGGACATCGCCGCCAGCGTCGAGAAGCCCTTCTGGTTCCAGCTCTACGTCATGAAGGACCGCGGCTTCATCAAGGAATTGATCCAGCGCGCGATGGCGGCCAAGTGCAGCGCATTGGTGCTGACCGTCGACCTGCAGGTGATCGGCCAGCGCCATGCCGACATCAAGAACGGCATGACGGTGCCGCCGGAATGGTCGCTGTCGAAGCTGCTGGATTTCGCCAGCAAGCCGGCCTGGGTCTCCGGCGTGCTGCAGGGCAAGCGCCGCACCTTCGGCAATCTCGCCGGTCACCTGAAGGTCAGCGACGACATCACCTCGCTGTCGACCTGGATCAGCTCGCAATTCGACACCTCGATGAACTGGAACGACATCGACTGGATCCGCTCGATCTGGCCGGGCAAGCTGATCCTGAAGGGCATCCTCGACGTCGAGGACGCCGAGCTCGCCGCAAAGACCGGCGCGCAGGCGATCGTGGTCTCCAACCATGGCGGCCGCCAGCTCGACGGCGCGCCGTCCTCGATCGAGGTGCTGCCGGAGATCGTCGACACGGTCGGTGACGGGATGGAGATCATGTTCGACGGCGGCATCCGCTCCGGCCAGGACGTGATGCGCGCGCTGGCGCTCGGCGCCAAGTCCTGCATGATCGGCCGCGCCTACGCCTATGGCCTGGGTGCCGGCGGCCAGGCCGGCGTCGCCAAGGCGATCGACATCATCCACAAGGAGCTGCTCACCACCATGGGCCTGTGCGGCGTCAACCGGGTGGACGAGATCGACGATCACATCATTGCGGTGTAGCCGCGGAGACGCTGCGGTAGGGTGGGCAAAGCGAAAGCGTGCCCACCAACTTTCGCGAGCGAGAAAAGACGTGGGCACGGCGCAAGGGCGCCTTTGCCCACCCTACGAGTTCAGCGCTCGATCATTCACATCGGCGGCGCCAGGCCGTCGCGGCCGACGCTGACGCGGTTGGCTTCGAACGAGCCGTCGGGCAATTGCTTGATGAAGGCGATGACCTTGGCACCGGGCTTCAACTCCGATTTGTCGCTCGGCACGAAGGTCACCACGGGCGTGTTGTCCGCGACGAAAACCTTTTTCTCGCCGTCCTTGTACTTGACCAGCAAAGTGTGACCGTCATTACCGACGACGCTCTCGGCAACCGTCGCATTGGTCATGCTGGAGTTGGGCTTGAGGTCCCACGGACGCGAGCCTTCGCCGGTGCCGCGCATGCTTTCCGGAAACACGTGCACCTCGACCGCGTTCTGGCTGCCGTCCGGTCCCGGCACGGTGGTCGCGCCGATGAACGAACCCGGCTTGATGTCGGCGAGCGAGATCCTGGTAATGCCCGACACGTTCACGTCAGAGGCGATGTGGAGCTTGACGTCCTCGCCAGTGCGCGACTTCACCTGCATGGTGTCGCCGTTGACGGCTTCGATGGTGCCGCGCACCCGCGTCGGCACCGGCGCTCTCTGGGCGAAGGCGCAGTAGGTCGAGACGGCCACCATCGCGATGGCGATCAGGGGGCGTGTGAAAGTTGCACGTTGAAAAGACATGACGGTCTCCGATTGTCCCACGACGGTAGAACTCCAGAGGTAGTGTGCTATTCGCCGCGCCCCTCTCAAGATTTTGTGAGATCGGCCTCGATCAGCGCGCGCAGCTCGGCCGTGACCTCGGGCCGCCGGCCGAACCACAGCTCGAAGCCGCGCACCGCCTGGTGCAGCAGCATGCCGAGCCCGTCGGCGGTCTTCAGGCCGCACGCCGTTGCTGCCGCGAGCAGCGGCGTCAGCAGGGGAACATAGACGAGGTCGGCAACGACCGCGGTTTGCGGCAGGCGCGCGACATCGATATCGAGCGAGGGCTGGCCGTGCATGCCGAGCGAGGTCGTGTTCACGAGAAGTCTTGCACGACGCAGCACGTCGTCGATCGCATCCCATTCCAGCGGAAGCACGTTCGGCCCGAACTGCCGCGCCAGCGTCTCGGCCCGCGCGATGGTGCGGTTGGCAACATGCACGCGGCCGATGCCACGTTCGAGCAGGCCGAATACCACCGCGCGCGAGGAGCCGCCGGCGCCTAGCACCAGCGCTTCCTCGGCCGCATCCCAGCCCGGCGCGCTGGCGTCGAGATTGTTGATGAAGCCTTCGACGTCGGTATTGGTCGAACGCAGCTCGCCCTCGGCGAACCACAGCGTGTTGGCGGCGCCGACTGCCGTTGCGCGAGCATCGGGCGTCGAGAGTGCCAGCACGGCTTCCTTGTGCGGGATGGTCACGTTGGCACCGACGAAGCCGCGCAGCGACAGCCGCAGCACGAAGTCCCTGAGGTCCTCCGGCGGCACCGCCTCGATGACGTAGCCGCCCGCGATTCCGAGCGTACGTAGCCAGTAATGATGGATCAGCGGCGAGCGCGAATGCGCGGCCGGCCATCCGATCAGACAGGCTGCAGGAGCTTTGGGCGCGGTCATCTTTTCCTCGGGTCGTTTCCGAGGCGATCCATTTCGCGTCCCGCAGGCCCTGTCAAGCGCGCGGCGAGCCCGCGGTAGCCTCTTCGGCGGCCTTGCCCTTGATGTCGGCGATGGCGCGCTCGAGGCTCGTGCG
Source organism: Bradyrhizobium sp. (assembly GCF_016462955.1). GTDB lineage: Bacteria > Pseudomonadota > Alphaproteobacteria > Rhizobiales > Xanthobacteraceae > Bradyrhizobium. The sequence continues at coordinate 4,671 of NZ_JAEMSD010000260.1, read as the reverse complement.
ATAGCGCGCGCGGGGCGGCGTCACGCCATGGGTGAGCAGCGCGCGCCGGACCGTCGGCGAGGCCCCCGTGATGAACAGGCGGATGCCCTGGCGGTGCGCCTTGGCGGCGACGCGGCCGAGCACGTTGGCCGCCGTCGAATCCAGGAACGGCACCGCGGCGAAGTCGACCACGAAGGCCTTTTGCCGGTCGGCGATTCCGTCGAGCACGCTGCCGATCGCCGAGGCCGCGCCGAAGAAGAACGCGCCGGTGATGCGGTAGACCAGCACGTCGCGATCGACCGCCAGCGCGGGATCGTAGCGAACGCGATCGCCGTTGCCGTCGTCGGGGCGGTCGTCAGCGACCAGCGGCGTGCGCTCTTCGATGCCGGTCATCTCCGCCATGCGATGGATGAACAGCACCGCGCCGAGCGCAAAGCCGACCAGGATGCCTTCGGTAAGATCGCGGAAGACCGTGAGCAGGAAGGTCGCGAGTAGCACGACGGCATCGCCCCATGAGGAGCGCAAGAGCGTCGCGAATTCGTGTTTCTCCGCCATGGTCCAGGCCACCACGACCAGCACCGCGGCGAGTGCGGCCAGCGGAATGTAGCTTGCGAGCGGCGCTGCGATCAGCATGAACAGCAGCAGGAACACCGAATGCAACATGCCCGCGAGCGGCCCGCGCGCGCCGGCGCGGATGTTGGTCGCGGTGCGCGCGATCAGCCCGGTGACGCAGATGCCGCCGAACAGCGCCGAGCCGATATTGGCAGCGCCTTGCGCCACCAGCTCGCAATTGGAGCGGTGACGGCGCCCGGTCATGCCGTCGGCGACCACCGCCGACAGCAGCGATTCGATGGCGGCCAGCAGCGCGAAGGCGATCGCGTCCGGCAGCACCGCCCGTGCCTTTTCCAGCGAGAACGCGGTCAGCGCCGGCGAAGGCAGCTCGCGCGGAATGCCGCCGAAGCGCGAGCCGATCGTTTCCACCGGCAGCGACAGCACTGCGCTGGCGACGGCGGCAAACACGACCGCGATCAGGATCCCGGGCCAGGACGGCCGCCAGCGGCGCAAGGCGGCGATGATGCCGATGCTGACGAGTGCGACCGCGACGGCAGACGGATTGATGGTGTTGAGGCCGCCGGCCAGCGCGACGAGCTTCGGCACGAACTCGCTGGGCTCCTTGCCTGCGAGCGTGATGCCCGAGAGATCGCGGAGCTGGCTGGCAAAGATGATGACGGCGATGCCGGCGGTGAAGCCGACCGTGACGGGATAAGGAATGAACTTGATGTAGGTGCCGACCCTGAGCAGGCCCGCGGCGATCAGGAACAGGCCCGCCATCAGGGTGGCGAGGATCACGCCATCGACGCCGTGACGCTCCGCGGTCGCCGCGACCAGCACAATGAACGCGCCGGCCGGCCCGCCGATCTGGAACCGGCTGCCGCCGAGTATGGAGGCGATGAAGCCGCCGGCAACAGCGGTGTAGAGGCCGCGGTCCGGAGTCACGCCCGAGGCGATCGCGATCGCCATCGACAGCGGCAGCGCGACGATGGCAACGGTCAGGCCGGCGAAGACGTCGGCGCGGAAATCCGAAAGGCCGTAGCCTTCACGCCAGACGGTGACGAGCTTCGGCATATACAATTCGGCAAAGGTCGGCCGGCGCAGCTGGTGCAGCCGGCTTGCCTGATCGGTCGTGATGCTCATGTGCTCCGCTGGCCCCACAATGCTCCGGTGCATCGTGCAGCGCGCGACGATGCGCTCGTTCATCCTATCCGGGCACGATCAACGCGCGATCATGCTCCGATCCGACGCGGCGCTCCCGGCTCCTTCAGGCGAACGCCACGCCCGCCGCTGTCGCTGCGCGCCTGCTCGCCGATGAGTTCGACGCCGGCCCGGTCGAAGGCGTCCACCACCTTCATCAGGGTCTCGACCACGCCACGAACATTGCCGGTCGATGCCTCCATGCGCTGAATGGTCGGCAGCGAAACGCCGGCGAGCTCGGCCAGGGTTTTCTGGTCGATGCCGAGCAGCGCGCGCGCTGCCCGCATCTGAAACGACGTGATCACCTCGGCCTCACTTACCAGATGCTATAAATGATACATAGAACATATACAATGATGTATAATACATCAGATAGTGGCGTACGCAAGAGGCTGCATTCTCTCTCCTCCCCCGCTGCTAGGAGCTCTTGCGATAAGCAATCCAGCCTGTTTCCGCAGAAAAGGCCTGATTGCTTTGCTGGCGATGAGGGGAACGATGCAGTTGTGCGCGAACACCAAAATCTCGTGCCCCGGACGCGGCGCAAGCACGAAGTGATGCGCTGCAGAGCCGGGGTCCATGCAGCAGCTAGCTCTGCGGTTTTCTGGGTCCCGGCTCTGCGCTGCAATGCTACGCATTGCAGCGCGTCCGGGACACGTTGGGAAGCGGTGGCTAACCCTACCCTCTCCCCTTTAGAACGAGGAGAGGAGCGAGATGGCGTGCGACTCACTGCGCGCGAGTCGACTCACGCCGCGTGCTGATGCGCGGCGATGATCTGGTCGGCGGCGCGGCCGGTGACTTCGGCCATGTGGTCGAACTGGCGGGTGAAGCTGCCGGCGCCGGCGGTGGCCGAACGCAGCTCCACGATCAGCTCGCCGATCTCGGCTTCGGGCATCATGGCGCGGACGCAATCCCAGCCGCTCCAGCCCTCGCGGGTGTCGAAGCCGAGGATCTGGCCACGCCGCGCCGACAGGATCGCGTTGATCTTGGCCGTGGCGTCGGTCGGGCAGACGATCTCGACCACGTGGATCGGCTCCAGCAAGACCGGCTGGCATAGCGGCAGGCCTTCGTTCAGCCCGATCCGCGCCGCGGTGCGGAAGGCGAGATCGGAGCTGTCGACGCTGTGATAGGAGCCGTCGGTCAGGGTCACCTGCACGTCGGTGACGGGAAAGCCGAGCGGGCCGCGCGTCAATCCGTCGACGACGCCTTCCTCGACCGCCGGGATGTAGTTGCGCGGCACCGCGCCGCCCACCACCTTCTCGGCGAACTTGAAACCGTCGCCGCGCGGCAGCGGCTTGATGTCGAGCACGACGTCGCCGAACTGGCCGTGGCCGCCGGACTGCTTCTTGTGACGGCCGCGCTGGATGACCGGCTTGCGGATCGTCTCCTGGTAGCCGATGGCGGGCGGATGGGAGGTGACCTTGACGCCGAAGCGGTCGCGCAGCCGTTCGCTGGCGACACGCAGATGCATCTCGCCCTGGCCCCACAGCACGGTGTCGTGGGTCTGGGCATTCTGCACGACCATGAGCGAGGGATCCTCCTCGTGCAGACGCGTCAGCGCCTGGCCGAGCTTGACGTCGTCCTTGCGGTCGGTAGCCGCGACCGAGATCGCGAGCACCGGCGGCGTCGGCGCGATCGTGATCAATGCCGCTGGCGGCGTCTTGCCGGCCGACACGGTCTCGCCGGTCTTGACCGGGTCGAGCTTGGCGAGCGCCACGGTTTCCCCGGCCTCGGCCGCGGCACGCTTGGTGTCGTAGGCGCCATTGACGGCGAGGATGCCCGAGATGCGCCCCGCGCCGCCCGATGAGGATTGCAGCGTGGCGCCGTCGTCGAGATGGCCGGCGAGCAGCCGCGTCAGCGACAGTTTTCCGCCGTGCTGCGAATGCAACGTCTTGAAGACGTAGCCGAGCGCATCCCTGGTCTCGGGAACGCCGAGACGTTTCGCCGTTTCCGCCACACCGGGCGCCTCGTGACGCAGCGCCTTCATCAGGCGCAGCACGCCGTTTTCGCGCAACGCAGACCCAAGCAGCACCGGGCAGATCAGCCCTTCCCGCAATTCGCGGGCGAGATCGTCGAACACGGCATCGCGCGGCGGCTGGATGTCCTCGAGCAGCTGCTCCATCAGCGCATCGTCGTGATCGGCGAGCTTCTCCAGCATCGAGAAGCGGGCTTCCTTCTCGCGGTCGAGATCGCCGCCTTCGAGCGCGATCACCTCGGAGGCCTTGTGCTCGCGGTAGATGAAGGCGCGCTCCAGCGCGAGATCGACGAAGCCCTCGATCAGCTCGCCCTTCCAGATCGGGATCTGGCGCAGTACCAGCGGCACGCGCGAGGCGGGTTGCAGCATTGCCAGCGTCTCGCGGATGCGCTGGCTGGCGCGGTCGATCTTGTTGAGGAACAGGAAACGCGGGATCTTCAGCTGCTCCAGCTCGCGCAGGATGATCTGAAGCTGCGGCAGCTTCTTCTCGTCGGCCTCGCAGACCACGATTGCGGCGTCGACCGCAGGCAACGCGGCGCGCATGTCGTGGGCAAACTCGACGGAACCCGGACAATCGAGGAAGGTGTAGCTGTCGCCCATGAAACTCGTGGTGGCGGCTGTGAGGCCGACGGTCATCTTGTGATGACGGGCCTCGGGCGTGGCGTCGCCGACGGACGTTCCGGCATCGACGCTGCCGGCGCGCGGGATGGCGCCCGTTCGCGCCAGGATCGCTTCGAGAAGTGTGGTTTTACCGCTTTGGAAAGGGCCCACCAGCGCGATGCACCGTGGACCTCGGGGACTTCTGACGTCTTGTCCCATTTCGCCGCCTCCTTGGTGTGGAGCTCGGCCCGTGATTGGGTCGGCAAACGCCGATGCTCTGCCCGTCCCCGAGATTTGGCAAGCATCAAACGTCGCTGCGGTGCGTCGTCATTGTTCCACCTCTCCCCGACGGGGAGAGGTCGGATTGC
>NZ_JAEMSD010000733.1 GCF_016462955.1 Bradyrhizobium sp. | reverse complement strand
CACGGCGGAACGCGCGGGCATCCGCGAGCAAGGTGGTGATGTCGCGGAACATGATTCCGGGCTTCGGATAGTCCGGGATAGTGCGGACGCTGGCCTTGATGTCGTGGTCAAAAGTCATTGGGTTCTCATCTCAGTTGTCATTCCGGGTCGATGCGTCAGCATCGAACCCGGAATGACGAGGTGAAATATTCTGCACTCAATTTGCCCCAGCATCCAGCCGGAACGCGTTTTCGACAATACGGAGTCCCACCTCGCCACCGAGCGACATCAGCGATTCCGGGTGGAATTGCACCCCGGCGACCGGCAGGGTCTTGTGCTCCAGCGCCATGGCGACGCCGTCCTCGGTGCTGGCGGTGACGGACAACACCGCCGGCATGCTGTCGCGCTCGACATAGAGCGAGTGATAGCGGCCGATGACGATCTCGTTCGGCAGGTTGCGCATCAAGCGGCCGCCGCGCACCTGCACCCGCGAGGGCCGGCCGTGGGCGGGATGGGTGAGCTGGCCGAGCTCGCCGCCGAAATACTCCCCGATCGCCTGCACGCCGAGGCAGACGCCGAACACCGGCAGCTTCTTCTCCAGCGCCGCATCGATGGTCTTCCCGATCGCGAAATCCTCCGGCCTGCCGGGGCCGGGCGACAGCACCAGCAAATCCCACCTCTTCTGCTTGAGCATGTCGAGCGCATGCACATAGCGGACCACCGTGACGCTGGCGCCGACCTGGCGGAAATAGTCAGCGAGCATGTGCACGAAGCTGTCGTCGTGGTCGATCAGCAGCACCTGCTTGCCAGAGCCGGTGGCATCGGGTGCAAAAGTCGAGAGCGGCTTCGGCGGATCGCCGCGCAGCGCCTGGAACAGCGCGGCAGCCTTGACCTGGCACTCGCGGTCTTCCGCGGCCGGATCTGAATCAAACAGGCAGGTGGCGCCCACGCGCACCTCGGCGAGGCCGTCCTTCATGCGGATGGTGCGGATGGTGAGGCCGGTGTTGATGCTGCCGTCGAAATTCACCGCGCCGATCGCACCCGCATACCAGCGCCGGGGCGAACGTTCGTGATCCTCGACGAACTGCATCGCCCAGAGCTTTGGCGCGCCCGTGACGGTCACCGCCCAGGCGTGGGTGAGAAACGCGTCGAGCGCATCGAAGCCGGGGCGCAGCATGCCTTCGACATGATCGACGGTGTGGAACAGTTTCGAATAGGTCTCGATCTGGCGGCGCGCCAGCACCTTGATGGTGCCGGGCACGCAGACGCGTGCCTTGTCGTTGCGATCGACGTCGGTGCACATGTTGAGCTCGAACTCGTCCTTCTCCGAGTTCAGCAGCTGGCGGATCTGCTCGGCATCGCCAATCGCATCCCTTCCGCGCGCGATCGTGCCCGAGATCGGGCAGGTCTCGACCCGGCGGCCATCCGAGCGCACGAACATTTCCGGCGAAGCCGAGACCAGGAATTCGCCCGCGCCGAGATTCATCAGCGCGCCATAGGGCGACGGATTGATGACGCAGAGGCGCTGGAACACTTCGGCCGGCGAGCGGTCGCAGGGCTCGGCGAAGAGCTGCCCCGGCACCGCCTCGAACAGATCGCCGCGGGCGAACGCCGCGCGCGCGGTCTCGACCGTCGCCTGGTATTCACCGGGCGCGTGATCGGCAAAGCCCTGGCGCGGCGTCTTCAAGTAGGGGCTTTCGGCGGTCTCGCGCGGCAGGCCCTCGGTGGACTTGCCCTTCCAGGAGAAGTCGTAAGAAAGCACGACGCCGCGGCCGGTGGCGCGGTCATAGGCCAGCAGGCGATCGGGCACGTAGAGCACGATATCGCGCTGGTCGGCCTCGCGCGGACGCTTCTGCACGAGGTCCTCGATCTGGAACACGAGGTCGTAGGCAAAGGCGCCGAACAGGCCGAGCAGCCCGTCGTCGTTGGCGGAGAAGGCGGCAACGATGTCGCGCACCAGCGACATCACGCTGGCACGCCGGGTGCGCTGGTCCTCCTCGACCGGGGCGTCGCCGCGGATGATGTGGCCGGCAAGGCGCGTCACCGTCTTCTCGGAGATGACGACGCAGGGCTCACGCAGGACATCGCCGAGGAAGGCGATCAGCACCTCTCCCCGTGCGTTCAAGGCTTCCAGCGTGAAATTGACGCCAACCGTTTCGAGCTTGAGCGGCGGATCAGAGAAGCCGAGGTCAAAACTCTCGTAGCGGCCGGGGACGGTCGTGCCCGAGGACAGCACCACGCCGCGGCGGCGGTCGAGCAGGCTGACGAGATCGTCGAGCCTGTTGGCGCCACCGGTGAACTGCTCCGCCACGCGCGTGATCGCCAGACCCGCGCGGGTCAGATAGTCGCTTCGGGCCGGAAGGGCAAAGACGGTCCTGTTCATGTCGTCCTCTTACGAAACTTGCCGAGGGAACGCCACACAGGACAAACGAGAAGGCCGCCGCGCTGTGCTGGCGACCTCAGACGATTTGGGAAAGGAAAATCGCACCGGCCACCTCGTCAGGAGGTGCGCCACCAAAGACGGGCTGGGCGGGCTACGGTGCTCATGGGCGGATACTCACCATGGCGAGGGGACGGCGTCAAGGGTGGCCGGGCTGCGGCTCAGAGGCCGCACTTCTTCCAGAGG
>NZ_JAEMSD010000259.1 GCF_016462955.1 Bradyrhizobium sp. | reverse complement strand
TCGGGAGGCGCCCCCGTGGTGTCGCTCGACGAACGCCGGCGCCGGCCGGCAGCCAAGGGCGGCTCGCGCCTCTCGCCCTCACCGCCTGAACGGCAAAGCCGTCGCCACGCTGCGTCAACGCCAGCGCGCCTTGGCTCGCAAGACGCGGCCTGTCGACGACCATCGCCGCGCAATCGGGCGGCGCGGGACGCGCCGTCACCACCAGCGCCGCGCGGCTGCAATCGTCGGCCAGCGCGTCGATGCGCAGGGACAGCGCGACCAGCCGTCCGTCCGCGAGCGGCGTCACGCAGCCGGCTTCGTCACACGACACACCGTCGGCCAACGAGGTGCTGCCGGCATCGCGCGGATCGGCATCGGCCGCTAGCCACTGCTTGAGCAGGAAGCTATCCTTGCTCGCGCGGATCACATGCAGTCGGCCGTCCCTGCCCCGCACGGCGACGCTGGCACCGTCCCCGGCAATCAGGACGTCTGGCTGCCGAACCGACAAGCCCCAGGCGATGGACACCAGCAGCACCAGGGCACCGCACCAGCGCAGGGGCGTTCGCAACAGCCCCATCACGATGATGCCAAGGCTCGCCGCGATCAGCGGCGCGATCCCGAACGCGGGGATGCGGCCGACCGCGCCCGGCAACGCCGCCACCCAGCGCGAGACCGCGACCATCCACTCGATGCCGATCCCCATCAGCCACCAGAACACGCGGTCGAGCCCGAAGGGCGCGGCGAGCAGTCCCAAAAGCCCGGCCGGCATCACCAGCGCAGAGACCACCGGCATGGCGCCGAGATTGGCGAGCACGCCGTAGGGCGTCACGCGATGGAAGTGGAAGGCGGCGTAGGGCGTGGTCGCAAGCCCCGCGATCAACGAGGCCAAAAACAGCACCGCGATCTCGCGGCCGCCCCACAGCGCGATCCGCGCCGTCGCGGAATGATCGGGCGATGCGAGCAGATTCGGCATGCCGATCTGCACCAGCGCCACCAGCCCGAGCGTGGCCGCAAACGACATCTGGAAGGCGGGATGCGGGTTTTTACTTCGCTCGCTGGCTCAAGAGCTTAGCCCGCATCCCGGAGCTTACTCCGGGACTTTTTCCGGGACTCTGCGAGCTGCTCGACCGCTTCGGCAACGTCCTCATCCAGCACATGGGCGTACCTCAGAGTGCTTTTGATGTCTCGATGATTGAGCGCTTTTTGCACCAGCTTGAGGTTGCCGCTGTCGCGCAACAGCTTAGTCCCGAAGTCGTGCCGGAAGTCGTGAAACCGAAAATCAGCTAGCCCGGAGACGGCTCTAAGGCGCTGCCAGGCGCTCTTGGCGCCAGTGTAGGTCAAAGGGTAGCGCTGCCCCCTAACCCTCTCCAAGCGCTTGTTTCCGTAGATAGCGACGTAGGTGAAAACGAACTCAGGATGCTGCCCCCGCAAAGGGAATAGGATCTCGCGAATAGCGGGCGTAATCGGGAAAACCACACGTCGGCCGCCTTTGCCAATGCGGACAATCTGCCGGGTGCCGAAATCCACCTCTGACCACCGGAGCGTCACGCATTCCTTGAGGCGCATGCCGCAAGAGCGAACGAACGCGAAGAACGGCTCATAGTCGGCGCGCATCGCCTCATCTAGCGCATCGCCTTCCTCGCTCTTCAGCTCGCGCACGCGCTCCACGGGCTCAGCGAGCAGCAGTTCATCCCACCTTGGCTCATGTTCGAATACCGCGCCCTCCGCCTTAGCGAAGGTGAACAGGCGTTGCAGCACCTTGGTGGCCGAGCGGTTCACGGTAGCATTTGAGACCAGCGGCAGCGCCTGTTCCTGCTCCTTGGTCCGCTTGCCACGCCTTGAAACGCGATGCCCTCGCCGCCACGCGACCAGCTCCTTGGCGGCTTTGTGATCGATCTCTGTGAGCGGCTTTTCCTTGCCGAAGTACTCGATCAACCGCGCCAGATTGGTCTCCGTGGCCTTAGGCTCCGAGTCGTATTGAGCGCTGTCGTTCCAGAGCCGCGCAGCGACATCATCGAAGGCCAGGGAGGCCTTCGCCCGGCGCGTCGCCTTGACCAGCGCCTTTGCTTTCTCCCGCTCTAGGGCCTCGAACTTCTCTGCCTCTCTTCGCGTCGTGCATTTCGTGCTGCCGTGAAACCGATTACCGGCGTGCTGAAAGTCGAACGAATAGTAGGACGACCGTGGGTCTTTATAGACTGACATGGCGTTTCCCTCCCGCGTCGCCGCTCAATGAAATTGTTCAGATCCGCCTCTGTGAAGCGGCGCCGTGGACGCTTCTTGCCGAGCCCGACGTTGATGTATCCGATGGCGCCCTCGCTAACGAGGTCGCGGAGATGATCTTCGCTGATGTTAAGCCGAGACGCCGCCTGCTCGGGTGTGAGCAAGCGGTTGTTGTCGTTTGCTGGATTGGGCAAGAGCGTGCCCCTTAAATGAATTGCTCTGCTCTACCTCGCCGGCTGAGGCCGACGCGCAATGGTAGGTGGTGAACCGTTCCGGCGATTCACCACCCTAGGCTGATTATACCACGGCCTACTCAGCCGCCTGCAGCACCACCGCCGACCGCCCGGCGGCCACCCTGGCCCGCTCGGCTTCGGCCAGCCCCTCGGTGTACGCGTAGGCAGCGTCAAGCTCCCGCTTCACGTGGTCGGCGGTCCACAGTATCCGATAAATCGACTCTTCGGTGATCTCCCCCTCCTCGTCGCGCAGGTCGTGGAGCATGGCGTGGAGGATGGTGAAGCCGTGGCGAAGCCCCCATACTTGGGAGGCGACGAACGATGGGGTGGTTTTGAGATCGAAGGTATTGGTCATGTGATGCTCGTCCAGTTTGATGGCTTGCTACAGCCCCGCTGGCGTCGGGCCAGCAGCCGGGGGGTAGCAACTTGCCTGGACGACAAGTCGGCGCGCTTTTAAGCCTCTCGGCTCTGGACATGACGCACCGCCCCCGGCATATTTGCCAGGTGAGGCGCGCCCGCCAAGGCGCTCCAAAGCGCCATAGGAAACCCGCCAAGGCTTCCACCGCGCGCATTCGGCGGCCCCGCCAAGGGCCGCGATAGTCCAAGTCCGGGTTGCTACACCCACGGACATCATCATCTGATTCTGGAAAAAATCCACCCCTCCAGGGGCGCTTAGGCGCGACCCCGGTGTATTACGGGTACATCCATGCTCAGGGGTTTATGCTGGCGCGCGCCCCTCTTCCGGCCTAATCCCATAGGCCGCGCGTGACCTTGTCGCCCACGGTCCCCGAGCCGTCATCAAACAGCGCCTCGTCCAGCGAGAGCAGCGGCGAGTTTCCGAACTTGGCAAACCTCGTCGGAAACTGCCCGCTATGTTGGTTCGCGAAATAGTTTGCGAGCGCCGGCACTTGCGCCCGATCAACTCGGCCTTCGAAAAGCAAGATCATGATGTCATTGACGACGTCATCCTTCGTCGTCAGCCACCCGGGTAGCATTTGCCGAATGACCGCTTCGTCGCCGGGTGTGTATCGATAGGTGAACGTATTGAGCTGCGCGAACTCTCGCGGTCTATGCCTCCTTGCGCTGATTGCATCCTGGACCAGCGCCTCGAACTTGGGGTTTTCTCGGCGGTAGCGATAGAACGCGGGCGGATGCACAAGCACAAGGGCTGGGTCCCGACGCCCGCCTCCAGCTGGCACTCCGTGAATTATCTGGCTAACTGTGACCCCGTTTTGGATTGCCGCAGTGACGCGCTTAACCGCTTCCTGCGTCATGGTCGCATTGTCGCGCCGTAGGCGTCGGCAGGTTCTGCAATCCCGCTTGATGTATCCGTTCTGCCAATAGACGAGAGCATCACTTAGCGAGTGGCCAAGGTGGCAGCGAGTCAAGCCCCGCAGGCGCGCGCCCTTTCCAAAGCGGCCATTTATGTCTGAAAGCCTCCAAGCCTCAGCGCCCCATCGCGGGTGAAGCTCGCAATGCCTTTTAAATCGCTTGTAGCTGACAAGTGCAGGTCCGAGTTGACCACCGCCTGTGAGCTTGCGGATGGTGCTTCCACCCCTCAGCCTGTTCATGAACACTTCGGCGAGAACGGCGGGAATGCCCGCTGGCACATTGCGCCACCTCAATTCCGCCGCCCGCTGAATCTCGGAGCGAGATAACTGGACGCCCACCATTGTCGCCTCCACAGAGCGCGGAATTGCGCTTCGGTAGGCGGCTCCTGAGTCGTGGCGGCAAGAGAGCGGTGACAGGGTACTCCACAACTAAAGAGCTACGGCTTTTGTTGCGCTGCGCATTGCGCTCCCGCCCCGGTTGCGGTTGGATGGGGTTTTAGGTCTGGGGGCCAATATGCGTTCTATAGGGATCGTGGTGCTTTGCGCCGTATTAGGCGGCTGTGCAGCCGCGCCAAAAATGGGATGGGTTCGAGTCGATGGCCAGTCTTCACGCGACAACCCTGTTTTGATGACCCAATTCGAAGTCGACAGAACTGCCTGCTTGGGCGAGCGCAACAAGGCCGCCCTGTCCGGTGTTTCCGTCGCCAGCGGTGGCTTAGCCGCGGCCGTGGCTGCCCAGGAGCGCTCTAACGCGGCCGATACAGTTGGCCAAGGCTGCATGGCTGAAAAAGGCTATCTCCTTGTTAGAGAGGATGAAGCCGACGCGAAGCGTGCAGAGTTGGCTAGGGTGGCTGAATTGAAGAAGCAGCAAGAGGCCGCGGCTGCAGCGCCAGCGGCCAAGCCAAAGAAGCCCGCGTCGGCGACAAAGCCGTCAAGCTAACTAGAAGAAACAAAAATCGCGACCTTACAGGAGTGAAACCATGGCCGATGACAAGAGCAAACGAGACTATCGCGACCGCACCCGTATCAACCTCAATGAGGACTACGAAAAAGAGTACTGGAAAAAGCGCTTCAACGTCTCGGGGCAGGCACTTGCTGGAGCTGTTCGCGCTGTTGGCGTGTCGGTGAAGAAGGTCGAGAAATACTTGAAGGACAAATAGAGCGCGAGAAAGATAAGCTCTATCTCACCGATGCAGTGCCAGAGGAGTTGCTACGGCCGCTCCTGCCGGCGCTGGAGAGCAAGTACGGATTTCTGCGCAAGCCCCCATTCTTTGGTGATCGGCGTTATTGGCCGGCTGTGAAAGCTTGGCTCGACAAGCACGAAGGGCTGCCCGAGCCTACGAGGCTGAGGCGGTGAAGTGCGCCGCGGAGGCGCTGCACATCAAGCGGCGTAAGGAGATTTGGGAGCAGATGGCTGCCGTCAGCAGAGCAGCCCGGCACACCGAGCCAGCTGCCCCATATGAACTTCGAACCTTGTTTGTTGGGGCGCAATGCGAGATCGGAGAAATCCGGCAGGGTTGCGCTCTCTCTGGAGCATCGGTGCTCCGCCGATGACGATCTTCTGAAACTGAGCGAGGGCATATGGGCTCTTGTGCGCAATAGCATTGCGGATAATGGAAATCGTCTTCAGCTGGGACCTATCGCCTATGTCGAGATCGCTAAACGGACGGCCATCCCTTAGGTAGAGCTTTGCGCGCTTTTCTGTGTGCTCGAACGGTAGCCAATTCATATAAACGCTGCCCTGCAGCAGTATCTTCATCAACGCGCCCCGTGACGAAGCCGACATCAGAACGCGAACACGTTGACCAGTGTACTGAGCTCGCCCGACAAGGATTGCCAGAAACAAATCCTCCAAAAACGCCTCAAAGCTAGTTACAGCGCGAAGAAACAGCGCTTCATAAACGGAGTCTAGATCAACCTTTCTTATTTGCTCTTGAGCAAAAAGCCTCTCCATACGATCCCGGGTATTGTCGAGCCGCTGCAGACTCCGCTGGAACTTGCTCAATTCGGACTGAGCGTAGGCCTGGGACGGCATTGGCTTCTCACGCGACTAGGTAGTTGATCAAGGCTCGCCTGTTGGTCGCGTCAGTCGTGCCACTCTGCCGGGCCTTTAGGACCGCCTCTGGCGCTTGTCTGTTTTTGATCGCCGTCGCGTTGCGAATAAGCCTGCCCGTCATCTCAGGAGTCAGCGGCGCGGGCCTATCCTTAGATAGCCGGCCAATGTCGGAGAGCTTTAGCCTGCCGGGCGAAGACGGCCTGCCCTCGAATTGAATCCCGTAAACAGCTGAGAAAAGTGCAAAGAACATCGTCCTTGAACTGAAGAAACGGTGGATGCCGTTTCGAAGCAAGTCATCTATGGTATCGAAGACGGTTCGAAATCTCCGCTCAACCTCCTGACGGTCGGCGAACGTTGCATCGAATTGTTTGTAGAACGAGTCAATAGTAGCGCTCTTCTTCTCTAATACTCCAGTCATGATGTACATCATGAACTCGCTCGCCATCTCGACTTCCATCATCCGGGCGATCCCGTCAGGATTGAAGACCTCCCAATCATCACGCCAGCGATATAACTGCTCTGTGGCAAGTTCGTACGCGCTAGTTTTGAACTCACCGAAGAATTCTGCATTTCGCAGCTCTTGCGAATTTAGCTTGACGCCGGTCGCGTTCATCCTCGCAAAAATCTGTAAGATCATCCGATCGTCTGTGTCTGTCGGAAACGAGTGAACGCTGAACTGGTAATCAAGAATACGCTGTCTGTTCTCCATCGACAGCTGATGAAATCGCTTGCCGCCCAGCTCCCTGTTGTGCGTCTTATTGATCTCGAAATCGTCCCTTTGCTCATCGTAGTCCGGGAGAAGGCTGTGATCGATGAACGAAAGAAGAGTTCGGATGCGCTGCTGCCCGTCCACGACGTCGCGCTTGGACTTCAGGGTTTTAAGATCCGTCTTCTTATCTCGGAGAAATATGATGGGCACCGGATACCCTCGGAGGATAGTGTCGATTAAGAACGACTTTGCCCCCTTCTTCCAGACAGAACGACGTTGAAAATTTGGGTTCAACTCGAGGGTGCCCTCACGCTGCCAGCCAACAAAATCCGAAACGCGGTACAGGGTGCGAAGAGTTTGGGCTTCCAACATAGAGGGCTCCGGTTGCGCGTCAGCGGCAGCTTGCCACTCATGGCAATAACCATCCAGGCGAGCAGCTCGAGAACCGTAACCCGCTCCTACACACTCAATCAAGTTGCTTCCCCCCACAGTTTCGGTTGATTTGCCCACGCTGCTGTGGACGCGGCGATCCGGCGCCACCCTACCCACCCCCAATCTCATCACAACACCATCACCGACCTGGCCCGCTTCACGGCCTCCACGACCCGCGCGGGCAACTCCGCTTTCAGTCTGCGCCCGCATGCACGCTAGCCCGCCCCAATGAGTGCGCAGACTGACGCCAGTGCCGTAAGACGCTTGCTGAGTGTCGCCCAACCCGCTTTATCGAGCTTTGCCCAATTGACTCAACCGGCGCGGGAAGGTGGAATAGGGCTTTTACAGCGGGGGGATTTGATGATGCTGCTTCGCTTTTGTTTTCTTCTAGTGCTTACGTTTCTGTGCTCCGTATCGACCAGCAAGGCTGCACTTATTGAGGCGTCCTTCGCCGGCATTATAAGCGGCATTGGCCCCTATGGGGGTGAACCTGAGCCCTACACCCGACCATTCTCTACGACTTTCACGGCGCGCTTTATCTTCGACACAGATTTCGGCACGACACAGCAGATTGCTCCAGGCGTATTTCTGTTAATGCAGACAGATGGCGAAGCCTTTGCGTCGATCACGTTGGCTCCGATTGTGGGCCACCCTTTTTTCGGCAGTGGTCCGCGGACTTACTCGGTTTCCTCAGACTTCGCTTTTCTGAGCTGGCAGGAAGGGTCAGGTCCCATCCTAGCCAAGGTCGATTTTGGCGGTCATTTCAACATAGCAGCACAACTCAACGGCATCGGTTCCTTCCAGCACGGGTTATGCCCGTCGAATTATAGCCCCTGCGGCACCACCTACGCGACTTCGTCCACCTTCATCGATCCTCTCCCCGTCCCCGGTCCAACAGTCGGCGCCGGCCTGCCCGGCTTCCTTGTCGCTGTCCTTGCCTTCGTCGGTTGGCGCCGAAGGCATCTAGCCACCAAACACTCGTTGGCCGCCCCCACCACCACCTGACGTGTTTTGTAGAGCCGAGATCCGTACTCCCATCTGATACATTGTGATGGCCGGACTCTCGGCAGTGAACGCGCCAGAGCTATTGTTGCGCGTGACCTTGGCAACCGATGGATACGGCAAGAACGCCCGGTGCGCCGTGTCACCAAAGATGTAGCTGTTCAACCGAACTTGGCCGGTGCTGTCGGCCTTGATCGCGAGGACATAGTCGGTGTTTCGCGTGAGAGCTATTTCAGACGCCAGCGAAAAGGGGGTGAAGGATTGAGCACTGGCCGCGCTCAATTGCTCCGCCAGGACGGTGAAGCTTGCTCCGGAAATAACCGCGGGTGTGCCGAATGGCGTCGAATACAGCGCGAGAGTGAAGTCAGCGGGGGCGCCCGAGATACCGACGTTGGCCCATAGCCCGTCTATCTTACAATCCCAGGGGACTTGGAAGATGATGCCCCGCTCATCCGGGTTGTTGCTGTCCGTGTAGGCTTCCACCTGAAGCGCTTGAGAGAATGGGATTGCCCCGTCGATAATTCCCAGCGTGCCGTCATCGAACGTAATCAGGACGTTCGGTTCACCGACGCTCGTTGTGCGCCATGCGGAGGATTGAAACTCATTGGTTACGGGAAACGTTCCGGCTACTTGGCTTCCCACTGTGAGGGCCACGCTATCGGAGCCGCCACGAGCCGTCATATCCCAGACGACAGCGATAAGGTCACCGTGCGCAATGCTTTTGGAGCCCGTGCCGCCCGTCATGGCGAACGTTGTCCAGGTATTCGAGCTGATGGTGTCGGCCCCTCCGGTCAGCGTTCGCTTGACGTCGAATGTCCCGTCCGGCCGAGCAATATTGCCATTGGCGACATCAACGTCCTGAATGCCGAGGTCAAGCGTCGTGCCAGCGTTGGCAAACGTTACCGTTCCAGTCCGGAACGAAATAGAGCCGCCTCCCGCCGCGCTGATCGTCTTCGCGCTGCCTGGCCGGCCGTTGATGTAGACCCGACCAATCATGGCAGTCTTATCTGTTGCGGCGTCCATTGCGGTGCCGTTGCCAGTAGCCTTGGTGTTGGTGCCGCCGGCATCGAACGCAAGGGGAAAAATGAGACCAGTAGGAATCGAAACAAGCGTCATTGAAAAATCTCGTTCTTTAACTCAGTGTTTTGCAGCGCCTTCCGGCGCGACTACCGCGCCCGACGCGCTCGGATTGACCAAGTCGCCGTAGGCGGCGTGCCGCTGAACACAGAACGCGCGTTGAGGTAAAACGACGTGGTTGCGTTGATGAGCGCTTGTGCAGGCGGAATGGAGAAATTCTCGCTATGATCTGCGCTTGCCGGCAGGCGCTGGGTAAACGCGAGCGACGTCCCATATGGGGTCAGGCTGGCGGAGCTCGCCGAGATCGCACCGTTGTAGTCCGTGCTCGTGGTGCCGCCGCTGGCATTGAATTGTATGGAAGCGCTGACGTCCCAGTCTCCCGCACCCAGCGAGATGGAGCCGAGAGCGGTCACAACACCACTCGTCAACGAGCCAGACGTGCCACTTGCTGAGACTACCTC
>NZ_JAEMSD010000732.1 GCF_016462955.1 Bradyrhizobium sp. | reverse complement strand
CAGGAAGGCGAGGAAGAACAGCGCGACCTTGGGATTGAGCGCGTTGGTGAAGACGCCCTGGAGAAAGACCCGGCGCAGCGAGCCCCGCACCGGCTCGTCGATGCTGGAAGCCAGCGAAGGGCGCGACCACAGCATCTGAAGCCCGGTGACGACGAGATAGGCCGCGCCGACCAGCTTCAGGAGCGAGAAGGCGGTCGACGAGGCCATCAGCAGGGCCGAAAGCCCGATCGCCGCGCCCGCGACATGGACAAAGCAGCCGCAACTGATGCCCAGGGCGGCAGCAGCGCCGCCCCGCCAGCCCATCTGCATGCTGCGGCCGATCACATAGACCGAATCCGGCCCCGGCGTGATGTTGAGCAGCACCCCCGACAGGATGAAAAGCCAGATTTCGTGGATGCCCAGCATGAAGATGCCCTCGTTGCCCCGTCCCGGTTCCGCTTAGTCGGTTCGCCCGTCCCCGTCCACCGCCCTGGATCGCGTGGGATTTACCTCGAATTTGCATCGCGGATCATGCTTCCGCTCGGCTGCATCTGCTTTATAAAGGCGGGGTTCTTGCAATGCGGGATTCGAGGCGACTGCCCGCCGTGGCCGGTCCCCTCTCCCTTGGAGCTTCGCGGATATGGAAAGACGTCTGGCCGCCATCGTCTGCGCCGATGTCGCCGGCTATTCGCGCATGATGGGCAGCGACGAGGCCGGCACCCATGCCGCCTTCAAGGCCCATCGCGCCGCGATCCATCCCATCATCCTCAATCACGGCGGCCGCGTCGTGAAGAACACCGGCGACGGCTTCCTGCTCGAGTTCCCCTCCATCGTCGGCGCCACCGAGGCTGCGATCGCGATGCAGACGGTGATGGCCGAGCGCAACCGCCATCTGCCGACGGACCGCGCCATGCAGTTCCGGCTCGGCGTCCACATGGGCGACGTCATCGCCGACGAGGACGAGGTGTTCGGCGACGACGTCAACATCGCCGTCCGGCTGGAATCGGTGGCGAGCCCGGGCGGCTTCGCCATCTCGGCCAAGGCCTATCGCGAGGCGAGCAAGCACCTCTCGGTGCCGCTGACCGATGCCGGCAACCATCGCTTCAAGAACATCAAGGATGCGATCGGGGTCTTTACCTGGACGCCCGAGGGCGCGCCGGCGCTTGCCCCCGAGCTCCGTGAAGCCTCGGCACTGTCGCAGCAGTACCGCACCGCCATCGTCGGCGTGCTGCCCTTCGCCAACCTCAGCGACGCCCAGGACGAGTATTTCTCCGACGGCCTGACCGAGGATTTGATCCACGCGCTGTCGCTGCAATCCTTCTATCGCGTGCTGAGCCGCAACTCGACCTTCGCCTTCAAGGGCAGGAACACCAGCACGCGGCTGATCGCGCGCGAGATCGACGCCACCTATCTGATCCAGGGTTCGGTGCGGCGCGCCGGCGCCAAGATCCGCGTCACCGCCGAGCTGATCGCGCCGGAAACCGGCGAGCAGCTCTGGACCGGCCGCTACGACCGCGACATCGGCGACTTGTTCGCCATGCAGGACGAGATCACGACGAACCTGTCCGCCGCCATCGCCACCGAGATCGTCCGCGCCGAGGCGTCGGCACCGGCGCGGCTGTCGACCGACGTCAGCGCCTGGGACCGCTTCCTCAAGGGGCTGTCGCACTACTACCGGCAGACCAAGGAGGATCTCGCCGCCGCCGTCGAGCTGTTTCGCGAGGCCATCCGGCTCGATCCCAAACTGTCGATCGCACACGCCTATCTCGCCACGATCCAGATCCAGAGCATCCAGTTCGGCTGGGTCAAGGGCACGCGGGAGATGTGGGCCGAGGCGATGAACCTCGCCGAAACCAGCGTGCGGCTCGATCCGCGCTCCTCCTTCGCATTCTCGATCCTGTCCTGGGCCCATTCGCTGGAGGGACATCACGAGGCCGCGATGGATGCCGCCAGGCGCGCGGTCGCGCTCAACCCCTATGACAACGGCGCGCGCGGCGTGCTCGGCATCTGCCATTTCATGATCGGCGAGCATCGCGAGGCGATCGAGCTGTTCTCGATGGCGTCCCAGCGCGACAACAGCGACCCTCGTTACCAATGGGCGGCGCTGAACGCCTTCAGTCACTACCTGTTGCGCCAATACGACGCGACCCTGTCTTGGGCCCGCGAGCAGCTCTACATCAACCCGAACCACATGCAGGCGCTGGCGATCCGTGCCGCCGCATTGGCGCAGCTGGGGCGTGGCGACGAGGCGAGCGAAGCCGCCCACGTGCTGATGGGCAACTACCCGACCCTCAACGTCGACCGTCACCTGCGCAACTTCCACTGGAAGCGGCCCGAGGACGTCGCCCATTATCGCGAGGGGCTGCTGAAGGCCGGCGTGCCGCTCGGCAGGCTGACCCTGGTGCAGGGCGAGGCCAAGCGCGCCGCCGAGTCCTGAACTGCATTCCGCGGCCCATCTGGTTTCTCGCGACCTCGGGCCTGCTCTTATTGACCCGATAGTGAAATCCGCCACACGTCGCCACACGCCGAAGTAGTATATCGTGCTGCCGGTTTGCTAGCACTTTCCGGGCTTTAACGCCGCGCGCCAGCTTTTTCATGATTCGCTGATTTCAGGATTTGGGCCATGCA
>NZ_JAEMSD010000258.1:8470-9503 GCF_016462955.1 Bradyrhizobium sp. | reverse complement strand
TTCAGGTATCGCCCGGACAAACCGTACGCATTTCCCAATCAAAAGGCAGCGACCGACGCCATCGCTGAGCTCTTCGACAAGGTACACACTATCGTCGTCGATAAAGTCCTCAACGAAAGGAAGCCGTGACGCGAAAGGCGTTGTGCGAAGTCGCCGGCAAGGCCAATGATGAGTTTGTTCATATTTGCAGTCAGCAATCACGGTGCGTATTAATCCCGCGCTCTGTCAAGATGTGCGTGCGGGATTGCCAACCGCGAAGACGCCCCTCACATGAGGGGAGAGCTACCAGCCCTCATTCTAACCGGCTGGTCCAAAAACTGGAGCGGGAATTTGGACATTAGCGATCCGCGCCTGATCGAAGCGCACAAGAAGATGACGGAGCGCGTCGAGAAATATGATGAGCGCATCGTCACCGTATTGAAAGGCAGCCTCAGTACAGAGCAGGCCCTGAATGACTTGCTAAGTGTCGCAGGTAGACGGCGGAAACGCCGCACCTTTGCCGGAAAAATCGACAAGGCTGAGAAGTTATTCTGTCCCGAGTTGGATGCTGGGTTTTGGGCGACCATCAAAGCCGCCAACGCTCTCAGGAACGCCGTCGCCCACGGTCACAGCGAAGGCAAAATTGTTCAACGGTCAGCCGAGCTTAAGAAAGCGCTGCTCGCCTGGGTGTCGCCGGAACAGCGTCCCGGCATCGAGGCAATGACAGAGCCTCAGATGATAAGTACGGCCTTTAATAACTGCTCCAGCTATTTGGTCGTCGCAGCCGATCAGTACGGAAAGTGACATCACCGTCGCTGTGGCTTTCGATTTGCGATGTAGGTGGCCGTGCACTCGCCAACAATCAGCATGAGAACTGCGCTGAACGTCAGTGCGTCGTGAACATTATAAATAATTGCAGCCCAGCCGAGTGTCTTCATAGGAACAATCCCAACGTGCCAGATTAGTCTCCGGCAAAAAATTAACCGTCTGGGATCATCCCTTGTGCAGTCGAAGCCCTACTGCACGTGGTGTCACGCGCGGACACCAGGAAGAT
>NZ_JAEMSD010000258.1:0-8460 GCF_016462955.1 Bradyrhizobium sp. | reverse complement strand
GGAAGATCGTGAACCGGGAGCCTCCCGGCCGTCTAACAGGGGCGTAGCCGCACCCCGGCACTTTGCCCTCCAAAAATGGGCTCCCGCCCCTCCGCTCGCACGGGCTTGCAAGCGGTCAGAACGTGCCCCGAATATAGTGCGATTCCTTCCCAGCGCCAATCCCCGGTATCCACAGAAGTGATCCAGGCGAATCAGGATACCCTCCTCTCCTCACTGACAGGGAGATTCGGCATGGCAGCGGTTGTCCAGCAGATCATCCAACTCTTGAGTTCTATCGGAATAGCCTCGTATGGGCTCGGATACCTGATAGACGTTCTCTCGCATCTACCGTGGGGATCCGTGGTCGATTGGTTTCGCGCCGCGCCGGCAATCCAAATGGCGCCGCACCTCAGTCTCGGAAATGAGGCGCTGTACGCTCAATACCAGCAGGTCATGGACACACAGTTTCAGATCGGCGAACTTAAGCGCATCATCCTGACGATGCCCGCTCTACCAAGCGAAGGATTTTAGCGGCTCACGCGACGTCGGCGTCACCTTGGACAGCCCCACCGTTCCAATATGGACGACGTTGTTCGTTAGACGGGTGGTTTGGGCGAGCGGAGCGAGCTCCGCTTAGGGCCGTACGTTATCGTCCTCCCTACGCCATCACAGTGGCTGCCAATCGGACCCGTCGGTCGCCCTTGGCGTCTACCGGCCAGATTCATTATCTCCATCGGGCACCGCGCGGCCGCGCCGAGCCGCTTCCGCAGTCAGCCGACGCTCGATGTACTCATTTATCGATTTGACTAGGATGCGTCGCGATTTGCCTTCGGTGTAGCTTTCCAGTTCACCGGTGTTGATGAGCTCGTACAGTTTCTTGCGCGAAACTTGGATCGCCTTCATCGTCTGTTTTGGCGAGGCTACGAGCGGGACATCAAATGCGATAGACATGCGAAGCATCCTATTTTCTCGAACGCTTTTGAACTTGCCAGACCAATTTCCCAGCGCAAACCACGTTTGCTGCCGTGCGCATTTTTTGGATATTCGGTCGTACGACTTCGCGCTCTTTTCGGTTCACGACTTAATCTCGACTCGACTTAGGGCATTAGACGCGCTGCGAGTCGGTAGTCGGCCTAGAAAAGCCTGTCGATTCGAAATCGACCGAACCGGTTTGGTCGAAGCGAATGACATTTGATCCGACAAGGAATTGAGCCCAATCTTTCATGAGAACGCGTCTCTTCTCGAGCTTTTGGCCGCGCTGATAGGCTGCGGTGGTCTCTGATTTATATTTGTGCGCTAGAGCTGCCTCCCGAACACCATCAGGATAGTCCGTGCACTCCTCGGCCCAGGTTGTGAATGTCGAACGAAATCCGTGCACGGTTACATGACCGTAGCCCAGGCGATCCAGTACGGCGAGCATGGCATTCTCTGAGAACGCTCCTCCATCCGGGTTTGGAAATATCAACTCGCGCCGAGGGCATTCTGGCACCCTGTCAAGGATTAGGAGTGCAGGCTCGGAAAGCGGCACGACATGGTCCTGGTTCATCTTCATGCGCTCACCGGGAATCTTCCACGTCGATGAGGAGCGATCAATCTCGGATCGGAGAGCGTCTACGACTTCGTTAGTCCGACATGCCGTGAAGATCAGAAAGCGGAGCATCGAAGCGGCCATGCCGCTGGCAAAGGAAAGGCGGGCCATGAAGTGCGGCGCCTCGGCATAAGGCAAGGCTGGGTGATGCCGTACGACGCGTTTTGGCCGCCTGGGAAGCTTCTCCCGCAATTGCTTGGTCAACTCGGCAGGATTCCGAAAATCGGCGTCATCAACGTCCACGTTCTTCGCGATTATCGTTTCGATCCTTCCGCGCACACGATTGGCCGTCTCACGTTTCCCGACCCAGATTGGCTGCAGCAATTCATAGATGTGGCTTGGCTTGATTTCAGGAATTGTGAGATTCCCGATCGTGCGGTACGCGTACCGCTTAAGCGACGAAGGCCATTGATTGCGGTGCTTCCTACTCCAGATCGACCAATGCTCGCGAATGTAGGCTTCGGCACACTGTTCAAACGTGGGTAAAGTGACTTTGACCTCTACGGCTCTTGCTTCATTGCGCGCCGTACGTTTTTCCTGAACGATGTCGACGCCAGGGTTACTTCGGTCTCCTCTCACCCGAAGTCGGGCTGCATCACGAGCTAGGCGCGCCTCCTTAAGAGACACATCCTTGAAGGACCCTAGCCCGAGCCAGCGCTGCTTGCCGTCCTTCCAATATCGGTAGCTCCAATTCTTCGAGGAGGCGCTCGCAACGATGAGGTACAGACCATCGCCGTCGGGATATTTGCCCGGCCGAGATTCGCGCTCGACATTGAGGGGTTTGAGCTTGCCGGCCATATGTTCTCCATCGCGGAAATCCGTCCTCCGAACTTACGTCAAAAACTACGGTTTGCGCGATGACCCAGAGTAACATCGCGGCATTGGCGGCAACATTCGTCGTCGCGCTAGTCGTTGTTTTTGCTGTCGTTTCGGATAATTGGATATTGAGGAGAACAATGTAGTGGCGGAGAGAGTGGGATTCGAACCCACGGTACGGTTTCCCGCACACACGCTTTCCAAGCGTGCGCCTTAAGCCACTCGGCCATCTCTCCGGAGCGCCCTCTCTTGAAGGGGCGCCGATGATTTTGCAAGGGATCGCCGGGAAATCGGATGAATTTTCCGCAACCTGTTGTATTAAAAGGAAAATATTCGGTGCTCGTCTAGCCCCTGAGCCTCCGGCCGGCTGAACCTGCGGCCGCTTCAGGACGACGATTCACCTGAGACCGGCGTACAGGCCGGGGGAGGCCGAGAACACAGCATGACCAGCCGCCAGACCGTCACTGCGCTGGGCCTGATTTCGGGCCTTTGCGTCGCGCTCGCAGGGCCTGCCAAAGCCCAGCTCTGCACGCGGCAGGGCGTCGATGTCCGCTGCGACGACGGACGGCGCGGGGTGCTTTCGGGCAACGCCATCCTCTGGCCGGACGGCACGCGGTCGAGCTCGGCGCCGCATCAGAGCGTGATCATCGGCAACAAGAGCTCGGTGCATGTCGGGCCCGGTGTGTTCGCCGGCCAGGGCAAGGGCGTGGTGCCGCTGGACGATCCCAACGCGCCGAACAAACGACAATGTGCGATTCTGGATGGCGTGTCGTATTGCTATTGAGCTCTTCTTTCCTCCTGCCCTTACTGGCCCACAAGGGAAAGGGCAAAGAACAGTCGAGGAAGATTGTCGAAAAGCTAGATCAACCGCACGCCTGATATCGCCGATTTTAACCAGCGCAGAGCCTGCGGAGGCTGGGTGGCGAGCGGGGCGATCGCAGCCTTCTCGGTGCGGCACTTTTCCAGCTCGGCGACGAAATCGGCCGACCAGTGCTGGATGGTGTGGCTGCGCAGCTTTTTCATCATCGCGTCCCAGCGCATCTTGCGCTCGGTGAGCGGCATGGAGGCTGCGACCGCGATCGCACGCGCCATACCGTCGACGTCGTGCGGATTGACCAGCAATGCGGCGTCCAGTTCGTTGGCGGCGCCCGCGAATTTCGACAGCACCAGCACGCCGGGATCTGCGGGGTTCTGCGCGGCGACATATTCCTTGGCGACGAGGTTCATGCCGTCATGCAGCGGCGTCACCACGCCGATCTGCGCGGTGCGGTAAAGGCCCGCAAGCACGGCCTGACTGAAGCCTTTATTCAAGTAGCGGATCGGCGTCCAGTCGACCTCGCCGTGGCGGCCGTTGACGTCGCTGACGAGTCGCGCGACATCGTTCTGGAGATTGCCATATGCCTCGATACTGCCCCGCGAGGGGTTGGCGATCTGGAGCAGCGAGATGCTACGGGCGAACTGCGGCTGCTCGGTCCAGAGCCGGTCGAAGGCGCTGATGCGGTTAACGAGGCCCTTCGAATAATCCAGGCGGTCGACGCCGATCGCGAGGCGCTCGCCGTTGAGGCTACGCCGCAGCCGCGACACGTCCGGATGCGAAGCCGATTTCGCGGCATAGGCTGCGAACTTGTCGGGGTCGATGCCGATCGGGAACACCTCGCAACGCGTGCGGCCGTGCTGCGACAGCACGACGCCGTCCTCGACGGAAAGACCAAGCTCGCCGCCGGCATAGCCGAGGAAGTTATGGCAGTCCTCCTGGGTCTGGAAGCCGAGCAGGTCGTAGGCCAGCATCGCCGTGATCAACTCGCGATGATTGGGCACGCCCTGCATCACCGCAGTCACGGGCCACGGCGTGTGCAGAAAGAAGCCGATCGGGTCGTCGACACCAAGGTCACGCAGCTCTGCGCCCAGCGCGAGGAAGTGATAATCCTGAACCCAAAACGCAGTTTGTGGCTTGCGAAAGCGCATCAACGCCCTCGCCATGAAGGCGTTGACCTCGCGATAGCTGACATAGTCGTCCCGTGAGACGCGGATCAGATCGCTGCGCGAATGCAGCGCCGGCCACAGCGCCGAATTGGCAAAGCCTTCGTAATAGCCGCCGTAATGCGCCGCCGGCAGATCCAGCGTTGCGATGGCGCCGGTTCCGAGCGCCTCGATCTCTGCGAACGGTTCCTTTTGATGGCCATCACGCACGCGGCCCGAGGAACCCACCCAGATCGCACCAGAATGTTCCACCACCGGAAGCAAGGCCGCCGCGAGGCCGCCCGTCATGGGCTCATTCGGTTTACCCCGGGCGACGCGATTTGAAACGACGACTAAGTTCACAGGTCGTCCCCTCCTGTTCATTCCACCCCGTTTAACTGCCGTTCATCAATATGGTTCCTGATCATCATTTCAACCAATTGAAACCAAAATCGGGCGTGCGCGTTGGAACTGGTTTCGCTTGCGGAACCCGCAGGAATTCGCTGCAAGAAAGCAATTTCCGGTCCTATTTCCAGCACGCATTGCGGCGCGCAGGGGCGCAGCGATGAAGGCATTGATGGCCGCAAAGTGGCGCCGCCCTGCTTTCACCTGGGATCAAGCAGGCGCGCAAGGAACGCACGCACATCCGCCGGCGCATCGAAATGGCCGTTGACGCCCATGGCGCCGCGGCCGACCGAAAAGGCGAGCCCGTTCATGTCGGGCATGATCGCAAACACGCTCTCGTCGGTGACGTCGTCGCCGATGAAGATCGGCCGACGCCCCTTGAACGGCTCGTGCATCATCAGCTCGCGCACCCCGGTCGCCTTGGTGAAGCCGGAATGCTTGATCTCGCAGACGAACTTGCCGGGCAGCACTTCGATCGGCGCATTGGGAAGATCGGCGCGGATTAGCGAAACGGCTTCGTAGATCGCCTTCTCCGCATGCGGAGCCAGACGGTAATGCAGCGCCAGCGAATAGCCCTTGTCCTCGAGCAGGATGCCAGGGCTGAGCTTGGCGACCGCCGCCAGGCGCCGCTTCAGCTCCTTGTCAAGCGGCGGCGCGTGCACCGCCTCCGCTTCATTGTCCACCGACAGCCGCATCTCCGCACCATGGCCGCCGACGGCGCGAAACACGTCGGGTGCGAAGATCAGGTCGATGTCGTTGAGCGAGCGGCCGCTGACCAGCGCCAACGCGCCGGCGGTGCGCTCGGTCAGGTGCTTCAGAGTTTCCGACAGGCCCGGCGGCACCCACACCTCGCGCGGCGTCGGCATCAGATCGAGCAGCGTGCCGTCGATGTCGAGCAGGATGGCGGTCTCGTCGAGATGCGGCACCAGCGCATGCGGCACCGGCACAGCATCGGGCGCTTCGTCATCCGGCATGGTACGCTTTTGTTCCAAAGCCATCTCCGCAAGTTCCGATTTCATCAGTCTACTCCATAAAGGCGAGCGGCCGCGCAACGTCTTCGAGCGATTTTCGCTCCGCCGAGACAGCATAGCGCCATGCCACGATCGCAGCCGCGATCATCAGGACAGCTCCCAGCAGGTAGCCGGCGAACACGCTGTTGCGCGAGCCAGAGTCGATCAGTGCGCCGAACAGCGCGGGTCCGATCACGCCGCCGATGCCGGTGCCGACCGCGTAGAATACCGCGATCGCCAACGCGCGAATCTCCAGGGGGAATGTCTCGCTGACGGTGAGATAGGCCGCGCTCGCGGCCGGCGAGGCAAAGAAGAAGATCACCATCCAGGCAATCGTCTGCCCCTGCGCGCTCAGCACGCCGATCGAGAACAGATAGCCCGACACCGCCAGCAACAGGCCCGACATGCCATAGGTGAACATGATCATGGTGCGGCGTCCCAGCGTGTCGAACAGGCGGCCGAGTAGCAGGGGGCCGAGGAAATTTCCGGCCGCGAACGGCAACAGGTACCAGCCGACATGGTTGGCGCTGATGCCGTAGAAATCGGTCAGCACCAGCGCGAAAGTGAAGAAGATGGCGTTGTAGAAGAACGCCTGCGCGCTCATCAGCACGAGGCCGACCAGCGCGCGCTGGCGGTAGGCCCCGAGCAACGTGTGGACGACCTCCCTGATCGGGGTGTGATCACGCATCTTCAAGCGAATCCTGGTGAAGCGGCCGTCGCTCGTGTCCTGGTCATGCCCGATCACCGAGCGCTCGATTGCGTCGACGATGGCATGGGCCTCGTCGGGACGGCCATGGATCATCAGCCAGCGCGGACTTTCCGGGATCCACATCCGCATCAATAGCACGGCGAGGCCGAGAATCGCTCCGATCAGAAACGCGAGGCGCCAGCCGAAATCGGGATCGATCACGGCAGGATCAAGCAGCACGATGGCTGCCACGGCGCCCATCGCAGCGCCGATCCAGAAGCTGCCGTTGATGACGAGATCGGTCCAGCCGCGATAGCGCGCCGGCACCAGCTCCTGGATGGTCGAGTTGATCGCGGTGTACTCGCCGCCGATGCCGGCGCCGGTGAGAAAGCGGAACAGTGCGTAGCTCGCGACATCCCACGACAGCGCAGTCGCGGCCGTTGCCGAGAGATAGAGCGCAAGCGTGATGAAGAACAGCTTCTTGCGGCCGATGCGATCGGTCAGCCAGCCGAAGCCGAGCGCACCGAGCACGGCGCCCGCGAGATAGGCGGAGTTCGCGATGCCGAGATCGAGATTCGAGAAATGCATCGACGGACTCTGCTTCAGCGCACCGGAGAGCGCGCCGGCCAGAGTCACCTCGAGCCCGTCGAGAATCCAGGTGATGCCCAGCGCGAGCACGACACGCGTGTGAAATCCGCTCCACGGCAGTGCGTCCAGCCGCGAGGGAATGCTGGTCTCGACGACGCCATCGGTCGCGGTCTCCGCCGGGACGGCCGCCTTGTTCAGGGCTCGGCTCTGCTGCAATTCCATCGCGTTGTTGCGTCAATGGAAGCGGCCCCGGCTCACATGCGTGGACGAGGTCGATCCGATCATTGGGGGTGCGGCATTGTGCTTGCCACCTGCGACAACGCGCGCGATGTGCCCGGGTTCCGATCGGAGCGCCCGTCAGGGCCGCTCGTTTCCGATGGAGCCGCAGGGAGTTGACGCATGGCTCGCGTCAGAAAGACGACACAATCCCGCAACGGAGGAGAAAGCGCCGGTCAGCATCTACTCCGCTATCGTCCTGGACAGAGCGCGCCCTACGCCGCGCGGATATTTGCCATGAAGCGGTCGAGCTCGGCGCGCAGGCGGGTGCTTTCGCTCGACAGGGTTTTGGCCGAGTGCAGCACCTCCTCCGATGCCGAGCCGGTCTCGGCGGCGCCGCGGTTGACCTGGCCGATATCGGTGGCCGCGGTCTGCGTCCCCTGCGCCACCGTCTGGACGCTGCGGGCGATCTCCTGGGTGGCGGCGCCCTGCTGCTCCACCGCGCTCGCGATCGAGGTCGAGATCGACGAGATCTGGCCGATGGTCGCGCCGATCTCCTTGATCGCGGCGACCGATTCGGCGGTCGCGCCCTGCATGCCCGTGATGTGCGAGGAGATCTCGTCGGTGGCCTTCGCCGTCTGGCTCGCCAGCGACTTGACTTCGCTCGCGACCACCGCAAAGCCGCGGCCGGCTTCGCCGGCCCGCGCGGCCTCGATGGTGGCGTTGAGCGCCAGAAGATTGGTCTGCTCGGCGATCGCCGTGATCAGCTTGACCACCTCGCCGATCTGCTGGGCCGCATGCGACAACTTGCCGATGCGCCCGTCGGTCTCCTTGGCCTGCATCACGGCAGCCTCCGCGATGCGGCTGGAATCGCGGACCTGGCGGCCGATCTCCTCGACCGAGGCGGACAGCTCTTCGGTCGCGGTGGCGACCGACTGCATGTTGGAGGAGGCCTGCTCTGAGACGCCGGCGACCTGGCTCGACAGGCTCTGGGTGGTCTCGGCAGTGCGGGTCAGCGTCGAAGCCGCCGATTCCAGCTGCACGGCCGAGGCCGAGACGTTGGAGACGATGGTGCCGACCGCGCTTTCGAAATCGTCGGCGAAGCGGATCAGCTCGGCGCGGCGGCTGGCGGCCTGCTCCCGGTTTTGGACTTCGCTGGCGGCGGCATCGCGCTCGGCCTTGGCGACGGCCTGGACCTTGAACTCCTCGAC
>NZ_JAEMSD010000257.1 GCF_016462955.1 Bradyrhizobium sp. | reverse complement strand
CGGCGGAGGCTTTGCCGGTCGTGGCGGCGGTGGCGGAATGGCCATGCATGGTGGTGGCGGCTTCCGTGGTGGAGGCGGAGGCGGTGGCGGCGGCCGGCGTTCCGATATCGCGCTGAAGCACGATGTCGTTCTGCTGGGCCATCTCGCCAACGGCCTTGGCTATTACCGCTTCAGCTATATCGGCAGCGACAGGGCTTACGTCGGTGTCATGGCACAGGAGGTCGAACGTGTGGCGCCTGACGCGGTCGCCCGCGGCGACGACGGCTATCTGCGCGTCTATTACGACAAGCTTGGCCTGACATTCCGCACCTATCGCAATTGGCTCGCCGGCGGCGCGAAGATCCCTGCGGAGGTGATGCCATGAACGGCCCGAAATGGCTTCGGCGTGCGGCTCTGCTCGGCCTGCTGACGCTGGCACCGTTAAATCCGTCCCAAGCGCAGCAGTCCTACAAGTCGCCGGAGGATGCGGCAGCCGCGCTCGCCGCCGCGGTCAAGAGCGGGCCAGGCGATATCCTGAAAGTGCTCGGCAGAGCCGCCGAAGACATCGTCTCGTCCGGAGACGAGGTCGCCGACAGCGATATCCGCGCGCGCTTCACCTCGATGTACGACGTCAAGCACGGCATCAAGGCGGAGGGCAACAAGACCGCGACCCTGATGCTGGGGCCGGATGATTTCCCGTTCCCGATTCCGCTGGTCAACACCAAGGCTGGCTGGGAGTTCGACACCGCCGAGGGGCGCATCGAGGTGCTTCGCCGGCGCATCGGCCGCAACGAGCTCGACGCGATCCAGACCGCGCTCGCCTATGTCGACGCGCAGAACGAATATGCCGACAAGGATCGCGGTGAAGGCGCCGGCGTCTACGCCCAGCGCATCGTTTCGTCACCCGGCAAGAAGGACGGCCTGTTCTGGCGCGACGACAGCGATCCGAGCCCGCTCGGCGCGCTGGCGGCCGAGGCCTCCAAGGAGGGCTATAAGGCAGGCGATGTGGGGCCCGCGCCCTATCACGGCTACTACTTCCGCATCCTCAAGGGACAAGGCCGCGATGCGCCGGGCGGCGCGCTCAATTATGTCGTCAAGGGCAAGATGATCGGCGGCTTTGGCCTGATCGCCTGGCCTGCCGAATACGGCAATTCCGGCGTGATGACCTTCCTGGTCAATCATGCCGGTACCGTCTACCAGAAGGATCTTGGCAAGCGCACCGAGTTCATCGCCGAGCGGACCACGCTGTTCGATCCCGACGAGACCTGGAAGAAGGTCGATGCGGCAAAACCCTGAACGGCGTGCGCGCGTGCTCCGATGGATCGCGGTTCTTCCGCTGGCCTTCGGGCTCATAGCGCCGCCGCCACCATCCTTCGCGCAAGCCGCCGGCCAAGTCCGGGTCAAGATTGTCAAGGCCGGCCTCCTGCTCGGCGGCGGCGCCGGCCGCGGCGTGCTGACCTATCGCGGCAAGACCTATCCATTCAGGGTCACCGGCCTGAGCTTCGGCATCACCGCCGGCGCCACGGTCGGCCGTCTCGATGGCTGGGCCTCCGATATCCGCGACGTCAGTGACTTCGCCGGCACCTACAGTTCCGTTGGCGGCGGCTTTGCGCTCGTCGGCGGCGCCAACGGCGTCCATCTCCGCAACGAGAAGGGCGTCACCATCGTGCTCCAAGGCCCGAAAGCGGGGCTCGAACTTGCGGCCAATATCAGCCAGGTCAAGATCTCGCTGAGATAGGCACTTTTTACACGCTTCCGGTCGCGGCGATTTCCGCTTTTGGACTAGCAACAGCGCATTCCATCCCCACAAGGTGACGTGGCGAGGGCGGTAAATGTCGCGTGGCATCGCCTGATGAAGCGAGCGGTATCAACGTGGTTTGACAGACACGCCTGCATCCGTACGCATGGATGCTTCCAGCCCGTCGCCGACAGGGCTGAACAAGGCCGTATTGCCCGGGCTGGTAAGCTTTGGTCGCAAATGGAGTCAGTCGGCCAATTGATAAGGAAAACAGCGAAAGCTTATCAGTGGTGTCTGGTGGCCGACAGGGTGACTGCTTCGGCCTCTAGCAGGTTTGGGTTGTCGAAAGTTACGGCCATGAGCGGAAGTCGGCACGAACGGCATATCGTCGATCTCAGCGGATGCCCGACTAAGCTTTTTGGGGAGGCCGAGGGGGCCCCCGACGCCACCCGATTTCAATGACTACCTACCCTCCGTAGGATCTGCGGTCAGTTACGGATTGGCACAAGCGGAGCGCTCTGGTCGACTGAAGCTATTTCGGCTCGGCGAGTTCGCTCGCAAGCGGCTGCAAGTTTTTCGTCACTTCGTCGAGGCGCTTCTGCCACTCGGCTCCGGGCATGAAGGCGAGGACCGGAGCATCACCCGGAGAGCTCTTGACGTAGTCCGGATCGGTGAGACTCTCGGCGATCGCCGTTTCCAGCTTCTTCGCGACGTCGTCGGGTGCCCCCTTCGGCAACGCAAAACCGCGCTCCGCAGTCATGATGACGGGAACGCCGGCTTCCTCGGCGGTGGGGACGCCGGGCAAGGACGGAGAACGAGCCTTCGACAGAATAGCGATTGCCCGGAGCTCGCCCTTGTTGGTGCCGTGCAGTTCCGGCACTTCGCTCAGGCTCACCATTCCGATATCGAGATGACCGCCGAGGACGTCGGTCCTTTGCGCTGCCGTTCCGCGATAGGAGATCTCGTTCGGCCCGACGTTGACAGCCTTCGCGAGCATGCGGATGGCCAGATGGCCGTTGGTGCCGGCTCCGTTATGTCCGAACGTGACCGAACCGGGCTTCTTGCGCAGCGCGTCGACAACGCTGGCGAGCGTCGTGAACGGGCTATCGTTGCGAACGACGATCACACCGGGATCGTCGACCACGCGCGCGACCAGACGGATCTCATCCATGGTGTACTGGGTCTTTCGCGTCATCGGCAGAAAGTTGTAGCCGGGCACGTTGACCACACCCATCGCATAGGCGTCGGGAGCAGCGCGTGCGATCGCGGTGAACGCGATCTCGCCGCCGGCGCCGGGCTTGTTGAGGACGACAAACCGCGCGTTTCCGCCGAGCCGCTTCTCGACGAAGGGAAGCAGCTTGCGAGCCATGACGTCGGTCCCGCCGCCCGCGGCGAAGCCGACGACGACCTCGACCGGCTTGTCATCGGGCCACGCGGCCATCGCGGCCCCCGAGGCGGTCAGGCCAAGCATCAATATTGCCGTTCGAACCTTCCTCAACATGAAGGCTGTCCTTTCTTTCTTCGCAATAAATAGATTTGGGCTGCTCGGTCTTTGACCTTGCCAATCTGGTCCGGCACTATCGATGCGATGCCATGACTCGTCCAGCAACAGGAAGGCGCGCGACAAGCACGCAGCCGGTCTCGGATTCCGTGATGTAGAGATTTCTGTTGTCAGGTCCACCATAGGCCACGTTGGTGGTGGCGAGGCCCTGGCAGGAGCGGACCCGATAGAGCGGCTCGCCGAGACGGCTGAAAATCCAGACGGTGCCGAGACCGGCGTGAGCGATGGCGAGGTTGTCCTGCTCGTCCATCGCTAGGCCGTCGGGGCCGCCGAGGCTTCCGGACAGCTGGATGAAGATTCCGACCTTCGATGCGGTTCCGTCAGGCATCAGCGGTATCCGCCAGATTGCGTTACCCCGGGTGGCGGCCACGTAAAGGATGTGTTCGCTGCCGTTGAGCACGAGGCCGTTCGGACTGGGGACGTTGTTGACGATCTGGTCAAGTGTTCCGCCCACGCGCAACCGATAGACGCGGCCCGTTGGGTCATGCATCCCGGTCTGACCCTGGTCGGTGAAATAGATGTCGCCGTTGCCGGCGAAGATCAGATCGTTCACGCCCTTGAAGCGCTCGGACCAGCGCCGCTCCAGCAGGGGGCTAACCTTGCCGCTGGCCGGGTCGAGCGTCATGAGGCCGTGGCGATAGTCCGTGATGACGATCCGCCCGTCGCGCGCGATCTTCAATCCGTTCGGCTCGCCGTCATATTCGGCGACCAGCGTGAACTCTCCCGCCGGCGAGATCCGGAAGATCCGTCCATAGGGAATGTCGACGATATAGAGATTGCCGTCGCGGTCGAACGATGGGCCTTCGATGAAGGAATCCGCTACCAGTCCTCGGCGGTTGACCAGCGACCAGGCATTGTCGGGGTCCTTGCGGCGGAACTTGTCTGGCAGTCGGGCGAAGACCTCGGTCTTGATCTCTTCGGGTGGTGCATACATCGGGGCATCTCGCTTAAGGCACGGCAGTGACTTGCGACGGCAGCCACATCGCGATTTCGGGGAAGATCACCAGCAGGCCGAGCAGCACGAACATGATCAGGTGGAACGGGACCGTGCCCGCGACGACGTCGCTCAGCCTACCGGTCCAGATGCTCTGGATCACGAACAGGTTGATGCCGATCGGAGGTGAGATCTGGCCCATCTCGATGAAGAGCACCAGGATGACGCCGAACCAGATCGGATCGATGCCGTACTGGACCAGAACCGGATAGAGCAGCGGCACCGTGACCACGATCATGCCGAGGCTTTCGACCAGGCAGCCCAGCACCGTGTAAAGAACGAACAGGGCGAAGAAGAACTCCAGCTTGGAAAGCTTCAGATTGACCAGAAACTGGGTGATCTGCTCGCCGACGCCGGCATAGCTGATGGCGTAGGAGAACACGAATGCGGCGTAGACGATGAACAGGATGTTGCCGCACACGCGCACGGTAGTCTGCAAGGCCCGCCAGAGGATCGCGACGCTGAATTCGCCCCAGAACACCGCGATCATCATCGCCAGCACGCAGCCGACCGCCGCCGCCTCAGTTGGCGTGACCAGCCCCGAATAGATGCTGCCGATGGTGCCGCCGATCAGAACCATGAAGGGGACGACGTCGAGCAGGGCCGAGAGCAGTTCACGCGTCGATCGGGCGCCGACTTCCCGCGGAGCGATTCCGGGTCGGAACCACGCATGTAGGGCAATATAACCCATGAACATGGCGGTCAGCAGCAGGCCCGGCATCACGCCGGCCATGAAGAGCTTGGCGACTGAGGTCTCGGTGAAGGTGCCGTAGACGATCATCGCGATGCTGGGCGGGATCAGGATGCCGAGCGTGCCGCCCGCCGCCAGCGAGCCTGCGGACAGGCGCGGACTGTATTTGCGTTTCTGCAATTCAGGCAGCGCGACCCGCCCGATCGAGGCGGCGGTGACCACACTCGAGCCGCTGATGGCCGCGAAGATGGCGCATCCTGCGATGTTGGTCTGCAGCAGGCCGCCGGGAATCCAGGACACCAGCTTGGACAGGCCGTGATACACCCGCAAGCTCAGTCGGCTCTCCTGCAGAATCTCGGCCATCAGGATAAACAGCGGGATCGCGCTTAGCGTGAAGCTGTTCATGCTGCCCCAACTGACGAGGCCGATGCCCTTCAGTCCGGGCAGACCTGCATGCAGCAGCAGATACAGGACAGACGGGACCGTGATCGAGAACGGGATCGTCATTCCCACGCAGAGCAGCCCGACGAAGATCGCCAGGACAAAGATCAGTTCGACGCCCGGAGTCATCACTGCGCACTTCCGCGAAGTCGGCGAGCCTTGGTGAGGATGGTTCGGAGAAGGGCGAGGCAGAGCAGGAACATGCCGATGGCCATGGTGGTCTGCGGCATCCACAGCGGCGTCTGCAGCGGCGTAGGCGCTACGTCCTCCGAGCGCCACGAGTTTAAGACCAAGCGCGTCAGCTGCCAGGTAATCAAGGCGGAGGCGAGCAGCGACATTACGTCGAACACGATCTGCGACACCAGCCGAGCGGATTGTCCGAGGCGGGCCTGAACCAGCTCGACCCGGTGAAACGCCCCGTGTGCCTCCGCGACCGACATGCTCAGGAAGGTCGTGGCCACCAGCAGATAGCCGCCGATCTCGTCGGTAATCTGGAGCGATGTCGCGAACAGATTGCGTGCGATCGCCTCGGCACCGATCAGGATGATCATGGCCAACAGGATGAGCGCGCAGACGGCTTCCGAGGCGTTCTCGATCGGGCCGGGGCCCGATGAGACGTTGTCGATGAAGTGGACGGCGCCATCAGGCGCCACCTCCTTGATCTCCATGCTGCTAGCCATGATCGATTACCGGCCGAGCGCCGCACGAACCTGCTTGAGCGCGGCCGCCGCTTCCGGCCCCTTCGATTTTGCCCATTCGTCCCAATAGGCCGAAATCGCCTTCGTGCCGACGTCGAGATCGCCTGGTTGCGGCTCCGTCACCGTCATGCCGCCTTCGGCGAATTTCTTGCTAAGGTTGTCTTCCTCATCGGCCATGGCCTTTGTGATCAGTGGCATGTTGTCGGTGACGGCCTTGCGGACCTTGGCCTGAATCTCCGGTGACAGCTTATTGAAGCGCTCCCTGTTCACGATGACGACGGAGTTGAAATAGTTGATGCCGAGCCGGTAATTGAACTTGAGCAGGTCCTTCCAGGTATTTCCGCCGCCGGTGTTTGCGGTGAGGACGCCATCGACAATGCTGCGGTCGAGCGCGGAGGGGACTTCAGGGGCGCCGAGCGTGACCGGCACGCCGCCAAGCCGCTTGATGAACTCACCTTGCTCGGGCGACGTCACGCGGATCTTCTGGCCCTTGACGTCGGCCAGCGACGTCAGCTTCTTGCTCGAGAATGCGACCTGGTAGGGATAAAGGTATTGCCCCAGCACCAGGACGCCCTTCTTTTCGAAGGCCTTTTCCAGGTACGGCGCCATGATGTCCGCCGCCTTCTTGTATTCATCGAGAGAGCGGATCAGCATCGGCAGCCGCAGGACACCGCCGATCGGCACGTTGCCCAGGAAATAGCCGTCGTCGCCCATCTGGACGACGTCGTCGCTGACGGCTTGGGTGATGGTGGTGGTGTTGATCGGGAGCGAGCCCCCGAGATGCAGCCGGACCGACAGCTCTCCGCCGGTGTCCTTTTCGATCTGCTCGGCGACGGCGCTCATGCCTTTGGCCGCTGCCACCGTCGCGACTGGATTGTAGATATAGAGATCCCATTTCTCTGCGGCTGCGGCTGGCGCTGCAAGGCCCGCCAAAGCAAATGCCGCAGCAATCACGCCCGCAAACTGGCGACGGCTTGTCGAGATCATTGTTTTCTCCCAAGTCTTTTTGTGGTTGGGCGAAACTATGTTTGATCGCGTTCCCGCCAGCAAGAGAGCGATGGGGCATAATCAATCGCATATGTGATAATTGGCGCGATCGTGCCGAACCGTATTGATCGAAATGCAATCACGTAGAAGTTGGACGTCCCGCGCGGCGCGCGCCAACCGCGGTGGCCAATGAACGAGAGAGCTTCGGGATGGACACGACCCCTGCAGACGGCCCGTTGGGCGGAATTCGCGTGATCGACCTGACCAACGTGATCATGGGACCGTTTGCAACGCACATCATGGCCGATCTCGGGGCTGACGTGATCAAGATCGAGAGCGAAGAGGGCGACTCGTTCCGGACCTACCGGCCCAATCGCCATGAAGGCATGGCCGGCGGCTTTCTCCATCTCAACCGCAACAAGCGCAGCGTCATGCTCGATCTGAAGCAGCCTGCGGGGATGGATGCGCTGCGCCAGCTGATTGCGACAGCCGACGTGTTCGTTCACTCGTTGCGTCCCAAGGCCATCGACAAGCTCGGGCTCGGCTATCAGGCCGTCCGTGCCATCAAGCCCGATATCATCTATTGCGGCGCTTACGGGTTCAGCGAGAAGGGGCCCTACCGCGACAAGGCCGCCTATGACGATATCATCCAGGCCGGCTCGGGGCTCGCTGCATTGCATATGGTCGCGCGCGGGGAGCCAGCCTTCATGCCGACGGTGCTTTGCGACAAGCTGTCCGGGCAAGCGATCGCCTATTCGGTGATGGCAGCCCTGTTCCAGCGTGAGCGTGGTGGCGGAGGGCAGGCCATCGAGGTGCCGATGTTCGAGACCACGGCGGAGTTCGCCTATATAGAGCATCTGCTCGGCTTTGCCTTTGAGCCGTCGCTCGGCGACCCCGGCTATGCCCGCGTCGTCAGCCCGCGCCGCAAGCCGTTTCGCACCGGCGACGGGTATATGTGCATCCTTCCCTATTCGGATCGCAACTGGCGCGACTTCTTCGACTTCGTGGGGCGGCCGGAAATGAAGTCCGACACCCGCTTCTTTCCGCTGGTCGAGCGGGTGGCCCACCTCGAGACACTCTACGAGATCATCGAGCAGGAAGCCCCCCGGCATTCTACGGCCGCATGGGTGTCGTTCTGCGACGACGTCAGCATTCCCTGTATGCCCGTCCTGGGTCTCGCCGATCTGCCCGATGACGAACACATGAAGGCGGTCGGGATGTTCAGCCGTGCCGAGCATCCATCGGAGGGAGCATACAAGTCGATACGGGCGCCGGTGTCCTTCAGCTCCTCGCCGTTCCGGGTCCGCCGCCATGCGCCGCGGCTGGGCGAACATACGGCCGAGTTGCTCGCGGAGATCGGAATGCATGTGCCGAAGACAATTTCCCCGAGCGGCAAGAGCAGATGAGGCGGGGGTGATGATGACTATTCTGCCAGACGACGACTTTCGACGAATGGAGGCTTGAATGCGCGCGTTCCGGTTCGAATCTCTGACCTTGCCGCCCGAAGCAGACGAGATGCGGCGCAAGGTCCGCGCCTTCCTGAAGGAGGAGCGAGACAATGGCCGCTATGCCGCTCACCGGACATCTTGGTCGACTTTCGACCCGGAGTTCAGCAAGCGCGCCGCCAAGGCCGGTTTTATCGGCATGACCTGGCCGAAACGCTACGGCGGGGGCGAATACTCCAACCTGCAGCGCTTCGTCGTGACCGAAGAGATGCTGGCGGCCGGCGCGCCGGGCGGTGCGCACTGGATCGCGGATCGGCAGTCCGGTCCGCAGATTCTCAAGCATGGCAGCGAGCGGGCGCGCGAGCTGATTCTGCCCAGGATTGCCGCGGGCGAGTGCTATTTCGGCATCGGCATGAGCGAACCCGATTCCGGCTCCGACCTTGCGGCCGCCCGCACCAAGGCGGACAAGGTGGAAGGTGGCTGGGTGATCAACGGTACCAAGATCTGGACCTCGAACGCGCACCGTGTCCACTACCTGATCGTGCTGGCCCGCACCGAGCCGCCCAGCGAGAACCGGCACGCAGGCTTGTCCCAGTTCATCGTGGATACGGGCTCGGAGGGCATCGAGATCAGGCCGATCATGAACCTGTCGGGAGGGCACGAGTTCAACGAGGTGTTCTTCAAGAACTGCTTCGTTCCCGACGACATGATGATCGGAAAACCCGGCGAAGGTTGGACGCGCGTGACGGGCGAGTTGGCATTCGAGCGCGCCGGCCCGGATCGCTTTATGTCGGATGTCAGGCTTCTCGTCGAACTCGTCGACAAGATCGGCCGCGAGCCGAATGAGCGGCAGGCGGTCGAGATCGGCCGGCTCGCGGCTCACTTCGCCACGTTGCGCCGGATGTCGTCGTCGATCGCCGGGCTATTGGAGCGTGGCGAAAGTCCGGTGACCGAAGCTGCACTGGTCAAGGATCTCGGCACCGG
>NZ_JAEMSD010000256.1 GCF_016462955.1 Bradyrhizobium sp. | reverse complement strand
TCGTCCGCAACTACCGGCTTGGCGAGCAGCGCCTCACCACCGAAATCCGCGAGGGCGTCTCCGGCATCTTCCGCGAGGACGAGCTGATCCTCGAAGCCCAGCAGCGCGCGATGGACGAGAACCCGGATCGCATCTTCTACAATCTCAACATCGACGCCGGCGCGATGTGGTCGCGCAAGCTGATCGACCGGATGGTGGCGAAGGAAAACGCGCCACAGCACCTTCAGGCTGCGGAGTAGACCATGGCCGACCGTGAGATCGACCGCTCCGTCTCGCAGACCGTGAAGGCGCAGCTCGCGCTGCGCGACCAGATCCTGTCGGGCGCCCTGCGTCCCGGCGAGCGCATCTCCGAGCTGCAGGCGGTGGAGACGACAGGCGCCTCGCGCACGCCGGTGCGGATGGCGCTGGTGCGGCTGGAAGAGGAGGGCCTCTTGGAGGGGATCGCCTCCGGCGGCTTCATGGTGAAGGCGTTTTCCGAGCGCGACATCTCCGATTCGATCGAGCTGCGCGGCACGCTGGAAGGCTTGGCGGCGCGCTTTGCCGCGGAGCGCGGCGTCTCCGCGCGCGAGCTCGAGCCGCTGAAGGAGTGCCTGGCCGCGATCGACGAGCTGCTGGCGCAGGTGCCGATCTCGGTCGATGCCTTCTCGTCCTATGTCGCGCTGAACGCGCGTTTCCACGCCCAGCTCACGGAACTGTCGCGCAGCCCGCCGCTGATTCGCCAGATCGACCGCGCCTCGGCGCTGCCGTTTGCATCCCCGAGCGGCTTCGTGATGGCGCAATCGGCATTGCCGGAGGCGCAGCAGATCCTGATCATCGCCCAAGAGCACCATCGCGTCGTGATCGACGCCATCGAGAACCGCGAAGGCGCGCGTGCCGAAGCCATCATGCGCGAGCATGCCCGGCTCGCGGTGCGAAACCTGCGGCTAGCGCTGCGCAACCGGACCCATCTGGACCTCTTGCCGGCGCTCGCGTTGATCAAGACCGCAACCGATTGAGGCAGTCAGCATGCGCTTCATCGAGACCTGGATTCCGTCCACACTCGTGTCGATCCGCGACCTTGCGCCCGGCATCCGCGAATTCCTGATCAAGCCCGACCGGTTCGACGTCACGGGCTATCCGGTCGGCAGCCACATCAATGTGAGCGTCAACGTCGGCGGCCAGCCGGAGACGCGCTCCTATTCGCTGGTCGGCGAAGCCTCGCCGGACGGCTTCAAGATCGCGGTGCGCCGCGCCGACGATTCCCGCGGCGGCTCGCGCTACATGTGGTCCTTGCAGCCGGGCGCGCGGCTCGACATCACCCAGCCCGCATCGCTGCTCGCCGTCGACTGGTCGCGCGAAAAATACTGCCTGATTGCCGGCGGCATCGGCATCACGCCGATCCTCGGCGCCGCGCAGGCGCTGGCGCGGCGCGGGGCGGACGTTGTCCTGCACTATGCGGTGCGTTCGCGCGGCGAGGCCGCCTATCTCGATGAGCTCGCCGCAACGCTCGGCGACCGCCTCGTCGTCCACGCGGGCGACGAGGGCAGGCGGCTCGATCTCGACGGCTTGTTCGCTTCACTGCCGCAGGGAACGCTGGCCCTGTTCTGCGGCCCCATGCGCATGCTCGACGCCGCGCGCCATGCCTGGATCGAGGCTGGCCATCCGCTCCCCGATCTCCGCTACGAGACCTTCGGCTCCAGCGGCACCTTGCCGACCGAGACTTTTCGCGTGCGATTGAGGGACTCCGATGTCGAACTCGAGATCCCCCGCGAGCGCTCGATGCTGGACGTGCTCAACGCCACCGGCCACGAAGTGTTGTTCGACTGCAAACGCGGCGAATGCGGCCTTTGTGCCATCGACGTGGTCGCGGTCGACGGCCAGATCGACCATCGCGACGTCTTCTTCAGCGACCACGAGAAGCAGAGCAACCACAAGATCTGCGCCTGCGTCTCCCGCGCGCGGGGCACGATCACGGTGGATACGCTGCTAAGGGCGGATGCGGTTTAGCCGAGTTCTGTGGCCTGTTAGGGAGCAACAGACCGCGCCGCGGACTCCACCTCTCCCGCTTGCGGGCGAAGTCGCGCCGAAGGCGCGGGTGAGGGCTCTCTCCTCTGGAGGAATCCCGCCGTGGAAACACCCTCTCCCCAACCCTCTCCCGCAAGCGGGCGAGGGGGCCCACCGTCCTCGTGGCTGGCACCTAGGCTCCGTCTGATTCCTACGCCGCGTAAGTCGCGCGTGGCTTCCTCGTCTCCAGCAGCGCCATCACCGCATCCGCGGCCACCGGCCGGCTGATCAGATAGCCCTGCACCTCGTCACAACCGATCTGCCGTAGATATTCCAGCTGACCGGTGGTCTCGACACCCTCCGCGACCACGCCGATCCGCAAATCGCGTGCAAGCGAGATCACCGACTTCACGATCGCGGCGCAATCCGGCTGAGCCAACATGTCGCGGATGAAGGACTGGTCGATCTTGATGCGGCTGAACGGCAGCTTGCGCAGGTAGGTCAGCGACGAGAACCCCGTGCCGAAATCGTCGAGCGCCACGGTGACGCCGAGTTGCAGCAGCGCTTTCAGGATCGAGGCGGCCGAACCGTACTTCGACAGCAGCATCGATTCGGTGATCTCGATCTCGAACCGGCTTGGAGACACCTTGGCATCGGCGAGCGCCTGCACGATGGTCTGGAGAATGCCCGCGTTGTGAAATTGCGCTGCCGAGAAGTTCACGGCGACCCTGACCTCTTCCGGCCACTCGGCAAGCGTGGCGCAGGCGCGGCGGATCACCCATTCGCCGATCCCATGGATCAGCCCGGTCTCTTCCGCGATCGGGATGAATTCGCTCGGCGGCACCAGTCCGCGCGTCGGATGCTGCCAGCGCAGCAGTGCCTCCAGGCCCGTGACCTCGTTGGTGCCGAGATCGAGGAACGGCTGGAACACCAGGAACAGCTCGTTTCGCGCGATCGCACCGGCGAGGTCCGCTTGCAGCGCCTTGCGGTCGCGTGACACCTTGTCGTCGGCTTCCTCGAAGAAGCGGATCGTGCCGGGTCCCGCCTTCTTGGCGCGGTAGAGCGCGGCGTCGGCATTCTTCATGAGGTCGAGCGGCGTGTTGCCGTCGCGCGGCGCCAGCACGATGCCGACGCTGGTCGCGCCCACGATCTGGCGGCCTTCGATGGGGAATGGCTCGGCGAAGGCCGCGACGAAGCGCTCGGCGATGTCGAGCGCATCCTCCGGCCGCCCCAGATTCGCCATCACCAGCGCGAACTCGTCGCCGCCGATGCGGGCGACGTGCTCGGCGGCGCGCGTGCAGCGTTGCAGGCGGCTTGCAACCTGGACCAGGAATTCGTCGCCGGCGGGATGGCCGAGCCGGTCGTTGACCTCCTTGAAGCGGTCGAGATCGAGCAGCAGCACCGCGAACTCTTCGCCGGAGAGCGACTGTCGTTTCAAGGCTGCATCGAGCGTCTCGTTGAAGGCGACGCGGTTGGGCAAATGGGTGAGGGGATCGAGCCGCACCGTGCGCTCGGCCTCGATCTGCCGCATCACGCGCCGCGCGAAGGCGAACGAGTTGACGAAGACGCCGCGCAGCAGCACGCTGCCATACACTACGACGAGAAAGGCGATCAGCACG
Source organism: Bradyrhizobium sp. (assembly GCF_016462955.1). GTDB lineage: Bacteria > Pseudomonadota > Alphaproteobacteria > Rhizobiales > Xanthobacteraceae > Bradyrhizobium. Next base: position 5,929 of record NZ_JAEMSD010000256.1, on the reverse strand, counting down.
AAGGCCATGTCGCCGTTCCTGCCGAGGCAGATCGCAATGCCGACGAAGATCGGCGCCGTGAAGGCGATGGCCGCGATCGGGATGGTGGCGAAGGCCAGTGCGCCGCCGGCCAGCATGCCCGAGCACAGGCAGGTGATGACGAGCTGCCCGCCGGTCGAAGCATCGGCGAAGAAAGCGACCGGGACGATGCCCCAGGCCACGCCGAGGATGAAGGCGTTCCGCACCAGGCGGTGCATGGTACGACGCGAGACGAATTGCGGCTTGATGATGCGGCGCGAAGCGCGCGATTGCAGGCCGAATCCGATCGCGGCGGCGGCGACGGTGCCGGCCCAGATCAGCGCTAGGGTTCTGTCCGGCGACTGCCACAGCGCGATCGCGAGCACGATGGCGTTGCAGGCATTCCCGAGCATGATGCCGACCGAATAACCCAGCACCAGCGACATCTGCTCGGCGCGGATATGGCCCGCCATGGCTTCGTCGGTTGCTGGACCGCCAAAGGTAGACAGATCGCCGGCGAACAGCCGGGCGACGTAATTGGTCGTTCTAGTCCGCATTCGATAGCCTAGCAGCATCGGCCGTTGTCCGGCTCGATCGGGAGAATTCGGTGCAAACCTTTGACGAACTATGAATTATCCCCGATCGCCACGCCGGCCGCGACCACTTCTGCGTGTTCTCACGCAGTATCGATAACAAATCGATACAAATGTCCGGCAGGCCCGACATCAAGCGGGGCGAGGGCGCGGCCCCAGCTGAGTGATTGCGACCCCCGACATCGCGAGCAGCCCGCCGACGATCAGCTTCGGCGTCAGTCGGTCGCCGAGAAACAGTACGCTCGAGAGCAGGGCGAAAACCGGAAGCAGCAGACCGAAGGGCGCGACGCGCACCATCGAGCAACGGGCGATCAGCCAGAACCAGAGACCAAAACCGATTACTCCCCCCACGAAGATCGTGTAGGCGAGCGCCAGCCAGCCCCGTTCGCCCGCCGCCGCAAGGCTCGCCGCTTGTCCATATTCCAGCAGCAGCGACATCAGCATGACCTGCGGCACCGTGAGCAGCGACGACCATCCCATCAGCATCAAAGGGTCAAAGGGGCCGTAGCGTTTCGTCAGCACGTTGGATACCGCGAAGGCGAAAGCCGCTCCGACCACGAGCAGCAGTGGAAGCGGGTTGGTGGACTGGCCCGGCTCCGCCGCCAGCACGGCCACGCCGACGAATGCAAGCATCACTCCGGCGCAGGTGGCAAGTGACGGTCTCTCCGCCAGCAGCGGCCAGGCCAACAGGACCGTGAAGGGCGTGGCGAGTTGGTATGCGACGGCCGACATGCTTCCCGAGCCGAGCCCGAGGCCAACGTAGAAGAGCCCGAAATTCAGTCCGCCCAGGAAAAGCGAAATGGCTGCGACCGGGCCGAGCTGTCGACGCGTGGGCCTGGCGACGAACGGCACAAGCAGCAGTGCTATGGCCAGAAAGCGCAGTGCGAGGAAGAAGAGCGGCGGAAACTCCGCAACGCCTACCTTGATGGCCACGAACTGATAGCCCCAGATCAGGGGAACGGCGATCGCGCAGACGATCTGGATGGCAGACATGGCGCACGTCCTTTTAAAGACTGATCAGTCCAAATATATGCGTAACCATCAGCGGGAGCGTCACGGCGTGATTACCTGACGAAACGGCCGATGAGAGCGTCGACGGCCGCCTGCGATGTGGTCCGTGGCGGTGCCGTTTTGCCGACCACACGCAGCCCTTCGACGAAACAGACGAGAATTCGCGCGGCCGTTGCGGGCTCGACGCCATCGGCCAACCTGCCCGCCGCTTTCGCGCGGGACAAGGTCTCCGTCACCTTGGTTTCCATCGCCTTGAAGAATCTTGCAACGCGCCGACCGACGTCGGCATCTCCGCCAGCCAATTCCATGGCCGTCGCCACCAGGAGGCATCCGCGCCGGCCGTTGCTTCCGCTGGTGCGCTCGACGTAGCCGACCAGGTAGGCCCGCAGGCCGTCGACTGGATCGTTCCGGGGATCGAATTCGACATCCATCCGCGCCAAGGCATCCGCGATGTAGCGATCGAGCGCGCGCAAGAAGAGCGAATGCTTGTCGCCGAAAGCGGCGTAGAGACTGCCCCGCGACAGCTTGGTCGCGCGAAGGAGATCTGGCAGCGCCGTGGCGTGATAGCCGCGCGACCAGAACACGTCCATCGCGCGTTCGACGGCAGCGTCCACGTCGAAACTTCGCGGCCGGCCACGGGGCATCGGCGCTGGCGTGTTTTGCCTCATGCAGATATATAGACCGATCAGTCGTTAAATGACAAGTCCCCTCGCAATCGCCGCGCCCCGGGCTCTGGGGATCGTCTGCCTCCCATCCGGACCTCAACACCGGCCGCTGCGTTGCTGTGTGTGCTCGTCAGCGGATCGGGACGTCCCCCTGATTGCGTGATACGTTTCCCGGACCGATCAGGCGACCGTGCGCCGCGTCGGAAGGGATGCGTTCGAATTTCCGAGGGCCTGTGCATGAGCGAGCCTTCAGCCGACGTGTCGGCAACGGTCGAATACACGATGGACAAATGGCGGATGGACCGCCTTCCCTGGGCCATGTGGGCTTGCGTCGCCGGCCTCGCGGTCGCGCTTCATGCCGAGAGCCGCGGCCAGCATGGCGCGGTTTTGGCCGTCGTCTATGTGGCTCTGCTGGGGCTGGCGTTCGCAGGTTATGCACTCACGACCCTGATCGGACGGTCCGGCCTGCCGTTGCTTCTCGAATTGTTGATCGGCCTCCTGGTCCTGATCATCGTCTCCGGCGTCATCGGTGTGATCAGCGTGCTGGTCGGCGGGACAAGCGGCCGCTCCAGCTACGTCGGCGCCATGCGCAGCCTCTATTGGAGCCATCTCGTGAATCCATCGCTGAACGTTTTCGGCTGGATGCTGCTGTATCTGGGGTTCGGATGGATCGCGTTTTCAGCCTACCGCCACTTCTACGCGGATCGGGCGGTCATCTCCATGTCTTCCGCGGGCATCCGGTTTCACAGGCCGTGGCTCAAGGGTCTCTTCATTCCCTGGCAGGAGGTGCACGGAGTGGGCCATCTCGTCGTTCCCGGCATCTCGGGTGTGCCGTACGTCAGTTCACATGCTGCGGCCGTTACGGTCGATCGGGACTTCTATGAGCAGCACATCGCCTCTAAGCGCAGCTTCTTCGCGCCACCCGGGACTGAAGCCATGTTTCAGCCGAAAGGCGAGATGATGCAGGTGGTGCTGAGCAGTGCCGACATGACCGTCAAGCCGGAAGATTTTCTCGGGCCTGCCGAGGTGCGATGGAAGGCATTTCGGGATCAACCGGCGTCGCCATCTCAACGCGGCGGCACCGTCTTCTACGGACGCTGGTCGATCGATGGCTCTCTGTGGCAGGCCGTCCGGTTTCTTGCGCCTCTGGTCGGCCTGGCCGCGGTCATGCTGTATCGATAGGCGCGATCCTGCTCACCGTCCGAGTTGCTTCGGGTCGTAGAAGAACCGCTCCTCGATGATCTCGTTGCCTCGCCAGGTCTGCCAGGCGATCTCCTCCAGCGTCCGCGCGACGCCTTCGGCATTTGTGAAGGAGAATTTCCATCGGCTGGCGACGGTGTCGCCATCGATCAGGCTCGGGCCGATGCGCACGGCAGTAACCTGCTTGAACGCCGCCAGCACGCCACGCTCCTTGTCCGCGAGCTTGTCGCGCCCGATCACCGGCGCGGCGAGATTCTCGTAGGTCGCGGTATCAGGCGTGTAATAGTCGAGGATTGCTCCGACAAAGTCGCCATCCTCCAGCCGCTTCGCAAAGGCTTCGACGATCTCACGGCTCGGCATGATGCACCCAAGAAGTAACCGACTGATGGTCGGTAAATACCGACCGACGGTCTAAAAGTCAACTGGTAGCGCCAGCCCGATTCGATTAGACGAGACCCATGGCCAAGCAAGCGGAGCGGCGGGCGGCGACATCGGAGGCGATCCTGACGGCGGCGCGGCGGCTGTTCGGGGCGCATGGCTTTGCCGCGACTACCATGGACGAGATCGCGGAAGGAGCGGGTGTCGCCAAGGGCGCGGTCTATCATCACTTCAAGACCAAGGAGGCGGTGTTCGAGGCGGTGTTCGACCTGGTCTCGCGCGATCTCGTCGCCGAGATCGACCGCGCTGCGCGCACTGAAAAGGACGTGCTGGCCGCCATGGTCGGGGGCACTCAGCATTATTTTGCCGCGACCGCGAAGGGGGCGACCGGACAGATCATCCTGCGCGACGGGCCGGCCGTGCTTGGCTGGGAGCGCTGGCGCGAGATCGACGCGCAGCATTTTGGCGGCAAGATGCCGCGTGCGTTGTCCGCAGCGATGGAGGCTGGCCTGATCGCGCGCCAGCCGGTCGAGCCGCTGGCGCGGCTGCTGCTCGGCGCGGTGACGGAGGCTGCGGTCGCCTGCGCCGGCCGCACAGATATCGCAAGGGCAGGCGCGGAATACGCCCGTGCGTTCAAGTCGCTGGTCGAGGCGCTGCGCGTCAAGCCATGATCGTGCTACTCAGAACTCGAAACGCCCTCGTCAACAAGAAGAACAGTCGCGCATGACCGCAAATTCCGCCCTTGCACCGTCAGATCCCGAGTTCGACTACATCATCGTTGGTGCCGGCTCCGCCGGCTGCGTGCTCGCCAACAGGCTCTCCGCGAACGGCAAGCACAGCGTGCTGCTGCTCGAAGCCGGCCCGAAGGATTCCAACATCTGGATCCACGTGCCGCTCGGCTACGGCAAGCTGTTCAAGGAGAAGACCGTCAACTGGATGTACCAGACCGAGCCGGAGCCCGAGCTGAAGGGCCGTCAGGTGTTCCAGCCGCGCGGCAAGACGCTGGGCGGGTCGAGCTCGATCAACGGGCTGCTCTATGTCCGCGGCCAGCACGAGGACTATGACCGCTGGCGCCAGCTCGGCAATACCGGCTGGGGCTATGACGACGTGCTGCCCTATTTCAAGAAGGCCGAGAACCAGTCGCGCGGCGCCGACCAGTATCACGGCACGGGCGGACCTCTGCCGGTGTCCAACATGATCGTGACCGATCCGCTGTCGAAGGCCTTCATCGACGCCGCGGTCGAGACCGGCCTGCCCTACAATCCCGACTTCAACGGCGCGACGCAGGAAGGCGTCGGCCTGTTCCAGACCACGACGCGCAACGGCCGCCGCGCCTCGACGTCGGTGGCCTATCTCGGTCCCGCGAAGGCGCGCAGCAATCTCAAGATCGAAACTTCCGCACACGCCCAGCGTCTGTTTTTCGAAGGACGCCGCGCCGTCGGCGTCGAATACCGGCAAGGCGCCGCCTTGCGCCGCGCCCGTGCGCGCAAGGAGGTCGTGCTGTCGAGCGGCGCCTACAACTCGCCGCAGCTGCTCCAGCTCTCCGGCGTCGGCCCCGGCGATCTGCTGCGCCAGCACGGCATCGAGGTCGTGCTGGAAGCGCCGGGCGTCGGCCGCGATCTCCAGGACCACATGCAGGTCCGCATCGTGATGCGCTGCTCGCAGAAGATCACGCTCAACGACACCGTCAATCATCCGCTGCGCCGCACCATGGCCGGCGCGCGCTATGCCCTGTTTCGCAAGGGCTGGCTGACGATCGCAGCCGGGACGGCAGGCGCGTTCTTCAAGACCAGCCCGCGCCTGGCTTCGCCCGACATCCAGGTGCACTTCCTGCCGTTCTCGACCGACAAGATGGGCGAGAAGCTGCACGCCTTCTCCGGATTCACCGCCTCGGTGTGCCAGCTTCGTCCGGAGAGCCGCGGCACCTTGCGGATCAAGAGCCCGGACCCAAGCGTGCCGCCGGAGATCCGGATCAATTACATGTCGACCGAGACCGACCGCACGACCAATGTCGAGGCCATCAAGATCCTGCGCAAGATCCTGAACGCCCCGGCGATGAAGCCGTTCGTGGTCGATGAGTATGAT
>NZ_JAEMSD010000255.1:7512-9545 GCF_016462955.1 Bradyrhizobium sp. | reverse complement strand
GAGGTGGTGCGCTCCCTCCCCCGCTTGCGGGGGAGGGCGGGGGAGAGGGTGTCTCCACAATGGGATAATCCCCTAGAGGAGAAAGCCCTCACCCGCCGCTTCGCGGCGACCTCTCCCGCGAGCGGGAGAGGTGCAGCAACAGCTTGGTTGGCAGGTCAAATTCCAAGGCCAGCCGCCTCAAATATCGATCGTCGCGCTCAGCGAGTGTTCCTGGATGAAGTCGCGGCGCGGCTCGACCACGTCGCCCATCAGCTTGGTGAAGATGTCGTCGGCCTGGTCGACCTCCTTGACCTTCACCTGCAGCAGCGAGCGCGCATTGGTGTCCAGCGTCGTCTCCCAGAGCTGCTCCGGGTTCATCTCGCCAAGACCTTTGTAGCGCTGCAGCGTGACACCCTTGCGGCCGGCGTCGGTGACCGCTTCGAACAGGTCGACCGGGCCGTAGACCATGTGTTCGACGTCCTTGCGCCTGAGCTTGCCGGGGCGGGCATAAACGTCCTGGAGCTTCACGGTGTACTCGTCGAGCTTGCGGGCTTCGGCCGAGCCCAGGAAGGCATCGTCGATCACGGCGGCTTCCTTGACGCCGCGGATAGTGCGCTCGAACAGGAAGCCCTGGCCTTCGACGTACTGGCCGACCCAGCCGCGCTCGACCTCCTCGGACTGATTGTCGAGGCGGCCGGCGATGTATTGCGCCGCCGCGGCAGCCTTCTCCGGATCGCCGTAGATCGCCTTGTTCAGCACGCCGGTGATTGCAGCCTGCTCGATGACCTTGCGATGGTAGCGGCTGTGCAGATTGCGAAGGATGCCGCGAACGACGCGCGCATCCTCGACCAGCGAGCGCAGGTCGCGCCCGGTGCGGTCACCGCCCGCGCCGGCAATGAACACGCAGTCGTCAAGGCCGGTGTCGATCAGATAGTCCTCCAGCGCCCGCTCGTCCTTCAGGTACTGCTCGGACTTGCCGCGTGAGACCTTATAGAGCGGCGGCTGCGCGATATAGAGATAGCCGCCGTCGATGATGGCGGGCATCTGCCGGTAGAAGAAGGTGAGCAGCAGCGTGCGGATATGGGCGCCGTCGACGTCGGCGTCCGTCATCACGATGATCTTGTGATAGCGCAGCTTCTCGATCGAGAACTCGTCGCTGATGCCGGTGCCGAGCGCGGTGATCAGCGTGCCGATCTGCTCGCTTCCCAGCATCTTGTCGGGACGGACGCGCTCGACATTCAGGATCTTGCCGCGGAGCGGCAAGACGGCCTGGAATTCACGGTTGCGGCCCTGCTTGGCGCTGCCGCCTGCCGAGTCGCCCTCGACGATGAACAGCTCGGATTTCGCGGGGTCCTTCTCCTGGCAGTCGGCGAGCTTGCCTGGCAGCGAGGAGACCGAGAGCGGGCTCTTGCGCGTCAGCTCGCGCGCTTTTCGCGCGGCCTCACGCGCGGCCGCGGCCTGGATCACCTTGCCGACGATCATCTTGGCTTCGGAGGGGTGCTCCTCGAACCAGGCGGCAAGCGCCTCGTTGAGCACGTTCTCGACCACGGGGCGCACTTCCGAGGACACCAGCTTGTCCTTGGTTTGCGATGAGAATTTCGGATCGGGCACCTTCACCGAGAGGACGGCGGTGAGGCCTTCGCGGCAATCGTCGCCGGTCAGCGCGATCTTTTCCTTCTTGGCGTTGGCCTCGGCATAGCCGTTGACCTGGCGCGTCAGCGCGCCGCGGAAGCCGGCGAGGTGGGTGCCGCCGTCCCGCTGCGGGATGTTGTTGGTGAAGCACAGCACGTTCTCGTGGTAGCTGTCGTTCCACCACAGCGCCGCCTCGACGCCGATGCCGTTGGCCTCCGAGCGCACCATGATCGGCGCCGGCACGATCGGGCTCTTGTTGCGGTCGAGATATTTGACGAACTCCTCGACGCCGCCGGAATAGTGCATCTCCTCGCGCTTCTCGACCGCATGGCGCATGTCGGAGAGGGCGATGTGAACGCCGGAATTGAGGAAGGCCAGCTCGCGCAGCCGGTGCTCGAGCGTGGCGAAGTCGTATTCGATGT
>NZ_JAEMSD010000255.1:0-7502 GCF_016462955.1 Bradyrhizobium sp. | reverse complement strand
TCTTGAAGGTCTCGGGCGAGGCCATGAACGTCACTTCGGTGCCGCGCCTGCCCGGGGCATCGGCGACGACCTTCAGCGGCGCGACGGCATCGCCATGTGCGAACTCGATGTAGTGCTCCTTGTTGTCGCGCCAGATGCGAAGCATCAGCTTGCTGGACAGCGCGTTGACGACGGAGACGCCGACGCCGTGCAGGCCGCCCGAGACCTTGTAGGAGTTCTGGTCGAATTTTCCGCCGGCGTGCAGCTGGGTCATGATGACTTCGGCGGCCGAGATGCCTTCGCCCTTGTGGATGTCGACGGGAATGCCGCGGCCGTCGTCGCGCACGGTGACGGAATTGTCGGCGTTGAGGATGACGTCGACGCGCGTGGCATGGCCCGCCAGCGCTTCGTCGATCGCGTTGTCGACGACCTCGTAGACCATGTGGTGCAGGCCCGAGCCGTCGTCGGTGTCGCCGATATACATGCCCGGGCGCTTGCGGACGGCATCGAGGCCCTTGAGGACGCGGATCGATTCCGCGCCGTAGTCGCTCGGATTTGAGGGCTCGTTTTCGGCAGCGGGCTGCCGAGCAGGTTCTGTCATGAGAGGCCTTCGAGATGTCGCCCGAATCAGCGGCGCTAAGGCGCTGATTTGCGGGCCATTTGTGCCATGAAAGACCGCCTGCGCCTAGCGCAAAGTATCCTCCGGCAACCCTTTGAACAAATAGGGTTTTTTGGCTGGTTTTCAAGGCTTCTGAACGGCGGTTTGGGGCGCTGCAAAAAGCCCGATTCGAAGGCCCGTTCTGGGGCTCCGGAAAGCGTGGACTTGCGGGGCGCAGTGGCCTGTTCCGAGGCGTCGCCGGGCCCCGGACATAGGCCACTGGATTCAGTAGACCTGGGAGGGCTCCTTATCGTCGCTGAGGGACCATGCCTCGCCTGCGGCCACGGTGATGGTATCGGTGCGCATCCGAAGGCCCGACACAAGCAGCGCGCAGGAATAGGTGCCGGGCGGCAGATCCAGCACTTGTGGATGATTTTCGCCGCCCGCGATCTTGATGGTTTGATCGTTGATCACAAGCGAAGCCACGTCTTTCACGAGATAGCCGAAGATCAGCCGCGCTTGTCCTGCTGTCGGCAGGACATCGGCCCTGGCCGCGGCTTCCGGATTCCTTTGCGCCAGGTTGATCGTGGTCGCGCCCTTGGCGCGGCCAAGCTTCAACGTGGCCGGGCCGTTTGGAGAGGCGAAGGCGAGCTGCACGCGATCGGCGGCGATTACCGCATCATCCGGCTTCTCGTGCCAGCCGCGCTGCCCGAGCTCTCTGCGGTAGAAGGCAAGCACCTCGCTGAGCTCGGCAGGCACGCGGGCTTCGATCTCGAGCCGGACGGGGGTCGCGGCACCACGCGCATGCGTGGAGCGGGATTGACTGAAGCTGCTTTGCTTCGGCGCTGGCATTTCGACGCCGGGATCTGCGGTCAGCGGCTCCCTCGAACAGCCTGCGAGAAGGGTGAGGGCGCACACCAGCAGCCGCCATCCCGCCCGGACCTTCGTCCCCTGCCTTGCCGTCGTCATGCCCACTCTCCGGGGATGCGGGTCTTCGCGCCTCCCGACGACTAGTCGTCCCGCGCACGGGACAGGTTCACCCGGCCGTTTCGGACGCAGGCGGCGGGTTCAATACATCTGCACCGGCAGCACGTCACCGTTCGGGCCCACCAGGAGGCCCCAGGCCTCGCCGGCGGCCACGGTCAGGGACTCGCTGCGTGCGGGGCGGCCGGGCAGGCGCAACGCGTACGCGTATTTGCCGGGCGGCAGGTCGAGCATCGGGCCTTTCGGTGATTGCGGGCCGCCGGCGCCGGCTGCGATTTTCACGGTTTGCTTGTTGATCGTGAGCGAGACTTCCTTATCGCCCAAATTGCCCGTCATCAATCGGGCCTGTCCCGCCTTCGGCATGATGTCGGCCTTGGCCGCGGCATCGGCATTCTTCTGCGCCAGGCTGACAATGGTCTCGCCCTTGGTGCGGCCAAGCTTGAGCACGGCGGGACCTTGCGGTGAGGTGAAGTCGATCTGCGCGCGTTCCGCTGCTACAACTGCGCCCGCGGTTTTCTCCTGCCAGCCGCGCTTTGCAAGCTCGGTCCGGTAGAAGGCGAGAACCTCGTCGAGCGAAGCGGGGATGCGGGCCGTCAGTTCGCTGCGGAGCGGCGCTTCGCCCCCGGGGACCTTCGTGGTCTCGAGCGCTTTGGACGAACGCTGCGTCGGCACCGGCAGGGGGGACTCGGGATCGGGCTTGAGCGGCTCGGCAGATCGCGCCTGCGCCTCCACCTCCGCGCCGGCCGCGGGCTTGGCCGCTCCCGTCACCAGACCCGATCCATCGGCGCGGACATTCACCTTCGGGCCCATCTGCATCACGGTCATCGAGATCGACTTGCCGCCCTTGGAGAACGCCATCACAGCCATGTTGGGCTGGTTGATCACCGAGGGCTGCTCCTTCCAGCCCGAGCTCTTCAGCGTCGAGCGATAGAACGTGCTGAGCGCCTTGACGCTCGATGCCGAGGAGAATTGCAGCCGGCCGTCGCCGCCTTCGAATTTCACGTCTTCGGCGTTTTCAGGCAGCGGCACCGGCGTCTTGCCGTCAGCGAGCGCATTGAGCGGAGCGTCCGACAGGGACGCGGCCTGCGTCTTGCGCCTGATATCATCGGCCGCAATGAGCTGCTGAGCCGTACCCAAGGCATCGCTCAGGAACTTCGCGTCGGCCTCCCTCTTCGCCTTGGCACGGGCGGCGAGCGCGGATTCCTTTACCTGCGCGGTCAGGCTGACCATGGTGAAATCATATTTGCGGCCAAGCCGCAGCACGCCCGTTTCCTCAGCTGAGGAGATCTTGATCGCCACCTCGTCGCCGGGCGCGAGCGGCGCGCTGCCGTCCTCCTGCCACCCGCGCGCAGCGAGCTCACGGCGGTAGAAGGCGAGCACGGCAGGCAGCTCGGCGATCGCGGCGGCCGACATCTCGCGCGTGTTGGAGCTCGTGCTGCCGAGGCCCCTCGCAGATCTGGTCGGCTTGGGCCGCGGCAGGCCGGCCATGTCATCGTCGGCCTCGAGCACCTCGGGCAGCGCGAACGGCGCCACCCTGATCTCCACATTGGTGCGACCGTCGTCGCGGCGCATCAAGGTCAGCATCACCGGCTTCTGCTTGTAGAACTGCGTCGTGTCGCCGCCGGGATGATCGTAAAAGAAGCGCGCGCCGTTCGGCACCGTCTCGCCGAGGTCGGCACCGGGCCAGCGGGCGGCCGTCTCGGGCGTGAGCTTGCGCCAGCCGATCGCCGCCATCTCCTTGGCGAAGAAAGCGGCGGTTGCATCTAGGGCGCCAGGCGCGATGCAGCCGAGATAGGGCCGGGTCTCGTCGAACACGAGTTCGGTCGCGCCGTCCGGAAACGGCACATTGGAATAGATCCGGTTCGGCGTGTAGGACACGGCGGACTGGCCGCGGGCCTGCGTGAAGGAGGCACGGAGCCCTTGGCGTCCCTTCTTGAAAGTCTGCGCGGAGCTGTTCTCGTTCAGTGGATACACATAGGGCACCCAGCCGTCCGCACTCAGCAGCTTCTTCGTGGCTTCCGACGCGGCGGCAACCCCGGTCGGCACGGTGTATGTCACACGGTGGGTGTCCCGGCGCGAGCTATCCTCCACCGCGCCCTCCAGCCGCGGCAGGAGATGGACGTCGACGATGCCCTCGTCGGCCGCGCGCGCGGGACGTGAGGCGCTCGCCATCGCGAGCATACCGCAGGCAAGCAGCAGCCATCTTGCCGGGACTTGCGTCCCGCGCCGGATCATCGGCATCGTCAGAGCTCCGGATTTGGGCGCGGCGTGAAACCCGCGCAATTGCAGGCTGCGGCACCGTCGGCGCGGCCTCAGACGAGAAGTCGTGGCACGAACCGGCCAGGTTCAACAGGCTGCGCAGGAGCTGCGCGGTGCGAGGCAGGGCTCAATAGCTGCAGCGGCGGCCACGGCTCTCCAAAGCGCCCGACCGTGAGCTCCCACGTATCGCCCGCGATGGTCAGCATGCTCGTGCTGGCCGGACGACCCGGCACGCTCTCGCCGTAGGCGTATTTGCCGGGCGGCAGGTCCATCGCAACGGCGGTGGGCGCCGGCCTGGCCGGCGGCAGGCAGGACGTTCGTCCGGGTCGCGACCTCGAGATTCGTCTGCGCCAGCTGCAGCGCCGTCGTTGCGCGCGCGAACTCCAGCGCTGCCAGCCTCTGCTGCGCGGGAAAGGCGCCGAGGCAGCGTCGCGATGGGTGAGGGAATTAGCCCCTGTTCTGCAACCGCTTAGCGGGGGCCGAACTCGACCAATATCGGACCGGGATTTTGCCCACGGTCGTAGACGATTGTTCGCGGATAGCGCATTTCGGGCAGGCTAAGGACGACCACAGTGGTCGCGGCGGCAGTGACCAATACCAAGACACCGCAAGTCGCGCCGAGGGCCGTGAACACGCGCATGGCCTGCTGCTTCGCTGCGTCCCTCTTCACCGCCCTGAGAGCTGCCCGCCCTCGCATGACCGATTGCATCGCCACGTCCAGGCTCAAGGCTGGAAGGAGCGCCACCGCTCGCATGAACCACCAACTCAAGACACCAGCGATCGTCAGCAGCTGGACGGCCGCTTGCTTTCTCTGATGAGACCCCACTTCAGCCCCCAATTGTCGCGGGAATTCGCAGTTCCCGCCCCTGCACGCCCATGCCTGCACGGGTGCCCGAGGCCCGTCTTTTTAAGCAATACAACTGATCCGGGCAATACCGAATCGCGCGCGCATTCAGATAGGATAAACATGCAAAAGACAGACAGGTCAATAAAGCTGGAGCGGTGGCCATGGCTCTCCGTTGCGTCCGACCGTGAGCTCCCAGCTATCGCCGGCTGCCATGGTGAGCATGTTCGTGCTGGCCGGACGGCCCGGCACGCTCACCCTGTAGGCGTATCTGCCGGGCGCCAGGTCCAGCGCGACGGCGTTGGCGCCGGCCTGGCGCGGGATGGTACGCTCGTCGATTGTGAGCACGGCTTCGGCCTCGCCGATATTGCTGAACACCAGCCTGGCCTTGCCGGGTTCGGGCAGGACGTTCGTTCGGGTCGCCACCTCGCGATTCTTCTGCACCAGCTGCAAAGCGGTGCTGCCGTCCTTCCACGCGAGCTCCAGCGCTGCCGGCCCGACCGGAGAGACGAAAGCGAGCCGCGCATGATCGGCGCTGACCAATGCGTCATCCGGCTGTTCCTGCCAGCCGAGCTTTCGAAGCTCGGCACGATAGAAGGCGAGGACGTCGGCGAGTGTTGCGGGCACGCGCGCCTCTAACCTGGTTCGGAGCGGCTCTTTGATGCCGGGCATCACGGTGGTGTGGATTCCGCGATAGCTGTAACGGGTCGGTGCGGGCAGCCTGGCAGCAGGGTCCAGCGTCAGCGACGTCGAGAACAGCGGCGGCAGGCTGGAGACCAGGGCGCCGGCGCTGGCCGCAAGCAGGCAGCTCGCGAGGAGGGCGAGGCCGCACGCAATGAGTTGCCATCGTGCCGGAGCTTGCGCTCCACGCCCCACCGCCGCCATGCTCGTGCTCCAAGGATATCGCGCATGCCTGAAATCCTGCGCGATGGCCGCTGCTCGCGGCCTCAAGCAGCTAGTCGCGGCCGCAAACAAGCGGGTTCAACCCGGAGGCCTAGCGTCGGGCCGAGACTCGTCCGCTCTCGACGTCAAACACTTCGCCGCCTGCGCCAATGTCGGCGAAGGCGGCAGGGTCCGCACCGGTGAGCCAGACCTGCGCGCCAAGCTTCGTCAGCTCCGCGAACAGCGCCGCGCGGCGGTTCGGATCGAGATGCGCGACCACCTCGTCGAGCAGCAGCAGCGGCGCGATGCCGGTCATTTCCGCCACCAGGCTCGCATGCGCCAGCACGAGGCCGATCAGCAGCGCCTTCTGCTCGCCGGTGGACGCATCGCGCGCGGGCATGCTCTTGGGCGCATAGACGACCTGGAGGTCGGTGAGATGCGGACCATCGGTGGTGCGGCCGGCAATCGCATCGCGCGGACGGTTGTCGCGCAGGATCTGGCGGTAGCGATCCTCGACCGACGTCGCGGTCTCCTGCAGCAGCGCGTTCTCCATCCAGCCGTCGAGCGCGATTTGAGCCGAGGGGAAGGCGGAGTCTTGCGCGCGCGCGTTGAGCATGCCGGTGAGTCTTGCCGCGGTCTGGCCGCGCGTTGCCGCCACGGCGACCGCAAGCTCCGCCGTCTCGCGCTCGATCGCGTCGCACCAATGGTCGTCGTAATTGCGCGTCTCCAGCAGGCGGTTGCGCGAACGCAAGGAGCGCTCGAGCGCGTTGATGCGGCTGGAATGCTCGCTGTCGATCGCGAGCACCAGGCGGTCGAAGAAGCGCCGCCGCTCGGAGGCTGCGCCCATGAACAGCCCGTCCATTGCCGGCGTCAGCCACACCATGCGGATGTGGTCGCCGAAGGCGCTGGCCGAACCCACCGGCTCGCGGTCGATGCGGCAGCGCCGGCTGACGGATGCGTCCGCGCGCGGCGGGTCGATGCCGGTGCCGAGTGTCGCCAGCCCCAGCGCGCCCTCGACCTGCGCGGAAACGGCCCAGGAGCCGTCGCCCTGGTTGTCGGCGACATCCTCCAGCGTCGCGCGGCGCAAGCCCCGTCCCGGCGACAGAAACGAGATCGCCTCGATGCAATTGGTCTTGCCCGCCCCGTTCGGCCCGACCAGCGCCACCATGTCAGCCGCCGTCTCGAGCCCCGCCGCCCGGTAATTGCGAAAATGCGTCAGCGTCAGGCGGTGAATGCGGGAGGGAGTCATGCTGTCTCGTCATTGCCGGGCTTGACCCGGCAATCCATCGTCCGCATCAGCGGACTATTTCATCATACAGGTCTTGCCACGCGGGGTTGCTTTTGACGATCAGGTCGATCTTCCACTCGCGTGACCAGTGCTTCATGTTCTTTTCGCGCTGAAGGGCAGCGGCGATCGTGTCGTGTGCCTCGAAATAAACCAGGGTCTTCACGCCGTAACGCTTGGTGAAGCTGTCTGCCAAGCCTTCGCGATGTTCATAGATGCGCCTGACCAGATTGTTCGTGACGCCGATGTAGAGCGTTCCACCGGGCTTGCTGGCGAGGATGTACACCCAATAGGTCTTCTTGTTCGATGGATGGCCGGGTCAAGCCCGGCCATGACGAAAAGAGAGAAATCGTCTCACACCCGCATCGGCATCAGCACGTAAAGTGCGCTCTTGTCGTCGCGGTCCTGCACCAGGGTCGGTGAGCCAGGGTCGGCGAGCCTCAAGGTCGCGACGTCGCCTTCGATCTGGGCGGCGATGTCGAGGAGGTAGCGGGAGTTGAAGCCGATATCGAGGGCATCGGAGGCGTATTCGACCTCGAGCTCTTCGGTCGCGCTGCCCGAATCCGGGTTGGTCACCGACAGCACCAGCTTGCCCGCCGAAAGCGACAGTTTGACCGCGCGGCCGCGCTCGCTCGAAATCGTCGAGACGCGGTCGACCGCGTTCTCGAAAT
>NZ_JAEMSD010000731.1 GCF_016462955.1 Bradyrhizobium sp. | reverse complement strand
ACCTTGCGCGGCATCGACTGCGAGGCGACGGTGGATTCCGGCGCCTACTCGTCCTACCCGTTCTCGGCATGCTTGGAGGCCGCGCAGGTCGCGAGCATTCTGCCGGGTCCCTACAAGATGCCGGCCTATCGTTGCCGCACCTTCTCGGTCGCCACCAACAAATGTCCGATCCTGCCCTATCGCGGCGTGGCGCGCACCGGCGTCTGCTTTGCGCTGGAATTGATGCTCGATCTCGTCGCGGCCGAAGCCGGGCTTGAGCCCGGCGAGGTGCGGCTGCGCAATCTGGTGCGCCCCGAGCAGATGCCGTTCGATAACATCACCCGGAAGCATTTCGACAGCGGCGACTATCCCGAGGCGATGCGCCGCGCGCTGGCGCAGATCGATATCGATGCCGTTCGCGCGCGACAGCGCAAGGGCGAGGCCGACGGCCGCCGCATCGGCGTCGGCGTCTCCATCTATTGCGAACAGGCCGCGCATGGCACCTCGGTCTATTCCGGCTGGGGCATTCCGATGGTGCCGGGCCATGAGCAGGCCTCGGCCCGCCTGACACCCGACGGCGGCCTCGAACTGCGCGTCGGCGTGCATTCGCACGGGCAGGGAATGGAGACCACGCTCGCGCAGGTCGCGCATGAGATCCTGGGCATCGATGTCGCGAAGATTCGCATCATCCTCGGCGACACCGCGATGACGCCCTATTCGACCGGCACCTGGGGCTCGCGCTCGATGGTGATGGCGGGCGGCGCGGTCGCGACCGCCTGCCGCGAGCTCGGCGAGCGCGCGAGGCGCATCGGCGCCAAGCTGTTGCAGCACGATGCGGCTTCCGTGGTATTGCAGAACGGCGAGGTCCGCGGCGTCAACGGCAGCGTCACCCTGAAGGCGATCGCCCACACCTGGTACCGCCGCCCGCAGGACCTGCCGGCCGATGTCGATCCCGGCGGGCTCGAGGTGACGCAAGGCTACAAGCCGGTGCGCGACAGCGGCACCTTCAGCTACGCCGCGCATGCGGCAGTGGTCGCGGTCGACCCTGATATCGGCGAGGTCGAGATTCTCGACTACGTGATCGTCGAGGACGGTGGCGTGCTGGTCAATCCGCTCGTCGTCGACGGCCAGATCTATGGCGGCCTGGCGCAAGGCATCGGCACCGCGCTCTACGAGGAAATGCCGTTCGACGCCTCCGGCCAGCCGTTGGCGACGACGCTCGCCGATTACCTGCTGCCCGGGCCGACCGAGGTTCCCGCCGCGCGCCTGGATCACATGGAGACGCCGTCGCCTTACACAGAGTTCGGCGTCAAGGGCATCGGCGAGGGCGGGGCGATCGCGCCGCCCGCCGCCATCGCCAACGCCGTCAACGACGCGCTGCGGCCGCTCGGCGTCCAACTGATGCAATCGCCGATCACCCCGCATCGGATCGTCGCAGCCGTGCTGGCCGCGCGCGCCGCTGAAAGGAGCGCCGCATGAAGCCCGCGCCCTTCGCCTATGAACGCCCGCGCGATCTCGCCGCCGCCCTGTCGATGCTGGCCGCGAGCAATGGATCGGCCAAAATCATTGCCGGCGGACAGTCGCTCGGCCCCATGCTCAATCTGCGGCTGGTTCAGCCGGAGCTGATCGTCGACATCTCGGGCCTTGCCGAGCTCAAGCGCGCGGAGGTCTCCGGCGACGAGCTCGTGCTGGGTGCCCTCGTCACCCACGCCGATATCGAGGACGGCCGCACCGCCGATGTCACCCGCGGCGCGATGCGCGGCGTCGCGGCCAACATCGCCTATCGGGCGGTGCGCAACCGCGGCACCATCGGTGGCTCGCTCAGCCATGCCGATCCCGCCGCGGACTGGATTTCGGCGCTCGCGGCCCTCGGCGCGCGGGTGACGTTGCGCAGTCTCGCCGGTGCGCGGACTTTGGCGGTCGAGACGTTCGTCGTCGGCGCCCTGGAATCCGCGTTGCACGACGGCGAGATCGTCGAGGCGGTCCGCGTGCCGACGCGCTCGGCCTCGTCGCATTGGGGCTATGTCAAGAGCTGCCGCAAGACGGGCGAATTCGCGCATGCCATCGGCGCGGTGCTGATTGATCCCACCGCCGCTTCGGCGCGCATCGTCATCGGCGCGATCGATACGGCCCCCATCGTCATTACCGACGCCGCCGAGCTGTTCGGCGGCCGCATCGCAGCCGACTACAAGCAGCGTTTCGATCTCCGCGTCGCCGATGCTCTCCTGGCCAAAGCCGGCATCGACGATGCCGCGCAGCGCCACATCCATGTCAACGTCCTGAAGCGCGCCGTCCAGGAGGCCGCGGCATGACCACGATCGCGCTTCAGGTCAATCGCCGCGCCGTGGAGCTGGCCGCCGAGCCGCGCACCAGCCTCGCCGATTTCGTCCGCGACAAGCTCGACCTCACCGGGACCCATCTCGGTTGCGAGCACGGCGTCTGCGGCGCCTGCACCGTGCTGCTCGACGGCGTACCGGCGCGCTCCTGCATCACCTATGCGGCGGCCTGCGAGGGCGCCGACGTCACCACGATCGAAGGCCTCGACGAGGACGAGGTCACGACCGAGCTGCGCGCCGCCTTTACCCGCGAGCATGCGCTGCAATGCGGCTACTGCACGCCGGGCATGCCGGTCTCCGCGCGGGA
>NZ_JAEMSD010000730.1 GCF_016462955.1 Bradyrhizobium sp. | reverse complement strand
CAAATCGGCGCGTCCCCGCAAGAAGGGCAAGTGATAGCGCGCAGTCGATATTTCTGGTTTACGGAAATCGCGATTGACAAAGTTCCGATTTTCGGAAATACTCTGCCGCGTCTCCGATCACGGGGCGCGGCAGGATCGTTCCATGCAATACTACGTCGTGATGATCGACTACGGTCGGCGGGGCCGCGAGGCGGTCGTCGACCCTGAAATCACAAGGCGCGAGGTCATCTCGCGCATCGCCTCCGGCGAATACCGGAATATCTCGTTCATTCACGAAATCGTGGAAAATGCGGTCGAGGACGTGACCGACACCATCCTGACCGAGGCCGCCCTGCCGGAAATCCCGTCGGAGGATGCAGACCTCCAGGCAATCCGGCTTGATCATGCCCGCGATCTGCGCAAGCACGAACGCACGTGACGCAGGCTGAAGCCTGCGTCACTGCTCGCCGGACGTTAGACCAGGAGAACGGTCGACCCAGTGGTCTTGCGCGCTGCGAGATCGGCATGCGCCTTGGCGGCGTCCTGCAGCGGGTAGGTCTGGTGCACCTCGATCTTGACCGCACCGGACTTGACGACGTCGAACAGCTCGTTCGCCATCGCAACCAGATTTTCGCGCTTGGCGGCGTAGGTGAACAGCGTCGGCCGCGTGACGTAAAGGGAGCCCTTCTGCGCCAATAGGCCGAGATTGAGCGGCTCCACCGCGCCGGAGGACTGGCCGAACAGTGCGGCGACGCCGAGCGGCGCGAGGCAATCCAGCGATTTCAGGAAAGTGTCCTTGCCGACGGAGTCGTAAACCACGGGGACCTTCTTGCCGGCCGTGATCTCGTCGACACGCTTCACGAAGTCTTCGCGCGTGTAGATGATGACGTGATCGCAGCCATGCGCCTTGGCGAGCTTCGCCTTGTCGTCGTTGCTGACGGTGCCGATCACGGTCGCGCCGAGATGCTTGGCCCACTGGCTGAGAATGAGACCGACGCCGCCGGCGGCGGCATGGAGCAGGATGGTGTCGCCGGCCTTCACCCGATAGGTCTGCCGGATCAGGTACTGCGTCGTCAGCCCCTTGAGCATCATCGCCGCCGCGGTCTTGTCGTCGACGCCGTCCGGCAATTTCAATAGCCGGTCGGCCGGGATCAGCCGCGCCTCCGAATAAGCTCCGAGCGGAGAGGCGCCATAGGCAACACGATCGCCCGGCTTCAGATCGGTGACGCCGGGCCCGATCTCCTCGACCACGCCGGCCGCCTCGCTGCCGAGCCCGCTGGGCAGCGGCGCCGGATAAAGGCCCGAACGGTTATAGATGTCGACGAAATTGAGGCCGACCGCGGTATGACGGATGCGCGCTTCGCCGGGCCCCGGCTTGCCGACGCTGACCTCCTCCCAGACCAGAACTTCCGGCCCGCCGGTCTTGTGAAAGCGAATGGCGTGCGTCATGGGTGTGCTCCCTTATCGTTGAGGTGAAAGTCCGAAACACCGGATCGGGCTGCGGAATAGGCATTTGGTCCGCCCGTTACAGTATAGAAGACGTAACAAGAATGTCACAGCGAACGACAAACGCTCGCCGTTCCGCCTCCGTTCGAAAGAGTTGATGAGGGCTCCCGGGGTAACCGGCAGTAGCGTCCGTGCGGGTTGGTGGTCGCCTGCGAAGGAGAGCCGAGATGCCCGCTTACGTTCAGCATCATCAGGATGCCGAGGTCGCGCCCGTGATTTGCCCCACCTGCATGGGGTTTCTGCCGATGTATGTGCGCGAGGTGGAGCCGCATTGGAGTCTTGCCAAGATCGACTTCGTCTACGAATGCGCCGATTGCGGCGCTGAGGTCCGGCAGACCATCCGCAAGCCGGATGCATTCCGGCACTGACCGAGCTGACCGGCGAAGCGCTCAACTATTTGCGTTTGGCGGAAAAACGCCGTGCACGCGGGTCTGAAGTCTCCCAAACGAGGCTTGTTCTTTGCCGGGAACGCAGGCAGAACGAGCCTCAGGCAAGATCTATGGGAGCGCCCATTCGTGGCAGATCAGAAGGCCTCGACCGCGATCGAGGCAGTGGAGAGCGGCCTCGCGGCGCAGGGCTACATCGCGAGCCGGCAGATCGCGACCGCCGTCTATCTGTCGCAGCAGATCGAGAAGCCGATCCTGGTCGAAGGCCCCGCGGGCGTCGGCAAGACGGAGCTCGCCAAGGCAATCGCGGCCTGGCGCGGCATGAAGATGATCCGCCTGCAATGCTATGAAGGCCTCGACGAGGCCAAGGCGCTGTACGAGTGGAAATACGCCAAGCAGCTGCTGTACACGCAGATTCTAAAGGACAAGCTCGGCGAAGTCCTCGGCGGGGCGCAGACGCTGCATGCCGCGCTCGACCAGCTCCACGATTTCGGCGACGTGTTCTTCTCCAAGGAGTTCGTCGAGCCGCGTCCCCTGCTCCAGGCGCTGGAGCAGCCGGGAGGCGTGCTATTGATCGACGAGATCGACAAGTCCGACGCGGAATTCGAATCCCTGCTGCTGGAGATCCTCTCCGACTTCCAGGTCACGATCCCCGAGCTCGGAACCGTTTCGGCCATCACGCCGCCGACCGTGATCCTCACCTCCAACAGCGAGCGCGACCTCGGCGACGCCCTGAAAAGGCGCTGCCTGCATCTGCATATCGGCTTCCCCGAGC
>NZ_JAEMSD010000001.1:45189-83172 GCF_016462955.1 Bradyrhizobium sp. | reverse complement strand
GTCTTCTCGGTCTCCGGCGTGATGGTTTTGAGCACGAAGCCGTTGACGCCTTGCGAGCGGTCGCCTTCCGGTGCACCGGTGCCGGCCGGCGCGACGCCGACGTCGATCGCGATGGTGCAGGGGGCCTCGAAGCGGATGATCTGCCAGCGATCGACGAGGCCGGGCTTGCCGAGCTGCTTGGCCCAGAACGGCGGCGGCTCGATGCCGCGCATCCAGCGCGTCACCGTCACCGTCCTCTCGCCATGGGTCACGTCGAACGGCGCCTCCGCGACGGCGTCATTGCCGATGGAGGAGCCGTGCACGAAGGTCTCGTGCGTGAGGTCCATGAGATTGTCGAGCACGAGACGGTAGTCGCAGTTGACGTGGATGGTCTTGCCGTCACCGGCCCAGGCCGGATCGTGATTCCAGTGCAGGTCTGGCACCAGCGCGGGATCGGCGAGCGCGGGATCGCCCATCCAGAGCCAGACGTAACGGTGACGCTCGACCACGGGATAGGCGCGGACGCAGGCCGAGGGGTTGATGGTCTCCTGCGACGGCATGAAGGTGCAGCGGCCCTGCGCATTGTACTTGAGGCCGTGATAGCCGCAGACGACGGTATCGCCTTCGAGCCGGCCCTTGGACAGCGGCACCAGGCGATGCCAGCAGGCATCCTCCAGCGCGGCCACCGTGCCGTCCGCCTTGCGATACATCACGACATGCTTGCCGCAGATCGTCCGCGGCAGCAGCGCCGGCTTGACGTCCGCGTCCCACGCGGCGGCGTACCAGGCGTTCATGGGGAAGGGCTTTGTCATTGGTCTCGCTCCCACGGCTTATGTATGCGTTATGTATACAATAATTGAGGCACGGAAACGTTCAAGAGCAAAATAGCGTAACATAATACCTAATTCTGACTTCATGTATACAAAAAGACGCCTCTGTCGCCCGCGAAGGCGGACGATCCGGTACTCCGAAGCGGAAATTGTCTGAACGCATGATCGCCGCGGAGTACTGGATTCCCCGCCTTCGCGGGGAATGACAGCGGTGACTGCGGCCCGAGCGGAGGATGGGGCTAACATCCAGGGGACGGCAGGAGAGGCTTGCGCCCTGCAGCTAGGCCGCGAACACCTTCGCCAGCCCCGCCTGCGCTTCTTCCTGAATCTTCTTCAGATGCTCGGGGCTGCGGAAGCTTTCGGCGTAGATCTTGTAGACGTCTTCGGTGCCGGACGGCCTTGCGGCGAACCAGCCGAAATCGGTCTCGACCTTGATGCCGCCGAAGGGCTGGCCGTTGCCGGGGGCCTTGCTCAGCGTTGCGCTAACCGGATCGCCGGCGAGCTCCTTGAGGCCGAGCTGCTCGGGTGTGACCGACTTCAGGATGTTCTTCTGCGGCCCGGTCGCGGCGACGTCGATGCGCGCGTAATGGGGCATGCCGAACTCGGCGGTGAGCTCGCCGAAGAGCTGGCTGGGGTCGCGGCCGGTCTTGGCCATGATCTCGGCCGCGAGCAGGCCGAGGATGATCCCGTCCTTGTCGGTGGTCCACACCGTGCCGTCGCGGCGCAGGAACGAGGCCCCTGCACTCTCCTCGCCGCCGAAGCCGAAGCCGCCGGTGAGGAGCCCGTCGACGAACCATTTGAAGCCGACCGGCGTCTCGACCAGCTTGCGGCCGAGCTTTTTGGCGACGCGGTCGATGATCGAGCTCGACACCACGGTCTTGCCGATTGCGGCGTCCTTGTTCCAGTTCGGGCGGTGCGCGAACAGATAGGAGATCGCGGTCGCCAGATAATGGTTCGGGTTCATCAGGCCGCCGGTGCGCGTCACGATGCCGTGGCGATCGGCATCGGTATCGTTGGCAAAGGCGACGTCGAAACGGTCGTGCATCGCGATCAGGCTCGCCATCGCATAGGGCGAGGAGCAGTCCATCCGGATCTTGCCGTCCCAGTCCACCGTCATGAAGCGGAAGGTGGGGTCGATCGCCTCGTTCACCACTGTCGCCTTCAGGCCATAGCGCTCGATGATCGGATGCCAGTAATGCACAGCGGCGCCGCCGAGCGGATCGATGCCGATGTTGACGCCGGCGGATCTGACGAGATCGAGATCGACGACGTTGCCGAGGTCGGCAACGTAGGGCGTGACGAAGTCGTAAGGGTGCACGTTCGCGCCCTTGCGCGCCCTGGCATAGTCGATCCGCTTCACGTCCTCGAGGCCAGCCGCGAGATAGGCATTGGCGCGCTTCTCGACGATCCCGGTGACGTCGGTATCGGCCGGGCCGCCATGCGGCGGATTGTATTTGTAGCCGCCGTCCTCGGGGGGATTGTGCGAGGGCGTGATGACGACGCCATCGGCGAGGCCAGATGTCCGGCCCTTGTTGTAGGTGAGGATGGCGTGCGAGATGACGGGCGTCGGCGTGTAGCCGCCGTCCTTGTCGATCATGACCTCGACACCGTTGGCGGCGAACACCTCGACGGCGCTGACCAGTGCCGGCTCGGCCAGGGCGTGGGTGTCGATGCCGATGAAGAGCGGGCCGGTCAGGCCCTTTTCCTGTCTGTAGTCGCAGATCGCCTGCGTGGTTGCGAGGATGTGGCCTTCGTTGAAGGTGTTCTTGAACGAGGTGCCGCGATGGCCCGACGTGCCGAAGGCCACGCGCTGCGCTGGATCCGATGCATCGGGCTTGCCGGCGAAATAGGCCGTGACCAGCCGCGGAATGTTGGTGAGCGCGTCCGGCGCAGCCTGCTTGCCCGCCGCGGGATGAACATCAGCCACTGGAATATCCTCGTTCTGTCGCAACAGAGATAGCAGAGCACCATAGCATCGGCTCGGCCCCCGCCAAGGGCACAACACGCGCGAGGGGGAGGGCGTTCCTGGGATCATGCAAAGGTCGGGGGATCGGGGCTTTCGAGTCCGGACTTGAAGGCCTCTCACAGGTCTGGTCGTTCTGATGACCTGGCTTGCTATGGATGCGCGGACGGACGGACGAGCGGAAGCCAGCTTCGGAAGCTTCTTCTGCGCGGGTGGCGCCCGTCACCGGCTCACACCCATCGAGGTCTTGGACTGGCCGCCTGAAATCAGGACGAACCGACCTCGATGCGGAACGACAATTGCTCTTCCGCGCCGGCAGCGATGTGCATCAGGCCCGGCTTGTCGGTGAACTCGCCCTGGAAGCCGGCGGGACTGGCGTGGCCGCGCCAGGGCTCGATGCAGAGAAACGGTGCGCCCGACGGTTTCGACCAGACGCCGAGCTCGCGAAATCCGCGCCATGACATCTTCAGCCACGGCCCGGTCGATGCGCCGTGCCCGCGGGCATAGCGGACCGAACGGCTTTCGATGCGGTCGAAGATGATGGCGTCATCGACGAACAGGGATTCGGTCAAGGCAAGCGCGTCGCCTTCGACCGGACTTGGTTCTGCCGCCGGCCG
The DNA here is from genome assembly GCF_016462955.1 of Bradyrhizobium sp. Classification (GTDB taxonomy): domain Bacteria; phylum Pseudomonadota; class Alphaproteobacteria; order Rhizobiales; family Xanthobacteraceae; genus Bradyrhizobium. The sequence continues at coordinate 79,783 of NZ_JAEMSD010000001.1, read as the reverse complement.
CAGCAGCCCGGCATCGAGACGACGGACCGGAGACGGCTCCGCGCGCTCGAAAGTCAGCGCATAGTCCTGCTTTGCCGCGCCGGGCTGCAGCGGCCAGTTGAAGGCGGGATGGCCGCCGATCGAGGCCGGCAAAGTCTCCTTGCCGGTGTTGGCGATCGTGAACGTCAGGTCGAGACCTGATTCGTCGAGCGCATAGGCGGCCGTGAGGCGAAACGGGAACGGATAGAGCTCGCGTGTCGTCTCATTGTCATCGAGCACCAGGGTGCAGCGGCTCTCGCCGCGTTCTGCCCACGCAAAGCGGCTGTCGCGCGCAAAGCCGTGCTGGGTCATCCGATAGGTCTTGCCCCGGTGCCGCAATTCGTCATTGGCAAGGCGACCGACGATCGGAAACAGCAGCGGTGCGTGTCGCGGCCATTGCGGTCCCGCCTGCCAAAGGAATTCGACGCCGCCGTCCTTCAACGAGCACAGCTCGGCGCCGTGCGCCTTGACGGTTGCCGTGAGGGAGCCGCTGCGGAGAGCGTGGGTGTCGTCGGTCATGGCCGACCTCTACACCGCAGGCCCGCACACAGCAAGGCGAGGCGGGCCATGCAGGCGGCGCCACGGAGCCATGCCGGGCTGCGTCATATTTCCGTACCTTACGATTGCTCACTTGCCGTTCCTACACCGAGCTCCCGCGAATCCGGCAGGGACTCCCAACAGCCATCGTGGTAGCGAATTGAAGATCTTCATCAACGGCCGCTTTCTGTCGCAAAAGCTCACGGGCGTTCAGCGTTATGCCGCTGAAATGGTCAAGGCGATCGACGTGTTGCTGGCCTCGGAGCAGACCCCGGCCTCGCTGCGCCATGCAGATTGGCAGTTGCTGACGCCCTCGGATGCAAGCGAGAGACTCGAGCTCGATCGGATCAAGATTCGCGCGGTCGGCCGGTTGCATGGGCACGCGTGGGATCAGGTCGAGCTCGCGCGCGCCGCTGCCGGTGGCCGCTTGATCAGCCTGGCAAACTCCGGTCCGATCTTCCATCGCGACCACATCGTCGTCATTCACGACGCCCAAGTCTTTCGCAGGCCCGATTTCTTCAACTGGCGCTATCTGGCCGTTCATCGCACGATGGGACGGCTGCTCGCCCGACACGCCAGCATCGCGACGGTATCGGCATTTTCCCGCAGCGAGCTTGCCGAAGTGCTGAATCTGGCGGCATCGAGCATTGCGGTCTTCCCCAACAGCGCCGAACACTTTGCCGCCACCAAACCCGATCCCGGCATACTTGCCCGGCTTGGCGTTCGGCCGCGGAAGTTTTTCCTGTTCGTTGGCTCCAGAACCAAGAACAAGAATCTGTCCGTCGCAATCCGCGCCACCCAGCTGCTCGACCGGCCCGACGTTCCACTGGTGATCGTCGGAGGCGATAACAGCAAGGTGTTTCAGGACAATTCGGGCGAAGCGTCTGCCGGCCTGGTGCTTGCCGGCCGCCTGACCGACAGCGAGATCGCAGCATTGTATGCGCACGCCTCGGCATTCGTGTTTCCCTCGCTCTATGAAGGATTCGGCGTGCCGCCGCTGGAGGCCATGCTGTTCGGCTGTCCCGTCATCGCCTCGACAGCTGACGCCGTCGTGGAGACTTGTGGCGACGCTGCTGCGTATTTTCGCGCCAGCGATGCCGACGCTTTGAAGCAGCTCATGCTCGAAAGACTGGCAATCGGCCCGATCTCGGACCAGGAGCGCATGCGGCAGCAAGACCGCGTAGCATTTTATTCGTGGACGAAATCAGCGCAGGCACTGCTCGATCGTCTTGCAGCGCCAGTGAATATCGCCAGCGCTGCTTGAAATTCGGCGCAGTTCGCCTATCGCGCGCAACGGTTTTTGCACAAACACTTTGCAACTGGCGGCTCCGCGGCTGGTTCCGTTGGAGCGCTTCTTCTTGAGATCATCGCAAGCACGCACAGCTTGGCGCAACATCACCATATCGCTGCCCCAATGTCGCTATGTATTGGAGGAACTGTGGTTCGCACTAGCGAACACAGAACGAGGCTACACGATGTCCGGCTCTCCAACGCGCCTGCGAGGCAAACGATGAAAGTGCTGCACATCGCCGAGACGATCCGCGGCGGGATCGCCAGTTACCTGAATGAGCTGCATCCACAGCAGCAGGCAAGCTTCGGCGCCGACAATTTGCACTATGTCGTGCCTTCGGATCATCGCCGCGATCTCGGCGCGGTCGCGGACAATCAGATTACGACATTCGAGCGGTCCGGCCGCAGCGTCTCCGGGTTATTCCAGATGCTGCGCGCAAGCATGCAAGCCCTCGACGCCTTCCGGCCGGACGTGGTGCATCTGCATTCCTCCTTTGCGGGACTGGTGCTCCGTCCTGCACTGGCGGCCCGCTCGGGCGGCCCGCACGTGGTCTACTGCCCACACGGCTGGGCATTTTCACGCGAGACCGGTCGCCTCAGCCATCTGGTGACGAAGGCTGCGGAGAATCTTCTCGCGCGGACGTCGGACCGGATCATCTGCATTTCGGGTGACGAGTATAACGAAGCGATCCGCGCGGGGATTCGTGCCGATCGCCTCACCATCGTCCACAATGGCATCTCGAAGAGCCGCAACCCGCAGCCCGTCGCGGCGGAGTGGACGTCCAAAAAGGTCAAGGTCCTGTTCATCGGACGCCTGGACCGGCAGAAGGGCTTTGACCTGCTGATCGAAGCGGCCCGCTCGCTCGAGGACGTGCTGGACGTCCGCATGATCGGGGCCTCGGTCGTCAACAAGTACGAAGGCCCGACGGTCCCTTCCAACGTGGCGCTGCTGGGCTGGCTCGACCGCCCGGCCATCGAGACCCAGCTCGAGGCCGCAGACCTCGTCGTGATTCCGTCACGCTGGGAGGCTTTTGGCCTCGTTGCCCTGGAAGCCATGCGCGCAGCCAAGCCGATCCTGGCGTTCCGGAGCGGCGCGTTGCCCGAGATCGTCGTCGATGGCGTAACGGGCGTACTTTGCGAGCCCGTCGAGGTCCAGCCGCTCGTCGACGGCTTCCGGCGCGCTCTCGATCTAGATCTGAAGGTGCTCGGACAGCGAGGCTACGACCGCTTCAAGCAGCTGTATGACGTTCAGAAGACGCATGGACAATTGCAGCAGGTCTATGCCGATCTTCTCCAGGACGACCGGACGCCGGTCGAGGCGAAGGCGGGATTGCAATCGGATCTCTCCAAGAACTTCTGATGGCTCCGCCCCACCCCCGCTCCTCGATTCGCGACGCCGTCCGCATCGCGAGCCTCATCGCATCCTTTCTCCTGCCGGCCTCGGTCTGCGCACAACAGGCGCAACCGCTCGATGCCCGATTCCTGCTCGGGGTCGGCACCCATCAAGGGTTGGGCGGCCCGGTGAGCGCGCGCGGCTACGTGCCTGCGGAGAACGTCGGCCAGATCAAGCAACTCGGCTTCAATGCCTTTCGCGACGATTTTCCCTGGTCGGATTTTGAGACGGGTGAGCGCCGAATGGGCTTCACGCCCCGGCTCGGCAGGCTCGAAGCGCAGGTCAAGTCGGGCGTGGCGCGCCCGCTCCTGATCCTCGCCTTCGGCCACCATCTGGTGCCGAATTCCTCCCCGCCGACCAGCGACGAAGCGCGCCAGCGGTTCGCCGACTATGCGGCGGCGGCGGCGCAGTCCGTCGTGGCGCAGCATCCGCTGTTCGAACTCTGGAACGAGTGGAATCTGGCTGCGAAGAAAGATGCCGCCTTCTCGCCCGAGAACTATCTCGCGCTGGCGCAAGCCGTCCGACCGGTGGTCAAGCGGGTTGCGCCGAATGCGCCATTCCTGGTGGGCGCGCTCGGCGACGATCCGGGCTGGACATGGACGGAGAAGATGCTGCGGACCGGCATCCTGCAATATGCCGACGGCGCCTCGATCCATCTCTACAATTTCTGCATGGGCCCGAGCAAACGCACCTCGGCCGAGATCATCGACCGGCTGACCGCTTTCCGTCGCCTCGTGGGCCGGGCGAGCGGAAACCCCGACTTCCCGATCTATGTCACCGAGACCGGGTGGACCACGGCCACCGCCAACAAATGCGGCGTCAGCGAGCAGGCCCAGGCCGACAATACCGCGCAGCTGATCCTGTGGGCGTCGACGGCGACGCGCTGGCTCAAGGGAATGTGGCTCTACGAGCTGAAAGACAGCGGCAAGGATCCATCGGATTTGGAGCACAATTTCGGTCTCTATCGCTTCGACAATTCGCCGAAGCCCGTCGCTTGCGCAGCCCAGGGCGCCTGGGCCTTCATTCGCTCCAGCCTGAGCGCCGAGCGGCACGAACTCGCCAGCGGCGTCGTGTCGATCAATGCATCGACGGCGGCAGGCGGCAGAGTTGCAGTCTGGGCCGAGGCTCCGGAGCGACGCTACGAAGTCCGGCTCAAAGGCGATGCGCCAGGCGCAACCTTTGCAATGCCGTGCGATTCGGCCGCGAAGCCCGCGTCCGGAGCCTGGATCCCGGTATCGAGCACACCGGTTCTTATTGCTGCCAATGACGGTGCCATTCCCACCCTGGAGATACGTCCCGCGCGCTAGGCGCGATTTTGCAAGCCATGAGGTTACGCGATGAAAGTTCTTTTGACGTCCACGCTTTATCCGACGCCTCTGGCACCCAAGATCGTTGGGGGTGCAGAGGTCTTCGCAAGACGCTTCGCCGAAGGCCTGGTGCAACGTGGAGACGAGGTCGAGGTGGTCAGGGCCGCATCGTCCCCTGGGCAGGAGCGAGAAACCTGCAACGGCATCGACGTCCATTCAGCGCCGGTACGGAACATCTACCGGCCCTTCACGGAGCAGAAGAACGCCGCCTTGCGCAGCATCTGGCACGCCGTCGACGACTGGCAGATGCAGGCGCCCATGATCGCGGAGCGGATCAGGGCCTTCAAGCCGGACGTCCTGCACTCCAACAATCTGTCGGGCCTGACCACCGCGATCTGGCGCGTCGCCGCCCAGCTCGGCGTCCCGGTGCTGCATACGCTTCACGACTATTATCTAACCTGTCCACGCTGCTCCCGCTTCGACAAGGGACGGTCTTGCGAGCACACCTGCACGAGCTGCGGAATCCTGACCTTTCACCGCAAGCGGGCCACCCATTGGCTCAGCGCCGTGGTCGGCGTGAGCGAGCGCGTGCTATCGATTCACACCGACATGGGCCTATTCGCGGAGACACCGATCCGTACCGTGATCCGCAACGCCTCGACCGAACCGCCGCGTGAACCCTATCCTCGTGCGATCTGCACCACGGAGGTGACGTTCGGATTCATCGGCCGCCTCACCGAGGAAAAGGGCATCGACAATCTGATGCGGGCACTTGCCATGCTGCCCCGGGATCGCATCCGGATGCTGATCGCCGGTCGCGTGAGCGACGAGGAACAACGGCGCCTCAGGGCGCTCGCGCCGGATGCGCGTATCGAGTTCATGGGATTCGTGGTCCCGGACGATTTCTACAAGCAGGTCGACGTGGTGATTGCCCCGTCGATCTGGCACGACCCTGGTCCGCTCGTCGTCGCAGACGCCAAGGCGGCCGGCAGGCCGCTGCTGGGAACGCGCTTTGGCGGCATGCCCGAGGTCATCGAGCATGGCGTAACCGGCTGGCTGACCGACGCCGATCCACGATCGCTGGCCGACAGCATGCTCGCAGTCGCGTCGGATCCCGACAAGATCGACGAGATCAGCCGGCGCCTGATCGCCGATACCAACAAATGGATCTTTGCCGACGTGCTGTCATCCTACAAGACTCTGTACGAGCAGTTGCGCGAGCAGCGAATGTCCCGCGTGCGTGCAGCAACGACCGAAGCGCCCCGGACCGTCGGCAAGGAGCGCCTCATTCCGAGATGACACGCCTCTTCGCGATGGCGGGCTACGTCTATCAGAGCGCCGCGGCGATCGTCCTGATCTTCGCGATCAGCCATCTGCTGCCCGCCGCCGCCTACACCAATTTTTCGCTGGCGCTGGCCTCGAGCCAGCTGCTCTGCGTCCTGATGTTCGAATGGCTACAGCTCGCCGGACTGCGCTTTCTGGCGGCGGCCGGGGAGAACGAGGCAGCTCGGCTGAGGTGGTCGCTGTTTGCCGCAGGCCTGTCCAGTGCGGGCGCGCTCGTCGTGGTCGGCGGCTGCGCAGCTCTGGCCAGTCCGCTTCCCGCCGGGATCATCATCCTGGGCCTCGGCATCGCCGTGCTTCAAGGCTTGACCGATCTTTACTTCCTGTCGGTCCGCCTGTCAGACCGGCTGGGCGTCGCCTCCTCCCTTCTCGCGCTACGTGCCACCGCGCTTCTGACCGGCGCCGCGGCGGGGGGAGCGGTCTCGGCAACGGCCGAAGCTGCGCTGCTCGGGATTGCGGCCGGACACATGCTGGGGCTCGCCGCCGGCCTCGTTGCTTACCGCACGCCGCTGCAACGCGCTTCCTTGCAGACGATGCTCGCCGACTGGAAGACTTTCGCTCGCTACGGCATGCTCGCTGCGGGCGCATCCGTCATCCATCTGTCGGTGCCGGTGCTGCTCCGGATCATCATCATCGGCCGGCTGGGCGCGACCGGAGCAGGTGCGGGATTCTCGATCGCGCTCGACTTGCTGCAACGGCCGTTCTGGGTCCTCAATGCGGCGATCCACACCGTGAGCTATCCCGATGTGGTCAAGGATTTCGAACACGGCACCGTCATGAAGTCGGTTCAATCGGCCCGGCGTATGTTCGAATTCATGATCTGCACGACCCTCGTGCTGCTCGGCGGACTGGTCGGCTTCATTCCGGACGCAGCACGCATTCTGGTGCCGCGCGAGAGCCTTGACGGCTTCCTGGCGACTGCGCCGTCGGTGGCCGTCTTCTACTTCCTGCATACGCATCTCCAGGCGACCGTCGCGGTCGTACCGCACCTGGAGAAGCTCGCCACCAGGCTCGTGGCCGTCGCGGCCGGCCAGCTCGCGATCGTCTCGGCCGTCGCGCTTGCCGCGGCGTGGGCCGGCCTGTCACCGCGACAGGCGGTCGGCTGCGCCTCGCTCGCCACGCTGGCGACAATCCTGGCCGCACTCGGTCCAACCCTGCGATTCCAGGCATTCCCGCGCTGGGCCTTGGTCATGCAGGCGCTGGCGGCCGCAATCGTGATCGGATCACTCGGCGCGACGCCGACCGAACCGGCGGCATGGCTCGCCGGCAAGATCGTGATTGCCGCGATCGCAACCGCGATCATAGGTTGGCGCGGAGACTTCCTGATGCTGGCCCGCCGCGGCTAGCTAGCACGCCGCCCCGCCCTACACGGTCGCGCCGACTTGCCGATTCGGTTCCTGTGCGGAACTGGGAGCCTCTTTCGTGAAAATTCTCCTACAACCCACGCGATAGAATCTATCAAGCTACCCGCCCACCAAAACGGCAGACTGCCGGCCCGCTGTGCAATCCAACTGATCGCGCGAGGCGTGCGCGCATAATCAGCAGTGCCAAATCGCGAAAATCGCGAAAGCGCCTTCCTGACGCCATGCTGCACCGGCATCGCATCAGCATTCTGCTGCTGTTCGAGTCGAACCGTTCCTCCGGAAGGAACCGCGTTTCGCTCGCGATTTGTCGCTTCGTTTTTATCTGAAATTCACACTCGACATAGAAGGTTGACCGCAAATCCTGCGAGCAATTTTGCTCGCGCTGAAATTCGAGTGTGCAATGCCTGATCAAACCATCCTCTCCGCCAGCGGCTTCATCAACTCCATCGGCGTCAACACGCATGCCGGTTTCGGATGGACCGGCTACAACAATCTCGCGCTGATGGTCGAGGATCTGAAATATCTCGGCGTGACCCACCTCCGCGATGCGATGGGAACAAGCCCCGCCGCCCAACCGGTGGTCGAGGGCCTCGCCGCTGCCGGCTATAAGTTCGACTTCCTGGTGTCATCTGCGCTGCCCCAGACGGGCACGGTCGGGCTGCAGAAATACATCGCCTCGCTCGAAAAGTTTGCAACCAGTTATGCTGGCAGCATCAGCGCGATCGAAGGTCTCAACGAGGCCAATCACCAGCCCTTCAGCTACAATGGCAGCTCCAGCCTCTCGGCCGCGGCCCAGTTCCAGAGCGCGCTCTATCAGGCCGTCAATGCCAATGCCACGCTCGGCAGCATCCCCGTGTACAACCTGTCGCTGGCCTACAACGATCCGCAAGGCTACAGCGAGCTCGGCAACATGTCGGGCTCGGTCGACTATGCCAACGCCCACGCCTATGTCAGCACCAGCCTGACCACCGGCAGCTCCATCTCGGCGACGCTCAGCGCCGTCATGACCGCGGCACCGGGAAAGCCCGTTGTCATCACCGAGACCGGCTACACCACGCAGACCAACACCCAATATCTCGGCGTCAACGAGACGGTGCAGGCCAAGTCGATCCTGAACACGCTGGTCGATGCCTACAAGGCCGGCGTCAGCATGACCTATCTCTACGAGCTGTTCGACCGCGACTCCTCGGCTGCCAACACCAACCCCGAAGCCAACTTCGGGCTGTTCAATTCCGACGGCACGCCGAAGCTCGCCGCGACGGCGATTCACAATCTGACGACGGTTCTGGCCGACGACGGCAAAGGCGGCCTGCAGCCGACCGATCCATTGAACTACACGCTGAGCAACATGCCGGCCTCGGGCAACAGCATGGTGCTCGGCAAGAGCAATGGCGCCTATGAGCTCGTCGTCTGGGCGGAGCCGAAGCTCTGGAACGACGCCACCGATACCGAACTGTCCAATCCGACCCAGACGGTCACGGTGAACCTCGGCGCCGTCCATCACACGGTGAAGGTGTACGACACGCTGACGGGAGCGACCGCGATCGCCAGCTATACCGACGTCAGCACCATCACCATTCCGCTCAGCGATCACCCCGTGATCATCGAGATCGACGCCCCGCCGGCCACGCCGACGCCGCCCGACACCCGAACCAGCATCACCGGAACCGCAGCCGAGATCGTGCCGCAGCTGTCCGACCTCAGCGACTCCACGGCGCTGCAGAGCATCACGCTGACCGGTTCGCACGTTCTCCCGGTCGCCTCGAAGGCGACGATGGACTACGTCATCGCCCATTACGGCAGCGCGCTGTCCAAGATCCAGGGCGGATACTCGTTCTCGGTGACGAATACGGCCGCGACCTGGAGCAACACCAAGACCTATGATTCGAGCGGAAAGCTGCTCTCAAAGTCCGACACCGGCCTGAATGCGAGCGGGCAGCCGACCTCGACCACCGTGACCTACACCGACGGCTCAAAGGACCTGATCAGCTACACTTCGGGCGTGCAGACGAAGCTCGTCCACATCGCCACCGACGGAACCAGGACCACCGACAGCTACAACACGGCCGGAACACTTCTGAGCGAGGTCGTCCAGAAGTCCGACGGCTACTACTCCACCACGCTCTATACGAACGGGGTGAAGACGGCCGCCTACGTCAAGAACGCCGACGGTTCCCAGGACAACTATACCTACAACGTCACGGGGAAGAGCTTCACCACCCAGGTGCAGCATCTCGATGCCTCGGGGAAGGTCACGTCGGTCACCCGCAGCCATGCCGACGGCTCGCTGGATTCGACCCAAGTCTACAACGGCGACGGCAGCAGCGTGATCACCACGTACAGCGCCACCGGGGTCAAGCTGGTGGAGACCAGCTATCATGCCGACAAAAGCAAGGACGTCTGGACTTACAACATCAAGGGCCAGAACTACACGACCGAGCACTACGACTACGACGCGACCGGCTTCATCACCAGCCTGACGCGGCTGCACGGCGACGGCACTCTCGCCTTCAAGCTGGTCCAGACCAAGGACGGCACCAAGACGACCGATTGGTACAATGCCGCCGGCACCCTCACCAGCGAAGTGGTGGAGACGGCAAACGGCACCACCTCGACGACGACCTACAGCAACGGCGTCAAGACCAACACCTATGTCAAATATGCCGACGGCAGCCAGGACAATTACGCCTTCGGCATCACCGGCAAGAGCTACACCACGCAGATCCAGCACGTCGATCCGTCCGGCAAGATCACGGCCGTGACCCGCAAGCACGCCGACGGCACGCTCGACTATACCCAAATCATCAATTCCGATGGCAGCAGCGTCTTCACCACCTACGATGCCGCTGGAACGCGGATCAAGGAGGCCAACGTCCACGCCGACGGCAGCAAGGACGTGTTCCTCTTCAACATCACCGGCCAGAACTACACGACCGAGCACGACGTCTATGACGCGAGCGGGTTCCTCACCACGCTGATCCGCAAGCACGCCGACGGCAGCATGGCGTTCAAGCTGGTGCAAAGCAAGGACGGGACCAAGGCCACGGACTGGTACGACGCCAAGGGCGTGCTCATCAGCGAGGTGTTGGAGAAGGCGAGCGGGTACAGCTCGACCACGGTTTACACCAACGGCGTGAAGACTGCGGCCTACATCACCAATGCCGACCAGAGCCACGATAATTACAGCTACAACATCACCGGCCAGACCTACACCACGCAGTATCAGCACCTCGACCCGACCGGCAAGACGACGCAGGTGACCCGCTGGCACGCCGACGGCTCGCTCGACTACACCCAGGTCGTCAACGATGATGGCAGCAGCGTCGTCACCAGCTACGATGCGGCCGGCGTCAAGAAGATGCAGACCGACTACCACGCCGACGGCTCGAAGGACGTCTTCCAGTTCAACATCGTCGGGCAGACCTACACGAGCGAGCACGACACCTACGATGCGACGGGCTTCCTTACCCATATCGTGCGAACCCACGCCGACGACAGCCTGGCCTTCACGCTGGTGCAGAGTGCCGACGGCACCAAGACGTCGGAGTGGTACGACGCCAAAGGCGTCATCACCAGCGAGGTGACCACCAAGAGCGATGGTTACAGCTCCACCACCGCCTACACCGGCGGCGTGAAGACCGCCGCCTATATCAAGAATGCCGACGGCAGCCAGGACAATTGGAACTACAACGTCACCGGGCAATCCTACACCACCCAGCACCAGCACCTTGATGCGTCGGGCAAGCTGGTCGAGCTCACCCGGACCCACGCCGACGGCACGCTGGACTATACCCAGGTGATCCACGACGACGGCAGCAAGCTGACGGACATCTACAACAGCGCCGGCGTGAAGACCCAGGAGATCGCCAACAACGTCGACGGATCGAAGGACGTGTTCCTGTTCAACTTCAACGGACAGGCCGGCACGACCCAGCACGAGAACTACAACAGCGCCAACGCGCTGCAGTTCTTCGATCAGACCAGAACCGACGGTACCCACAACGTCACGGCGGTTGCTGCCGGCGTCACGATCCAGGGCGGGGCCGGCAATGACGTGTTCTCCGCCGCGCCGAGCTCGACGACGATCGCCTACGATCACGGGCAGGACCAGATCCTCAACTTCCAGGCCGGCAACGGCGCCAGCCACGACGTGATCCAGATTTCGAAGCTGCTGGCCGCCGACTACAGCCATCTGCAGATGACGCAGTCCGGCACGAACGCGCTCATCACGTTCTCGGAGACCGATTCGATCCTGATCAAGAACGTCTATGTCTCGAGCCTGACGAGCCACGATTTCGTGTTCGTCTGAACATGCGAATCCGTCCGAAAGGGCGCCGACATCGCTGAGGGGCCGGGACCATGTTCCGGCCCCTGTTCGTTTGTCAGGCGTCTGCCTCATCGATGAGCAGAGCGCTGCCGCCATCGGCAATCGGATGGGCCGCATCAGCCGGCGCGCTTGCGAACTTGCGTCACAATTGATGTCTAAGAGGGTGATGAACCGCGCAAGGACTCCGAGGCCCGATGGAAGCCAGTGAAGCAAGACGTTTCGTCGTCCTCGACTTTTATCGCTTCGTTGCCGCCCTCGGCGTCTTCATCTTCCACCTGAAGCTGGTCGACACCGGTATTTCGCCGGCCTGGAACGGGTCCTTCGGCCTGTTCGTGGACATGTTCTTCATCCTGTCCGGCTTCGTGATCTCCTACTCCTATCCGTCCGACGTCCGCGGCCTGCGCGGCTACTCGCGCTTCATGATCCGACGCATCGCGCGAATCTACCCGCTGCACGTGCTGAGCCTGCTCATCTTCGTGGTGCTGATCGGCGTCGGCCTGGAGCGCACGGCGCGGTCGACCTCGCTGGACTTCCTCTACAATCTCCTGCTGGTCCAGGCCTGGGGCGTCACCGATCATCTCAGCTTCAACTCGCCGTCCTGGTCGATCAGCGCGGAATTCTTCTGCTATCTGATCTTTCCGCTGCTGATGCTGCTGGCCCGCAAGGTGCAGCCGATCGTGCTCGGCGCCATCGTGGCGGCGTTCTATCTGGTCCTTGCCCACGGCCATCTGCCGATCTGGCAGGACCGATCGCAGATGTACGGCGCCAACTACGACTACGGCATGCTTCGCGCGTTGCCGAGCTTCCTGAACGGCATCCTGCTCGCCATTCTGTTCCGGATGTCGGGCCCCTACCGGCGCAAGCCGGTGCTGTTCGCCGGGATCGGCGTGTTCGGCCTCTGCGTCGTCGTCCTCAACGTCTTCGCCAAGCCGGACCTCGCCATCCTGCTGTTCTCCTGCGCCATCCTGCTCACGGCGGTCGGCGAAAGCGCCTTCAAGGAGATTCCGGGCGCACGCCTGCTCGGGCGACTCGGCAATACCTCATACGCGATCTACATGCTGCACGACGCACTTCTCATCGCGGTTTTCAAGCCGCTATGGACCGGGCTCCAGTTGCGGCCGGATCAATTTGGCCTGTTCGCGCTGGCATGCAGCGCGGTCCTCACCGTCGTGGCGGATCGCACCTACGCCTATTTCGAGAATCCCGCGCGTCGCCTCATCAATAGTTGGGCCGACATCGGCGTCGAGTCCCCGCGTCGCGGCCGAACCCGCCATACGCTTCGACAACACCGAGCGCGCGGTCAACTGACGCGCTCGCGGGCGCAAGGAGGCGTCAGGCCACCTTGCCGCCGGCCTTCGGCGCCATTCGGATTCCGGTATCGCCCAGCAGCGGGGCAATGTTGGCGCGGGACAGGTCCATGACCCCCGGCAGGGCTTGGCGCACCTGGTCCCCGGCTGCTTCATGCGTTTCGAGGAAGTGCAGCAGGAATTTCTCGAAGCTGTCGCCGACGAGGAACTGGGCTGGCGCGAGCAACAGCTGCTCGCTGATGCCGAAATGGGCGAACAGGCCCTGGAACTTGTCCTGATAGGTGATCGCCGCCACCGGCGTTCCCTGTCCGAGCGCGGCAATCGCCAGATGCATGCGCCCCGTGATCACGCCGTCGACCAGTCCTACGACGGCCTTGATCTCGCCGGCCGACAGGGTCTGCTCGACGTGATATACGCGCTCGCCGAGCACGGCCTTCAGGCGCTCGGCCAGCGGCCGGAGGCAGTTGTCGTCGGCGATCTCGGGACGGTAGTCATGCGCAAGCAGCAACCAGCTTGCATCGTGCTCACGCGACAGACGCTCCATGGCCGCCGCCGCAAGCTCGATCATCTTCCGCAGCTTCGCTGGCTCCGGCTTCTTGAACAGCATCGGGTGGATGTTGAAGACGAAGACTTTGCGGCCTTGCTCGCTCTGCCGTGCGATCGTGGCCGCGATCTGCTTCACCGCCGCCGTGTCGGCGCGCGGCGTCAGCATGAACGCGGCGTCGGCGACGAGATGGGCGCGCCTGCGGGCGAATTCGTCGAAACGCCGAAGCGATATCGCATCGCGCAGATTGAGGACCACGCCCGGATCGAGCAGCCGGAATACTTCGCGCAGCGCCTTGGCGGGACGAGAGTTGAAACTGAAGCCGAGCACGCTGACCTTGGCACCGAACGCCGCCATCAGGTCGGCGACCAGCAGCATGCGCGCGGCATCCACCGGAGAATAATAGCCGTCGAGCACGTCGGCCCCCAGCACCACGGCGAAGTCCGGACGGGTGATCGAGAGCTCCTGCGCGACCGCCTGATAGGAAAACGGCTGTTTCCAGATCTCGAGCGGCTTGAAACCCATCGCGCGCACGTCCGCGCTCGCGGCGCCGGTGGCGGTGACGACGTAAGTCTCGACGTCGGGATGCATCCGCCTGATCTCGCCGACGGCGGCTTCGATCATCGCCTCGTCGCCGCGCGACTGATGAACGCTCCAGGGATCGGAAGGAAGCACCACGAGCCGGCGCGGCTCGTTACGCGGCGCGGCGCTGACGCCGACATCCTTCCGGGCGATCTGCCATCTGCGCAACTCGAGGAGATCGACCGCCAGCGGCGTACCCTTCGCGCTGTTGAGCCAGCCTTTGAGGTGCCTGCGCACGGGTACGGGAATCAGTTGCTTCACGTCGTTCTCCTCGTCTCGCTCAGGCGGTCGCACCGCGCTTCACGACGAAATCGATCAGCGAGAACAATTGCTTCCGCCAGAGCAGCAGAATGCATATCAGATAGGTTGCGCCGAAACATGACGACAGCAGTCCCATCCGCAAATAGGGATTCATGTCCGGCGTCGCATGGCGGCACAGCACGACCGCGCCGTACGCCAGAACGATGGCGCAAAGACAGCCCGCGATCGGACGCAGAAACTGGCTCCAGCTGAGGCCGAGCAGCCGGAGCGCCAGCGCGAACGTCACGGGCGTCACCACGAGCTGCGCGAACGCGAAAATCGTCGCCAACTGGCCGATGTCGCGCGAGGGAAGCAGGAACATCGCGGGCACGACCGCGCAGAATTTGAGGATGTTCAGCCCGAAGACGTAGTTCGGCTTGCCCAGCGCGCCGAAATAGGCGCTGTTGACGAACTGCACCGTCTGGATCGCCCCGACCAGCATCAGGGGTCTCATCACCGCTTCGCTGCCGGCCCATTTCGCGCCGAACAGCAGCAGTGAAAGCTCCGGCGCGATCGCCGCAAGCAGCACGAAGACGGGAGATCCGACCAGCGCTCCGAGACTGACGCTGCGCAGGTAGGCGCCGGCGATCCGGTCGCGCTCGTGCGCGATCCTGGACAGCGCGCTCAAGGCGACGTCCATCACCGCCTGGGTGAGCAGCTGCATCAGGATGATGTAGACCCGGGCCCCGACCGTGTAGATGCCGAGGGCCGCGACGCCGTAGAGCGACAGGATGATCATGTCGATGGTGCGAACGATGGCGAAATCCAGCAGCCGGTTCGATACGACATGGACGCTATAGCCGGAGAGCGCGCGAAAGCTCCTGGTATCGTAGGCACGCATCGGCAGCCATCGCGGCTGGCTCCAGAGCCACAAGCCGCTGATCGCGCTCTGGACGACCACCTGGATGACGAGGCTGAGAGCGCCGAAACCGGCATAGGCACAGGCAATGCCCACGACGCCGGAGATGGCTGTTGCCACCATGGTCCTGACCGCGAGCACGCGAAAGTCCATCTGGCGCTTGTAGAGCGCTTCCTGAAACAGGGTCGCCGTGCCGATCGGAAGAGCGAGGCTCGCCGCCGTCAACAGCGGCGCAAGCCCTTTCACGCCGAGCCAATGCTCGATATCCGTCGCCAGGAAAACAATCAGCACCGCAAGAATCGCCGACGCCGCAAGGGAGCAGAAGAAGGGCAGCGTCACATCGGCTGGCTCGAGCGTGCGTCGCTGGACCAACGCCTCACCGAAGCCGAATTCGGCGACGGAGCTCAGGAGCAGCAGGATGAAGGCGACCAGCGCGGCAAGGCCGAAATCCGTGGGATCGAGCAGCCGGGCCAGCACCAGGAACAGGACGAACGACAGCGCCCGGCCGCCCCAATTCTGTGCAAGTGACCAGAACAAGGCAATCACGACCTGATGTTGTTTGCCCTGCGTTGCGTTCATCAACAATTCGACCCAATTCCGACAGATCCAACCACAATCGCAGACTAGACGTGGCGTCCGATGCTGCCGCAACGTCAGCATCTCCGATCACGCGGAGTGCTGATTGCGCGCAACACTACGACCTAGTGATGGCAATCAGATGTGTGCCGTCACGATTCCGCTTTAGAGTGGAAGTGAGTTCAAATCGTGGACTACACTCCGATCACCCTTTGCAAAGTGATGCAAAATGGATACCTTGACGAATTCGCCCGCCCCGCCTTCTCTCCGTAGCTCCAGGCGGTTGCGCGTAGCTATCTATGCACCGCATTTTGCGGAATACTCCTATCGGCTTGCAGCGGGATTGGCGCGGCATTGCGACGTCCGCCTCGTGCTCAACCGCAAGGACGCCAACCAGCAGTGGAAACTGGCCGATATCGCCGTGACGGCGCCGTTCGAGACACGGATCCGCAATATGAGCTTGCGCCGTGGCGGCGGCCTGCTCGGCATTCCCGCGTCTTTCCTCGACATAATATCGTTTCGTCCGGACGTGATTCATTGTCACGAAGTTCCAGAAATCTACACGTCACAGTTGATCCAGCTCCTCCGTCCACTCGGCATTCCCCTGGTGCTCACCGTCCACGACGCAATCCCGCATTCGGAAGGCGGCTCCGGAACTTCGCCGCGCGAAGATGCCTGGCGCGGGCGCATGCGCGCGGCCGCATCGGTGGTGACCACGCATGGCGAAAGCTGCATCGCCGATTTTCGTCGCGCCTCGCCCGACTTCAAGGGCGAGACCATCCCCAGCATGCACGGCGTGCTCATGGTTCCGCCGGCCGGAGGTGCGATCACCGAGCCCGACCCCGGACGCATTCTGTTCTTTGGACGGATGTGGGCTTACAAGGGCCTGGATGTCTTCATCGATGCGATCGACATGCTGGCCCAGCGCGGTGTGGCGCATGAAGCGATCGTTGCCGGTCGCGGCCCCGAAATGACACGGCTCGGCGCGCGGATGCAAGCGATGCCGACGGTCAAGACCATCAACGCCTACATTTCGCCAGCCGATACGGGACGGCTGTTTCAATCCGCCTCAGTGGTCGCCTTGCCCTACAAGGATGCGACTCAGAGCGGCGTGCTGGCGTCGGCCTACGGCAACTCCCGGCCCGTCGTTGCCAGCGCCACCGGCGGCATTCCCGACGTCGTGACGGACGGCGTCAACGGGCTGTTGGTCCCTCCCGGCGACGCCACTGCGCTTGCCGACGCACTCGAGCGCGTGCTGACCTCGAAACCGCTGGCCGCCACATTGACCGAGGGCGCACGGCAAACCGCGGCCGGGCTCCTGAACTGGGACCGCATTGCCGAAGGGCTGCTCGGATCCTATCACAGGCTTGCAGGCCGCACCGTGAGCTGACCGCGGCCGACGGCTCTCAAGCGGATTGCTCGACCCGCGGCCGGAAGAACAGGCCGCGGATCGCGCCGTCCAGCAGGCGCCTCAGCCTGACCTCGATCAGCTCATAGCTGATCGCGCTGGCAACCAACGACAGCACGAGCCCGAGCCCGATGAATGCGCTCCACAGCAGCCAGCGATCGACGCCGGCAGCAACCAGCTTCAGGCCGATCATTTGCAATGGGAAGAGCACGAAAGGGTGCACGAGATAAAGGCTGTAGCTGATCTTGCCGATGTACTGGAGCGCCGGCGCACTGAGAGCCTTGCCGAGGCCTGATTCCGGGGCAAGCACCATGGCGAACAGCAAAAATCCGGGAATGAGTCCCACGAACGGGTGAAACAGCACCAGGCTCGCATAGAGGGCGGCCCCGCAGACGAGACCGGCGAGCAGCCCGAGCCGCCCCGGGATGGAAATGCGAAATCCGGTCGCGCTGAACAGCATGCCGATGCAGAAGAACGCGGTGATCGGCCAGCGCATCAGGCAGGCAAGACCCAGCAAGATCAGGGGCGCCGCCAGCAGCTTGCCTCCGCCGCGCCACAGTACAAACGTCAGGGCGAACCAGATGTAGAACGCCCACTCATAGGTCAACGTCCAGGCGTTCTGCTGGGCGATCGGCAAGCCGAGCGCGTCCTGCACGAAGAACAGATTGGCTGCAAAGATGGAAAGATAGCTGGTCAGATCGATCCCGCGGAAGAACTTGTAGGCGACGATCGGACCGATCGCGAACAGCGCAAGATGCAGGAGGACGAACACCGGCATGATGCGCAGGACGCGGTCGTAGAAGAATCGCGACAGCGATCCGTGCCGCACCAGGCTCGCCGGGATCAGGAAGCCGCTGATCATGAAGAACAGCTCGACGCCATGCCCGCCGACATTGATCACCGACTGCAGCCAGGGCCAGAGCGGCGGCAGGAACCCGGGATTCGGAATGTCGTACATGCCGGCCTTCGGCATGTCGTAGAAATGATCCATCAGCACGCTCAGCGCCGCGATGGCGCGAAGGCCCTGGACCGACGGAAGGAATGATCCGTCATAGGCGGCGCCCGGCTGGTCGGGTGTCTTGATCACTCCGCGGCACCCTGGGTGCCGAGGGCCGGCTCGAGGATGACGGGCTTTCTTCGAGCCGAGCGGAATTTTTGCCCGAAGGAAATGCTGGGCTTCTCGATGAACGCGAATGTCATCCAACTGACGAGGATCGACAACGCCAGGATCAGGACCAGGAAGATCGACCATCCCAGCGGCCCGTCGCCGAACCAGAACAGGCGGTGGACGAAAACGATCACGAACGGGGACATCAGGTAGACCGAATAGCTGATCACGCCGACGAATGCCATCGGGCGCCAGGCCAATCTCTCGCCGAACACGGCAAAGCCGATAAAGACCAGCGCCGCGCAGACATAGGCGGACCCGATCGAATAACTGTAGAAGAAGTTCTCGTGATACACCCCGCCGAACCTCCGCTCGGACAGGGTGACGGCGAAGATCGTGTACAGAAGCGTGCAGACGGCCACATGGCTCCATCGCAGCTTTCCGCCGATGACGGTGTCGCGGATGATCTTGCCCAGGAACATGGCTGACAGGTTCAATCCGACCTCCATCACCGAGGAGACCATCCTGCTCTCGACGAAGAGCGCAGCGGTGGTTCCGACCAGAGCAGCGGCGACGACGATGGACACCGCGGTGAAGCGCTGGTTCAACAGTCCCATGGCGAAGAGAATGGTGCACCCGACATAGAACAGCAGCTCGATCGCCAGCGTCCAGTAGAACACCCAGAGGTTCGGGACATTCACGAAGGTCTGCAACATCGTCACGTTGGCGGCGATCTGCCCCAGCGGATAGATCTTCGAGTCCAGAAGCTGCATCGTCAGCAGCCCCACCACGAGCGAGGTCCAGTAGGCCGGATAGAGCCGGAAGAAGCGGCTGACGGTGAAATCCCGCACGGGCGTGGTGCTGTCGGGGAAGCTGAACGGGATGACGAAGCCGCTGACGAAGAAGAACAACACCACGCCGAAGCGGCCGAAGTTCATGTAGTAGCCGAACACGTCATGGATCGGCCAGTAATAGGCGCCCGTCGGATGCTTCTCGACGATCACCTCGAAGACGTGCTGGACCAGGACCGCCAGCACGGCAATGCCGCGCAGCGTGTCGATGAATGCGAGCCGCTTATGCATCATCCGTTCTGTTCTCACCTGGTTCCGCTCGCCGCCGGCAGATCCGGGCGGAAGCCTTCCAACGGCGGCACCGGCGGCCGCATGACGATCGGGACAGCATCGATCCCCCGTGCGGAGGTCGCACGCCGTGAAAATACTTCACTGAAGCTCAATGCGATGATCAGGAGGCCGGATGCCGGGCCGTAGTTCAGCACCGTGATCGTGAACAAGTTGACGACGAAGATCAGCGTCAGCTTGTAGACGTCGGTCGCACCGAAGGTCGCCCGGAACACCATCACCATGAAGGCGACGAAGGGCAGCCCGAACATCAGGTAGGTGCCGATGTAGAAATTATCCACGGGCACCCAGTAATGCGCAAGCGGCGAGAACAGCTTCTGCGGGTAGTTGAAGCAGCCGGCTCCGCAGCCGGTGATCAGACCAACGGGCATCAGCTGGCTCATATAGACGAACGGCAGCTGCCAGCTGTTGTTGATGCGGTCGACGATGCTGAACAGGGTCGAGTGCGGCACCGCCGCGGTGCCCGACGCGACGACGATCATGAAAAACGGCACGAAGATCGCCGCAAAGGACCATTGCGCGATCGATCGGATCGCAGGGAAGCGCGATCTCTCCGGCAGCATGCGCACGAGCACCAGCAGAAGCAGGTAAAGCACGAGGACAATCATGGTGGTCTTGCTGGTGGTGAGGCGCGTGGCATAGATCGCAATGGAGCCGAATACGAGGCACCAGGTCGTGCTCATGCGAATGGACGTGATCGCGAACGACACGAGGATGAAGAAGGCCGCCATGGTGTTGTCGGCGGCAAAGCCCATCAGGCGCTGGTCGTCGCCGCCATAGGCCCACCACAGCCGGCCGGCCTCGCGTACGGCGCCGAAGGACTCGTACTTGTAGCCGACCCAGGGCATCAGGTAGAATTTCGTCAGGAAAACGCCGATCACGGACAGGTAGAACGTGACTGCGATGACCGACAGCAGCTTGCGATACGAACCGAGGCTCGAATCGCAGAAGCAGAACCCGACGAACACCGGCAACATCATCTTGAAGGACGAGATCGCCGCGTTCATCGTCCCCATCATGAAGTAGCCGAGCACGAGCGACAGCATGATCTGCACGAGCACGATCATCGCCAGCGTGCTGCGATTGCGCAGGACGCAATGCACGAAGAACTGAATCAGGCACAGCACCGCAACTGCGTCGGGCAAATACCACAGGGCATCCATGTGATAGATGCTGGTATAGTAGCGGATCACGCCGCCGAAGGCGTCGCGGACCAGATAGACGCCGAGCGCGATCGCCTCGATGTTGAGGCTGATCAACCTCATCTGGGGCCGGTGCAGCGGAAGGATCGTCATGTCCGGCTCAGTTTGTCGGCCGCGCCGAGGGTGCGGGCGATCGCGCGAAATCCCGACGGCTTCCGAGCAGGTTCCGCATGAACTTGCCGCCGGGAATTTCGACGTAGAGATAGGTGAAGTGGGAAACCGCGAGCACTGCGGCCAATGACACCACGAGATTGAGCGAGGCCGGCAGACCCGGAAAGATCGAATCGAGCGCGGCGATCCGCCCCGCTCCGACCGCCCGCACGAAATACTCGGCCAACAGCACCACGAGCGCGTGCACCATATAGATCGAGTAGGAACGCTTCCCGAGCCAGACCAGCGGACGGGCCACCAGCACCCGCGGCACCAGCAGCGCATCCGGAAAGGCGAGCAGGCTGCCGAGGAAGATCGCAAACGTCACCGGCGCGAGGAAGGTCGCGGCAGGGCTGGTCTCCGCGACGGACACCAGGACGATGCTTGCGATCATGGCGACGAATTGCACCATTCCCTGCACGACAGGGCCCGGCTTGGCCGGCAGGCGATCGACGATCCGGACCGTCAGCACGCCCAGGAAGAAGCTCACGAAGCAGCGCAGGATGCCGAAATCGGTCTGGAGCCCGAGGCTTCTCTTGTCGAGCACGAAGATGATGAAGACCAGACTTCCAACCGCGAGCGCGCCGCAGAGAGCGTAAAACCATAGAAGCGAGCGCATGCGCTGGGCGAACAGCAGGATCAGGCCGAACACCAGATAGGTGTAGAACTCGACGCTGATGCTCCAGCTCGGCGCATTCCAGCTGAGATAGTCGATGAAGCCCATCGAGTGCAGCAACAAGACGTTGAGCACGAACGATTGTGCGTTGTTCACCTCGAAGGCCGCCGGGGCAGCCACCACGACGCCCGCCATGACCAGGCTGATGCGTAGGAGGCGGAACAGCAGATTCGCGAACAGCATGACGATGTGCAGCGGATAGACCCGCGCCAGGCGCCGCACCATGAACTCGCGCAGCGAGAAGCGCCCGAAGTCGCTCTCGACGTAGCTGAGCGCCATGACGATCCCGCTAAGAACGAAGAACAGATCGACCAAAAGCCAGGCACTCCTGAAGAAGGAGCAGTTGATCCACGCATTATGCGGGAACGCCGCGAGGAACGTCGGCATCAGCAGAAGGTGGTGAATCACCACCGAGGTCGCGGCGATTCCCCGAATGCTGTCGAGCGGCAGGACATGCGCCTTCTCACGATGAACCAACTCCGTCACATCAACATTCCATGACTATTGCACCGCAGCAGTGTGTATCAGGTCTCGCACATGTTCAATCTCTGCGATCGTTGATTCGCGCGCGATGCATGACGACCGACGATACTTTCAATGCTTGCAGACCATTCGGACATGAGAGCGCCAACTTCACGCCACTTTTTGCGCGAGGCCCCGCGTGCTTCGGGCGTAGATCTCTTCGCTTGCGATGATTGCGAGCATTTGCGCGGAAAGTGTGCGCGAAATTCGGCGCTGATGCGATAGATGCTCACCCCTTGGCATCGATCTGTCTGCGTGTGGAAGAATCGTCTCTCACCCGGGAACGATCGAAGCGTGTTGCAGCTTGTGTCGGTTCTGCGACGCACAGGTCTGCGAGTGCCTGATATGTTTTCAAGTTGCAACATTCATGAGCGATACATGCCGATCTCGCAGGCATTGTAGATCCTGATTCTACAACCGCTGAGATCGAGGCCGCATTCTTCGGTGTTGCACATCCTGCACCAGCTTTTGCGCCGCACAAAAAGATGACACAGTTACCTGCCAGGAAGTTTCGCCTGTTCTCCTGTTGCAACAGAAGCAAGGAACACGGATGCGCCGCGGACTAACACGTCGTCATGCACAGCGCCGATGGCTACCGGCTGTCCTGGTCGGTTCTGGGCTGGTGGTTTCGAGCGCCGTTGCTTGCCATGCTCAGTGCGTCGAATTCTCCGATCGCGCCTCGCAACTCGAACTCGACACCTTCGTGAAGTCGCCCTCCTCGCTTCTAGAGCGAATGCGCAACGACAAGGAGAAGTTACGCTTTCGGCTCGCGACCCTCATCGCGACCAATCCGTCGTTGCTGCCCTCCGTTCAGACGCTCATTTCGGCATCGGCTTCGAGCGATCGTTCGGCCATCGGCGCCGCGTTGCGGATTGCCGAAGGACGGTGCAATTCGACGAAGCCGGACGCGGCGCGCAAGATCAGGGACTTTGTGCAGCGGATCGGCGATCTCAACGTGCAGGCCGGCTATTCCGCAGCGGGAGAGGACAATTCCGGCGCTCAGCTGGCGCGAACCCAGGGCAAGACCCCTGCGCCGCCGCCTCGAGGCGGCGCCCTGCTCGATGGCGAGTGGAAGACCAAGCTGGCCAATCCATTCAAGCCCCTCCCCCTTCCGAATTGATCGGCGATCGTCAAAGGCAGCGAATTAGAAGATGTACCAACCCAGAGAACATTTCCAGTCGGGACACCGTTTCGGCATCGAATTCGGCGGGGCAGTCCTCAGCTTCGAGCGCGTGACCGACGTCCTGCGCCGGCAATGGCCCATCGTCGCGGTATGCACCGGCGGTTCGCTGGCGCTGGTGATCGTCTACCTGATGATGGCCCAGCCCATGTATACGGCCAATGCCCGCATCATGATGGATACGCGCCAGGCGCAGGTGCTGGACAAGGACAGCAACACCAGCAGCGCGCTGATCGACACCGGCTACGTCGACAGCCAGGTCGAGGTCATCAACTCGGACGACCTGATTCTGTCCGTGGTCCGCCGCCTGAAGCTGACTGAAGATCCGGAGTTCAATGGTTCCAAGCCGGGGCTTCTTGCCATCATCATGGGCAAGGCGCGGTCGCTGTTTGGCTCGGGTGAGCCGCCGAGCCAGGAACGAATCGAACACGCGGTGGTCGAGCAGGTTCAGAAGAACCTGCGAACGGAGCGCGTTCTGACCACATATGTCCTGTCGCTGAATTATCGCGCGCGGACGCCTGACAAGGCCGCCAAGATCGCCAACGCGATTGCCAATGCCTATCTCGTCGGCGCCCTCGAGGCCAAATATCAGTCCACCAAGCGGGCCACCGAGTGGCTTCAGCAGCGCAGCCTCGAGCTGAGCGAGCAGGCATCTGCCAGCGACCGCGCCGTGCAGACCTTCAAGGCCGAGCACAACATCGTTGGAACCAGCCGCGGCCTGGTGTCCGAGCAGCAATTGTCGGACCTCAACACGCAACTGGTCCAGGCACGGGCCGCGACAGCCGAGGCGAAGGCGCGCCTCGACCGCATCGAGAACATTTCCGACCAGGATCTCGCCCAGCCCACGGTGACGGACGCTCTCAACAACTCGGTCATTACGCGCCTGCGCGCGCAATTTCTCGACATGAACGCGCAATATGCAGACCTGTCGAGGCGCTACGGCAAGACCCATGGCGCGGCGGTCAACCTCGCCAACAAGATGCAGGAGCTGCGCAAGAACATTGCCGACGAGCTTAACCGGATCGGGGATGCCTATCGCAGCGACTACGAGATCGCCAAGAGTCGGGAGGCTTCTCTGGACGCGAACTTGAAGGAACTGGTCGCCCAGGCCGGTCATACCGGGCAGGCGGAAGTCAAGCTCAGGGACCTGGAGAGCGCCGCGGACACCTATCGCAACCTCTACAACAGCTTCCTGGAAAAGCTGCAAAGCGCAACTCAGAACCAGAGCTTCCCGCTGAGCGAGTCGCGCCTCATCAGCACCGCGACCCCGCCGGACCGCAAGAGCTCGCCGCGGACGCTCCTGGCGCTGGTGGGAGGGCTTGTCGGAGGTCTCTGTCTCGGATTCGGCGTCGCGTTTGCCCGCGAGTTGCTTCACGACGTGTTGCGCACTCCCGCCGAGGTCGAGGACGAACTCGGGGTCAAATGTCTCGGCATCCTGCCGGATATCGGTGCGAGGGCGAAAGGACGGGCGTGGCTGGGATCGCCCGCCAAGAGCAAGAGCAGCACCTCCGGCGTATCGCGCTACGTCATCGATCACCCCTTCTCGCGCTTTGCCGAGACGCTGCGCAACGTCAAGGTGTCGATCGATGTCGCGCGCCTGACCCGTGACATCAAGGTGATAGGAATCGCATCGTCGCTTCCGAAGGAAGGGAAAACGACGGTGGCCGCCAACTTCGCCCAATTGATCGCTCTGGCGGGGCACCGCACCGTGCTGATCGACGGCGATCTCCATACGCGCTCGCTCACGCGAGAACTCGCGCCCAACGCCGGCTCCGGACTGATCGAGACCCTCGCCGATCCCTCGACGCTTGGCTATCACGTGCAGCGAAGCAAGGAGACGGGCCTCGACTTCTTGCCGTCCGTGGTGAGTTCTCGCATGGTCAATTCGGCGGACGTCATGACCTCGAAGGCGATGAGCAACCTGCTGGCAGTGCTGCGGGAACACTACGAATACATCATCATCGATCTTGCCCCGGTGATGCCGGTGGTCGATTCCAAGGCGTTCAGCGTCCTTATCGACGCAATGGTGTATGTGATCGAATGGGGAGAGACGACGCGCACCGCACTTCAGGAATCGGTTGCGGGCTCGGAAGTGCTGCAGAAGAAGCTGCTCGGTGCCGTTCTCAATCGCGCCAACCCCAAAATGCTCCAGCGCATCGAGGCCTACAAAGGCAAGCATCGCAACAGCTATTACGTCGAGAACGCATAGAAGAGCGACGTTGGATGCGCTTGCCCGCGCCGGCACGTCCTGTCCGTCGATCGAGCGCGTAGCGCGACTGCCAACGAGGAGAGAGCGAAGTCTCCCCGCGAGGCGGGTTCACCGCCCTCGCGCGGGAGGGGCAGCCCCCAAGGCACGACGGTAACCTTAAGGGTATCCGTCAAATCGTCCCTGATGCTGCCGTCCCTCCGTTGACATTACGAACCAGTTTGCGAAGGCGAGCCGGAGCGAGCACGCCCTTGCGGCCCGTATTCATCCCGCATCAACAAAATGAGTCCATACCGTTGTCAGAAAGCACGGAACTGACGGAGACCGTCGCGGCCGGCCAGGGTTCCGCCCCGGCAGGTCGGGCCCCGGGTACCTTCCCTTCCGGGGTGTCTCAGGCTAAACGTAAGCTCATTGCTTTTTGGCGTTCCTCGGTAGGTCCAAATGGTCGTCGTCTTGGTTGTTTTGGGCATCTGGCTATTGCTCAACATCCTGTTCGTGGTGATCGTGGTCCCCCCCCGAAAACCGCAACAGAAGACTGTTTCACCGGGCAGAGCCCTATCGGCGGCCCCTATCGATCCCAGCCCCGGCCAGTTCGACCACGAGAGGCCGTTTTCGCTTCGTCACGCGGTCGCTTCGATCGCGATGGGAGCGTTTTTTGTTCTCGTTCCCCCGCTGCTCGCGCTACGCGATGCAATCGTCCGGCTGTTCAGGAAATCGATGCACTACGATCGCTAAGGTGCCACCGGACGAGGATTCGTCGTCGACGCGGATCTTTCCCGGAAGGATGGATGTTTCGCGACGCTGCTCCAGCGTGCAGCGTCCTTTACTGCGCGACAAGCATCGAGTGCCTTTGCCCCGACACCATCTGCCAGCTCAACTTGAAGCTCAAGGGGCGATCCGGCAGATTCATTCTCGCCTGAAGCGCGATGAGGTCTGGATAAATCGTCATCGTCGTTTGCGCATGGTCTGTCCGGAAAAACCCCTTCGCACTTTTCCGGACCATACTTAGTACGCCTCTTGAAAGATGACGGCCGCCGCCGTGCGCGCCAGAATCTTCAGGTCGAGCCAAATGCTCCAGTTGCCGACGTACCAGACGTCGTATTCCACGCGCTTTTCCATCAGATCGATCGTCGGCGTCTCGCCGCGACAGCCATTGACCTGCGCCCAACCGGTCAACCCTGGCTTCACGTGATGGCGATAGATGTAATTGCGGATGAGATCGTCATAGTAGTTGTCGTGCGCCAGCGCGTGCGGACGCGGACCGACCAAAGACATATCGCCGCGCAGCACGTTCCAGAGCTGGGGCAGTTCGTCGATGCTGGTCATGCGAAGGAAGCGCCCAAACCTGGTCACGCGTGCATCGCCCTTCTTGGCCTGCGTCACCGTATGTCCGTTCTCGCTCACGGTCATCGTTCGAAACTTCCAGATCTCGAACGGCTTGCCATTGCACCCGCGGCGCCACTGGCGGAAGATGACCGTCCCCGGCGAATCCAGCTTGATGAGAACGCAAACGGTCACCAGCAGCGGTGTCAGAACGATCAAGCCGAACAGCGCAAGCCCCATGTCGAGACAGCGCTTCTGCAATCGCTCGAATACGGTGAGCGGGGGTCGCTGAAGCTCGATTGCAACGGTGCCGCTGACGGGCAGGAAGGGACGCGAGACCAGATCCGCGATCGGACTATCGGGAAGCAGGCGCACCGGCTGGGACACTGCACGCAAGTGCTTGCCGAGCCTCTGTAATACAGGCAGTTCGTTCCAGTCGATGGCCAGAAGAAATTCATCGATGTCCGCGGCACGAGCCTCGCGGACCACATCGCGAATCTGTGTCTCCCATTGATTCCCGTTGCCATCGCCGCTCAACACGAAATGGCGTACCACGTCGAAGCCATTTTTTCGGAGATCCTTGAATCGGGTCGACGTGAAATCGAGCGGCTTCAGGCTAAGCAGGACGACTTTTCGATCGACCAAGCGTACTTTTGCAAAGCTGGAACGGAGGGCGTACTGCCAGGCAAAGCGAACGCTCATCAGCCCGATGCTGCCAACCCCCGCGAAGATGAGGACGGTGCCGCGCGATAGGTTGTCCGTCGACTTCAGCAGGAATGCGGCAACCGCGAGAACCGTCAACGCCGCCGACCAGATCATGACGGCCTTGCGCAATTGCCAGACGACCCTCAGCAAACGATGCGTGTCGTAAACGCCCTGGAAGTACGAAATCGTGACGAATGCCAGACCGACGATCGTTCCAGGCCCCAGCGAGGCCGGCTCGAGGGACCACCCGAATGAATCTCCGTACAGGAGAGATGCGATTGCATAGCAGACCAATACAACCAGAAAATCGGCGGCGATGATGAAGACCTGAAACGGCCTTTGAAGAACAGTGCCGCGCGCGAGAGAGCCGGAGTGGACGTCCTCGGTACCGTAAGTTGCAACAGCCATTCGAACCTCTATCGGCGGGCACGCATGACACTCATCGCGAGCAGATGATTTGCGGCTTTCGCAACGGAAGGTGTTAACCGATCGCAGCGATATTGTGGCGCCGCATGCAATTTTTTCCGCAGCGCAGAGCTTTGCGAAACTCTCGAACGACTTGCATGCGGCACACGCATAATGTCTTCATGACACTGACATCAAGATCGGCGTAGCGCTGCGATTTGCATCTGTTCGCCGATATTTTGCGCAACCAGAATTCAACCGTTCGGTTCCGATCCCTCGAACGCCGGTTCGAATCACGCGTGAGAGATCATGAGCATTGGCTTCGTTGATTCTTTCATCGCGATCGATGACATTTGGTCCTCGTGACTTGGCAGCGGCAGGAGCTCACAACAACTCATGAGAGCAATCTTATCAATTCACAATCTATCGCAATCAGACCGGTCGAAATCCGCGCAGCATTGGTCCGGCGCGAGGATCGTTAAGTGCCGTTGCAAGGACCGAACGTCGTCCGGCGGGCCCTCGCGCCATCATTATCCTCAATCGCTGATTGCATCGCTCTCAACGGATGAAACGATTTTGAGCACGTCCGAGCAATGATGCCGCTTTTTCGATCGCGCGCGCCGAGGCGGAAGCCCAAGCTGCCGGACGGGGTGCGCATCTACGCCATCTCCGACATACATGGGTGCACCCATTTGCTCGAGCCCATGCTGCGGGTGATCGATGCCGATCTCGCCCGGAGCAAGCCCCGTCATGCGATCGAGGTGTTCTTGGGCGACTACATCGACCGTGGGCCCGATGCACGATCGACCCTCGACGTTCTGGTGAAGCGCAGCCGGCGGGCCAATACCGTATTTCTAAAAGGAAATCACGAGGCTCTCCTGACCACGGCCGTGCGCAACCCCGACTTGCTGGACGATTGGCTCCGGGTCGGCGGAGCTCAGACATTGAGGTCCTATGGCGTTTCGCTGCCTCAGCCGACGCCGGAGCAGGAGGAGCGGGTCGCTTTGCTGCGCCAATTCGCCCGGGCCTTGCCGCAGGAACATGTCGAGTTCCTGCGCAACCTACGCCCATCTTTCACCTGCGGGGATTTCTTCTTCGTCCACGCCGGCATACGACCAGGTGTCCCTTTATCCGAGCAGCGAGAGACCGACCTGTTGTGGATTCGCGAAGAATTCCTAAAAAGTGACGAACGCTTCAGTAAATACATCGTGCACGGTCATACTCCGGTGCGGAACGCGCAGTTGCTGCCGAACCGAGCGAATATCGACACGGGAGCTTACGCAACGGGCAATCTCACACTCATGAGCATCCAAGGCACGAGCATGCTCGCAGTTTGAACCGCATCACCCGGCAAGAGCTTCGCGTCCGACGACAGCGCGTCGCAAGCAAGTCGATTGTGTGTCTAATCGTGATGCTGTTGCTCGTTGCAGCCAAGAAGAAGCCACATTGCTCGATCACTCGCCACTGCTAAGACAAATGCTTTTGTCATCACGTTGCATGGAGGCCACAAGCGCTGCAGTTTCGCACGGGCAAAACCGGGGCGAGAGTGACTCGACAACGGGATGATTGCTACGCTTGTCGCAGTCCTAGTAAGCAGCGTGAGGTCATTGTGGTTACCGAGTCAGGAAGATCGATTGCGGCTGTCGTTCGTCATCATGCAGTACTGATCTTCGTTTCGGTGACGATGACCGGATGCGCAGGCTTCATCCCGATGGACGCGCCCGACTCCGCTGCGGTCCACGAGAACGCCGCGATCGTCACGGAGCCATCAGCGCCGCTTCCCTATGTGCTGATGCCCATCAACGCCACCGTCTTGCAGGCCACCAACACGATCACCAATACGACCGGCACGTCGTTCGCATCCGTGCCCGGAGGCCATCGCGACGCGCCGATCAGTATCGGTGATATTCTGTCGGTCACGGTCTTCGAGGCGCAAGCAGGTGGATTGTTCATTCCGGGTGAAGCAGGCGTCAGGTCGGGCAATTTCGTCGACATCCCCCGACAGCAGGTCGATCAGACCGGTAGCATCAATATTCCCTTCGCGGACACGGTTAAGGTCGCCGGACTGACGCCGCGTGCGGTTTCCGCGATCATCCGCGATCGACTCAAGGAGCGCGCAATCGAGCCGCAGGTCGTTGTGGCGGTCGCGGAGCAGCGCGGAAACCAGGTCAGTGTGCTTGGTGAAGCCAATTCACCGTCGCGCTTCCCGATCGACCCGGGCGGGCTTCGACTGCTGGCGGCAATTGCCAGAGCGGGAGGGCCGAAATATCCCGATTACGAAGTCACCGTCACCCTGAAGCGTGCGGGGAGAACGTACAGCCAATACCTCGCCGCCATCGTTCGACGACCTGCCGAAGACATCTTGCTGGCCCCCGGCGATGTGATCTTCCTGACGCGAATTCCGCGCGTGTTCATGGCGTTCGGATCGACACCCAGCCCCGGCTCCATCGGCGGAACGAACAACCGTCGCTTCACTTTTGAGAACTATGATATGTCACTCGCCGAAGCGCTGGCGAAAGCGGGCGGGCTCGACGGAAGCCGCGCCAACTCGAAGTCCGTGTTCGTCTACCGGTTCGAGCCGAAGCACTTGCTGGAAAACGTTGGCCTCGAGGTAAATGGCTTTCCTACCTTGCGAGTGCCAGCCGTTTACAAGTTCGACATGAGCAAGCCGGATGGCTGGTTCCAGGCGGATTCGTTCAGAATGCGCGACCACGATGTGATTTCGGTCGCCGAGTCGCCTTCGACCGAGTTCATCAAGATCATGGCGCCGCTGGATGCCGCCACGACCAATGCGGCAAACATCAACGCCATCGTGAACTCGAACTGATCGCTTTAGTCGGCACGTACCGTAGTGAAAGGTACCGCAGGCCCTCTTCTGCAGAACACCAGGCTGCGACCGGCGGGTGAATTCATCTCTCGTCATCAGGGGTTGGGACTACCGCGGCGACCCGTCTGAAAAAAGGAACGGTGCTGCCAGAGCCCAATTTCAAGGAAGATTTTGCCATATGACTTAAGGTAACGTTAGCCCGCCTCACCTACCGTCACGGAACCTGTTGGAGTGCTCCCGTGACGATACTCATTGCCGTTACCGTGCTGGTAGGCCTCGCCCTGGGGTTCAGGTACCGGGTGTTTATTCTCATCCCTGTCATCCCCCTGGGCGGAATCGTCATCGCGGCGACGACATCGCAGTTCCTGTCGTCTGTGTTGATATTCATCGTCCTGCTGCAGCTCAGCTATCTAATAGGCGCGCTGCTCAAGACATTTCCCGCGGGAGTTGCGGAGCAGCAGGCGGGTGCACTGCCCGGTCACCACGGCTAGGCCCCGGCTTGCATTATGCTTCCGCGTCGTCAGCACGGAACTTGTAGTCGGGAAACCGGCTCAGCATTGCGGCCCTGACAAAGCTGAAATGAGCGATTGCGGAGCCCAACTCCTTCAGTCGCCTTTGGCCGTTGACGATTTCCGCGTCGAATAGATCCTGGTGATGACTATCCAGCGGTTCGCGGTACAGATACTCGTCGTCATCATTTCCCAGCGTCACGGCTGCTCGCGCCAAGACCTCCTCGACCCGTCGGTTCAAACCAGCGCGCTCGCGCTCGGCTGCCGCGATCGCATCTTCGATGGCGACCATGATAGTTGCAACCCGGCGCTGATCTACTTCTGAGTCACGCTTTGCCGAGCGCACCCGAAATGTCGACGATCCCGTTCGGCGAAGAAAACTCTGATTGCGAGCCTTCGCAAAGAGCTGAAACATGCACGGAGGTCTCGTTTGAGGACGGCAGGCGCGAGGATGGCTCGACCGTAGTTAACGAAGCCTTAATGCAGCGGATGCGAGTTGATATCGTCCATCCATAGAGAAGATCGACGCACCGCCGTGCCACGGCTGTACTGGCCGGCATCCCTACTTGCGCGTTCGTCCTTCAATCGCAGCGAAGCTGACGACCGTACTTATAACAAGATCTGCCGTCGCTGAAATACGTACGGTTCCCATACGTCCGGGCCGACCCGCCATCGCTGAAGATCGTGGTGTTTCCGTATTGCCGAGCGCTGCTGCCGTCGCTGTTGTATGTCGTCGTCCCGTACTGCTCGGATATCGTCCCGTTGTTCCAATAAGTGGTCTGGCCATAGCGCTGCGCTGCAACTCCATTGTCGCAGATGACTTTGCCGGCGCCTAACAGCTGGCAATTCTCGGCCTTGGCGATCGACCCGAAGAGCACAATCGCGCCGCAGAGCGACATTAAACGCAACATGATCGCTTCTCTTCATGTGGTTACGCAAAATATAAACCACTCCGCGCGACGTCCGTTCCACGATCGCTTGGCTTTTCGAGCTTCATGGAGGCGGGCCGGACGCGAAAGGCCAGCATAAGGCGAAGCACGGCGTTTATCACTGGTCGCAGGCGGCTTGCAAATGGGGCTCAGCGGAAAATCACCTTCCTGCGCCGCGCCCTGGTCTGCACGGGGCATAGAACGTGCCGTTGCTGGCGACCACCCGCTCGATGCACTGCCTTGGATCGACAACCTCTCCACCAACCCGGAAGAAATAGGTTTGCGTCTTCAAGACGAGCACATAGTTGCCCGCCGGAAGATCCAACTCCGGATCCTCACTCCGGAGCTCGTACATTTCCGGAGAGCCCGCGACGGGGCTCACCTGAAATGTGTAGGAGAAGTTACGAATCACCCAAACGTCGTCATCCTCGTTCAACCTCTTGCCGGCTGCCGCAGGTGAGAACTCACGCGCAATCTTGGCGACGACTCGAACCTCGGCATTGTCCGGAATGTTGTTCACGGCTTCGCGTCGAAACACGATGAACTTGACGCGTCCCGTAGGCAGAGCTGGCTGATCCGGCACCTTGAAGGCCGGCGAAACAGCGATCCTGATGTCGGGCGCTTTTCCAGGCAGAAGTTGCAGCTTGACGACCGGACGATCTTCATCAAGGGCATAGACGCCATACTCCGTTGGCAGGGCGCGCGTAGGTTTCGGGTCCTCGACAGGGGCTATCCGCGGAGCCGCCGGCGGGATCGGAATCGAAACCGTCGCGGCAGGACTTGTTTCCGTCGAGACGGATTCGATCGGCTTGGTGGAAGTGGAGATCAGACCGGCCAGGTGATCTCGTTCGTGGAAAAGCAGTCCTGCTGTCGCCAACGCGAGCAGCACAATCAATTCACGCTTCGTGACCCATCTAAAGGAAGGGACATGAGCGCCCCGCTCGTGGAGTACCACTTGCCGGGGGCCCGGCAAAGGCGCACTCTCCAGCCTCGGAGACTCGCCGAGATCGGGGGCGCTCGTAAGTTGCGGGGGTGGTAGACCGGGAGCACCGATACCTTGGCGGGAGAATTGCTCTACGCCATTGATCGCGGCTTCCAGGGCATCTTGCAAGCGGCGGACGTCGCCCGCATCTGCGTGGGTAAACTGCTCCTGAAGCTTATGGCGAGCGAGATCGTAGACGACCTGCCGCATGTATTCGGGGTCGTTCTTCACAGTTTCGAGGATGCGCGCGATCACAAGCGCAAACTGGACTTCCGTTGACGTCGCATCCTTCGCATTCGGATCGTTCGGAAGTAGCTCTGCCGGACTCATGATTGCATCGTCCGATTCGGGCTCACCTGGCTCCTATTCGATATGCAACAATGCGGAAAAGCCAGCAAGTGGCGGCTTCGGGCAGGCAGAGCAGCGCGGAAGAAGCTCCTCATGGGCTTCTCCCCCGATGCAAGACCGGGCAAACTTGGCCCCGTCAGACTATCACTGCCGCGGAATGGCTGACGCGGTCGTCAATGGGGCTCCGCCAACCGATATCGGGCCCATCTGTGCGCGTTGTGGCGTTCGCTTCTTGAGCGACCTTGCAGTTGCCGAGGGACGGCCGGAAGTTGGAGCGGGGCTCTCCGAACTCAAAGGGACTACAGAGGCCGAGATGCTTGACGATTGCTGGGCCCGCGCTTCCAGTGATCCTTCCAAGACCTCCATTCGGGAGATCAGTGCAGACAATTGGTCCGATAGCCGCTGCATGTCGGCGCGCTGGACGGCAATCTGCTGTTTGAGTTCTTCGGTCTCATTGGCTTCCTTCAGCTGAAGACTCATGAGGCTCAGGGGGGCCGTGTGATCTGGCGCCGCCGCCGGCGGCCTCGCCGGCGCCGCCGATTGAAGCGGCTCGTCGTAACTACTGGCCACACACGTACCGATCGCTCCGGCCACGAACAAACCGGCGACCGATACCACGACCGAGCGGGCTCGCCGGGTCCGTTGTTGGATCATCAATTGATGATCCAAGTGAAAGGCCTGATCCAAGGGATTCATAATCGCCGTACCTAGACTGCTTCAGCCCAATTCGCAATGGCCCCAAAGTGGCGCACCGGGCTGCGTTGGCGTGACGAACGAAGGGCTTCAATAACTTAAACTCCGCTGGGCGGTGCCAGTCCGGCTCGGCAAGGACGATATCAACAGATAACAGCTCCCAAACGCCCCTATCCGGAGAACCTGCGCTCAGGAAGCGCGCGTTCGTGCACGCAGCGGCGTTGCGTGGGACGACACCAGGCTGGTTACGGTGTCCGCCTTGGGTTCTGACCGACCGAACCTGCGTTGTTTTGCCCCTGATTCATTGAGCCCTACGCCGCCAAGACGGTTACGCGAGGCATGGCCCGATCTCGCGGATCCGGCGTACGTCACTTCATCACCCATCGTGGAGGCGAACTCCTGACGTCGAGCGCAAACAGCACTGAGACTTCCGGATTGTACGGCCACCACCGGGGCGCATCATATTTTGCGACCAGCATGATCTGAGCCTCGGTTGCATCAGCCAACGAAACAGTGCCTGAAACCGAAGCAATGTAC
>NZ_JAEMSD010000001.1:36297-45179 GCF_016462955.1 Bradyrhizobium sp. | reverse complement strand
GCAATGTACTCATGGAATGGGCAGGTGAAAGCATTTGCCGAAGCTGGCCGCACCAGGGCAGCCGGTCCGCGGGAAGGAAACATCAGCGAAGTCGTCGGGTCATTCGTCGGACTGAACCGTTTCGTCCGAAGCGAAATGACCCTGCAGCCCACCGAAAGGTTATTGATTGTGAACAACCCACTCTGATTGCCGGCCAGGAATACACCCTCGAATGGCGAAGCGGACGGCGGGGTTTGGACCGAAATGACCAGTTGAGTGGGCCATGGGGGCCCTCCTGCGAAATGGAGGACCGAGGCAACGAAACCGATGAGAACGGCCACGACGGCGATAGCCCCGCCGATGAGGAGCCATTCCTCCCGGATCTGCCCGCGTGTCATCACGCCCCGTGATCGTCCGAAAACAATCTTGCGATCTTCCATCGTCGGGCTAGCCCCACGATACGGCGAGGCAAACTGACGCCTCTTCTGCTGCATGAGCCAACGCAGATCCGGCGGGTTCGACCGTTTGCTCGGAGCCTTGAGACCAAGTCCTGCAACAGCCGGATATTCGCCGCCGTCCCCGCGCTTTGGATTTTCGCGCCTCAACTTTCCAAAGGGAAAAATCATGCCCCTACGCCGGTCACGCTCATATTTCATCACGCTTTAAATGGGCCAACAGCGTATATTCTCAGGCCTGAGGCGTCTATCCCGCTCTGACACGTGTGGCGCGCTCACCGTCAGGGCCCACTTTGCGGCGCCCCGTCGCACAGCTTTCGGGCGAGAGGTGTGCTTGCTATGGCCTCGCGTGCCACCTGGACGTGCAAAGCCCTGTGGTCAGACGACGCATCGCTTATGCGAATTCGATTAATTCATGGCGAATCAGCACGGCATGAATCATGATGGAAAAGGTCTCAATCGCGAAAATATTCATCAAAGGCGCTTTGCAAATGAAAACGATCCTGGCAGCGGCAACTGCGATTTTTCTGGTCGGCACCAGCGCCAGCCACGCAACTGTCCTTCTCGACACGATTGGCGGAGCTACCTATGGAGCCGGCCCAGGATGGAGCGTTGTGAATGTGGGATCTTCATCTGACACCCAATCAATCGGGCTCAGATTTTTCACGGCGACCTCAACCCAGGTCAACGGCATTGAGGCGTTTATCGGCCCCCAGCCGGGAGCAGGCCTTACGACTTTCACCCTCGGTATCATGGAAGACAATGGATCCGGCATTCCGGACGGGTCGTTCCTGCACCAAACGAGCCTGGCTGCAGACAGCGCTCAGCCGGTTCTGCTGAATAACCTCAACTGGTCGATCGGCACCGGCAGTTATTTTCTCGTTGCGATTGCTGATTTCGGAGCGCTGAACAGCTGGCAATTCAATGCGGCGCAAACCGGATCGTTTGCCTTCACAGCTGGAGATCCAAACGGCAATTGGCTGGCAGCCAATAACTTCCTTCCCGCAGCCATCATCTCGACCGAGAACATCTCTGCCGTGCCGCTCGGCAACCCAGCTCTCCCTTCGATGGTCGTAGGTGGCCTGATGATCGGCTGGATTGCGAGCCGGCGGCGGGCGCAAGGGACCTCGGCGCCGGATCGGTCGGCGTAGACCCTTCGCGCGCTCGTTTATCTATCCCGCCCGAACTCATTCGGGCGGCAGGCGGCCTGACGTTACAGGCCAGCGATTTGAATCCATTCAATTGCCAAGGTGACGTCGCTCGGCCGCGGGGATTTACCGCGCCGTTGAGCGGTCGATCCTGCATGCGGATTTAAGCAGGACAATGCTGACCGCCCCCCTTGGCGGCTCCCGACAATCGCTGACAGCGTTCGCCGCGCGTGCCGCGGCCAAGCCCGAGTCGTTCACGCGTGCTGAGGTGACGAAGCATGTACGATAAAACAAAGGCCGCGAAGCTTTCGCTCCGCGGCCTTGAAGGGCTTCCAGACTTTAAAGCAGTCTGTATTAGATGGCTTGCTTCCGCCGACGGCGGGCGAGGGCGAGAAGACCACCGCAAGCCGCGATCAGACCGGGCAGACCGGCGCCGACGATCGGACCCGGAACGGCGCTGACATTGATCTGACCGCCCGAATTTCCGCCATTTACCGAGCTCGTAATCTCGAACTCGGCCGTGAGGGAGTACAGATCGCCAGGTGACGCGTTCTGTGTTTCCGAAACGACGGCTAGCGAGCCCAAAGTCTCCGAGGCAAGGAGTGTGCCCGGCGCAAAGGGACTGCCAAGATAAGTACGTTCAGTCAGAGACTGCCCGACCGGATTGAAAAAGTTGGATGAAAGTTGACTCGTGAACGTCTGGCTCCCGCCGGGGGTCAGCCCCGTAGCAACCAGATAAATCTTGATCGTGTCAGCGAGTGTACCGGTGTGCGTATTGCTCGTTTGAGCAAAAAGCAAATCGGGGGTTGCGCCCTGACTAAAGCCACTCACCAAGTTGAAGTTGAAAGTCGTTCCCGCAATTGCGCCGAAGAACGAGAAGCTCTGATCTGCTGCGTTGCCGTCGGCATCGGTCAACGCGGTAATCGCACCGCCATTGAAGCTATAATACGCTTGAATGCTCGATGCATTGGCTGCTGTACTGGCGAGGATTGCGATACTTGCCGCTGCAGCGAGAGGCAAAAACTTCTTAAACATCGTGGAAAGCCCTCCGTAAAATTACTACTTCCATGGGTAACAAACCCTTAATGTGGCGCTGCGTCAACATCCATTTTTTGGACAAACTCGACTCGAAATTGAAAATTTAAAAAATATTGTGTATTTTCAATATGTTATTTAAATAGAGAGCGACTGCAAAATTCCGCTCTTGGACTGGAGATAACTGCTCGACACGCCATCCGACGAGACGATGGCGTCAACGCGGAAGAGAGAGGCGAGCCAGCAGCGATTCCCAGGCGTCCAGCGACCGTCGGCGCCCGGCGTGCTCGTCGATCATCTTGCGTGCGTTCCGCCCCATCAAACGGCGCTGTTCAGCGTTTGAATATAGCGAAATAATAGCGTCCGCCATTCCGCGCCCGTCTCCTTTGGCAATGGCGATTCCACACGCGTATTGCTGAACAAGTCCCGCAATCTCTCCCTTCAAATCGCCCACCGCGATGGTCGGCCGCGCTGCCGCCGCGATGCCGTAGAACTTGCTCGGAACGATCAAGCCCTCCAGGCGGGGCTCGAGCGACAACCAATGGACGTCCGGCAAGCATAATGATTGCTTTAATTGCTCCCGCGGTTGGTACGGTTTGAAACAGAAGGCGCCGGCGAGCCCTCTGAGCTCGACCTCTCGCGCGAGATCCTTGACCTGGTGTCCCCCGCCGATCATCAGGAAGACAATTTCAGGTTGGTCACGCAGCAGCTCGGCGGCCGCAAGCATGGTCTGGTAATCGTGGGCACGGCCGAGATTGCCGGAATAGCCGACGACGAACTTGTCCTCGAGCTTCCACTCCGATTTCAAAGGATTGTCCGAGTTCGCCACCTCGGTGATCTCGGAATCGTCGCACCAGTTCGGAATGCAATAGACCCTTTCAGGTTGAACGTTCTTGGACACGAGCAGCGCCCGCATCCGCTCGCCGAGCACGACGTTCGCGGCAGCGGAACGCAACGAAAGGTCGCGACATTTCGCGATCAGCCAACCTATCGGGCCGCGCAGAAATGGCACCCCGAGCTCGATCGCGACTTCCGGATAGACGTCCTGCAACCAGTTGACGAGCAACGCGCGCTTTGCCTTCGCGACCAGGGCAGCAGGCACGGACAGGAGTGGAGGGTCGGTCTTCACCACGACGACGTCCCCGGCTTCGACTAGCCTCCAGAGCATCGCGAGCGCCGACCAGTAGAAGGAGAGATAGTCGAGCAAACGGCCCAGCAGGCCTGCCCTGCCGAAGCCGGTCGAGGCGACGCGATGCACGCGCACGCCGTGGATGACCTCCTCGGAGCGAAGACGGGCACCGGGGTTGTCGTACGCCTGCCCACTCGTAATGACGTGGACGACAAGCCCCCTGCCCGTCAGGTGCCAGGCGAGATCGCTGAGAATTTGGCTGGTGGCGGAGTGGTCGGGGAAGAAAAATCGATTTATGAAGAATATCTTGCTCATGTCACGCGCCGCGATGGACCTCACGGAGTGTACATCGCAATAGCGAGCGGCGCATCGCGTCGGCTCTCCTTAACGCTAACGCGTCGGTATCATGCCCATCATCCCTTTCAGCTGCGGTTAGCGAGAAGCCTGCTATGTAACGCCGGTCCCAACGAGCCGGGAAAGTGCGTGCCAAGAGGGGTGGCGCAGAGGCAAATGGATAGTATCTGCCGGACCTTCCCGACAGGCCGATAAAAGCAATACATGCTTGCCATCCCGGACAAATTAACCGCATGAGTGCGTTTATTCGCCGGCAGATTGCGAGCAGATCGCCGACGTCCCGTCGGGAGCACACGCTTCCTTCATTCATCATTCAATGAGGCTTTCCGCCTGACCGACAGCGATTCGCGAGATGCATCGACCAGGATCCCCTGCCAATCCCGCTCATTAAATAGCGATTACGAAGCAGAAAAAAACTGGCCCGTCACATGCCAGCCGCTGAGTCGCCACGAGCGCGGAATTCCTTGGCTTGAACTCGTCCCGCCTCGCTGGGGCCAGGCTGGAGCCTGACGATCATCGAACTCGCTTCGTCATCCGTCTTGCTGGGCACGCCCTCAGACTTGAAGGGGACAAAATGACGCTGGCCGCTCCCCGCAATGCCGGCACTCTTAGCAATGCGCGCGGCGCGCGCAGCACGACGACGGCGTGCGGACAACCAAGCCCGCGCTGCGTAGCCAGACGCGGCGCCAACGATCGTACCCAACGCAAATTCAATCATGAGGTTTCAGACTCGACAGCCGATGATCGAGGAGACTGCACTTGTCGCGACACTCGCGATGTTCCTCTAGGTGAACCAACAAAGGTGGCTGGATTGGGTTGCAAGGCCCGATCACAATGATCCGAATCAGGCTCGCAATCTCCACGCTTCTTGCTTCAGCGCAAAGTCACGAAGCGGTGTACGGCTGGGTCACGTCGTGACATCCAGCTTGCTCACAGAATATCGTTCGAACCTGACACCACGCAGTTCACACAAACGACGTGTCACCCTTTTAAAATCGGGGTGGCGCAGATATCCCTTGAAGGGAACCCGTCAGCACGTGGAACCAAGGTCATATTTCTCGATTGTCGCTCCGGTAACGTTACCTGGTAACGGAAAAATTTCATCCGAGTTGCCTCTCGCAACAATTAATTGAATATTTTGAGAATGCCGAACTCGCGCGATTATTCGCTAGCCGCAGCCAGAGATGTCCCCCTGTGCAGTCCAGGGCGCGAACGTCAATGGGCCAAGATTCGTGAAATCATGGGAGCTCTTCGGATCGCAGGATTTGAAAGCCTCGATCAGCAGGCGGCAGCCCTCGGGCTCAGCCGGAGCACGACTTGGTCCATCCTGAGCGGACAGCACAAGAACTCAGGCCTGTCGACCAGCACGATCGCCCGAATACTCGGCAATCAGCAGGTTCCAGCGCTGGTTCGCAAGAAGCTTCTCGAATATGTCGAGGAGAAGGCCCAAGGCCTCTATGGTGACAACCCGATCAGAGTCGAACAGTTCAAGGAACGTTTGGCGAGATTCCAAGCCTGATGTGAGATGAGATTGGATGAAGCGTCATCGCGCCGTCCGGAAGGCAGCTTCGCACTTTTCCGGATCATGCTTTAGAGCGAGGCCGGTGGACGCCGGCGGCCACCACCCGGTTGGCGCCAAGCGGGAACTTCAACCGTAACGCGTAGGCGCTTAGCAACGCGTTTCGTCTACCAGACCTGATACTGACCCCATCCGGTATATGCACCCCAATATGGGGCTCCACCGTACGGCCCGTAGGCTCCATAGAGCGAGCAGGCATCGCGAACCCGGCACTTGGGGTAGCGAACCCGGAGATAGACGCGTTCCTCATGGCGGCAGCCATTTTCACCGCACTCCCGAACCACCGATCGGGTCGGGACCGGAGCGTCCGCAGCGGCGACGGATCCGGCGGAGAAGGCCAGGGCGGGAATTGCAAGGACTGCTAGCAGACAAATGGCGCTTCTCACAGGAGCCTCCTGACTTGCGAATGCACGAACGGTTCGCCGAGCACTACTGGCCGGCTCTCTTGGATAGCACAAGCTTCTACTTGCACCGGGTTACAAAGTCTTTTCCACCCCGAGTGTGCTCCGGCAGTCACACTCGCGATAGCGACGCTAGTTGGGGTGGGGCTTAGGATTCGCTGGCCGTGCGCGAACTCCCAAAACGGTGGCCACGGGACGCCAACCTCCGACCATGGTGCCAGCTCGAAGCCCCCTGGCGCCAGGCCCCACCGCCAGTGTGCTGGAATAGCCGCCATCGAGCATCATACCCGTCCAACCGCCTCGCTCTGATAATTTGGTCAGCAACAAGCGGGGCGAAATGTTCTCGGCGACGGCAAGGAACAGGTGCCGGCTGCTTTGATCAAGTGCCACGGCGGTCCGGGCGTCCGGCATGGCGCTCCCGGTCCTTACGCGTCCTTCGCGCAGGTCGACCGCCTGTCCGCCGACCGCCCACCGCGCCCGCGCAAGATCGACCGCCCGCGGAGGCTTCGAGAGCGTAAACCAGGGGACCAGCTTGTCGTCGAAGGCGAGAAGATAGGTGTGTTCCCAGAGGTGGTTGACGATATGCTCCGCGACCAATGTCTCCACGCTTCGCGCCAAATCACCGGCCAGTTGCAGCGGACCAAGCGATTTCGATGTGAACAGGCTGGCGTTGACGGCCAGCGAAAGGTGCTGTTCTCGAACGACGCTCGATACATATGCCAGCCGGTACTCCCAACCGAATTGGACGGCATCCGGATCCAGCTGAGTCACGAACAGCTCGATTCCAGGCATCGAGAGGTCGATTCGGACAAAGTGAACGAGACCTCCTCCTTGCGGCCCGGCTGCCACTTTCTCGGAGAGGTAGCGAACGCCTGAGAAGGCCTCGGTCCATTCGCCATCGGCGACCAACATTTGAGGCGCGGCGGGACAAGCAGCAAAAATGCAAATCGTCGCGATTGTTAGCAGTCGCCGAAATACCATCCGTGCGGTCGTCGCCCTGCGTCAGAACCGGCGTGGCAGAAATGCCACAACCAGCAATTCATGCCTGTCAGCAAGATAGGTTAACCGTTTCTTCCAATGTTTGCATGCTATTCATCCCTGCAGATTGGACCCTATTGGGGATTAGGGAAATTGAGATTAGCGGCATTTGCGGCCACCTTGTTGCTCGTTCCGGCTCTAGGCGGATGCGCGCTCCTGCCGGCTTCCGGCCCGTCCGAAATCGCGGTGAGGGACGCGTCCTACGTTCATCCCGACAGCCTTCCGCACGCCTTCGTCAAAGTCACACCGCAAGTGGTCGCCGTCTTGGCGTCGTCCGCCCCTCGACTGACGCGATTCGCCGGGCAGAAGCGTCCGAGCGATCTTCGCTTCGGGATTGGCGATACGGTTTCCGTGACCATCTTCGAAGCCAGCACCGGCGGGCTCTTCATTCCCGCAGAAGCGGGCGTGCGCCCGGGCAATTTCATCACGATTCCAACCCAAGCTGTCGACACGAGCGGAAACATCTCGATCCCCTACGCTGGCAATATCAAGGCATTGGGAAGAACCAAGGAAGAGGTGCAGCGGGCGATCGTGGAAGCGCTCCAGAACCGCGCGATCGACCCGCAAGTCGTCGTCTCGACAATCGACCAACAAACCTCGCTGGTCACGATGGTGGGTGAGGTTGGGCGCCCGGGCCGTGTGCCGATCACGGCCACGCCAGAGCGCGTTCTCGACTATATCGCCCGTGCCGGGGGTACCCAAGGCCCCGCGTCCGAAATGTGGATCATGCTCGAGCGTCGCGGCAGCCGCGCGACTGCTCCGCTTGGTGCTCTGATCTACGAGCCGGCCAATAACGTCTATGTGCATCCCAACGATACGCTGTTCCTGTATCGGGAGCCGCAGACCTTCCTGGCCTTCGGCGCGCTCGGCCGGCAGCAGCAGGTTCCGTTTGGGGCGTGGCGGCTTTCCTTGGCAGAAGCCGTATCGAAAGCTGGTGGTCTGGTGGACAACCAATCCAATCCGGCCTCAGTTTTCCTCTATCGCGGCGAGCCATGCGAAGTTGCCAGCGCCATGGGCGTCGATTGCGCGCAATATCCCGGGCCGATCGTACCGGTCATTTACAACATCAATTTCCGGGATCCCTCCAGCTTCTTCATGGCGTCGAAGTTCGAGATGCGTAACAAGGACATCCTGTACGTCACGAATTCGGCCTCGGTCGAAGTCGATAAGTTTGTGGGCTTCATCCGTAGTTTGAACTCGGCCGTTCAAGCCCCGATGTCGACGGCCACGCAGGGCTATACTCTGAGAAACCTGATCAACGGCTCTGCTAGCACGATCGTAACCACGCCCACGACGACGTCGCCCTGACGAGAGCAATCAAAGCTGTGGCCACTCAATGGCCACAGCTTTGAATCGGACGTTGCAGACCTGATCTGGTCAAGCAATGCCGGCCGGCGCGCCCGCTCCTACGCGTCTATCCCGGCACGAGATGGGAAAGCCCATTTTCACACGAGGAACATGCCGGGTCGGAAATCTCTGCTGAGCAGACGTCTCAGTATTCTCGTGCTGAGCCCAGAACGCTGGACTCAATCTGGAGACGCTCGCGTTTCCTGAGACGGAGCTCGCTTCGAATCCGAGGCTCTCGAGAGCGTCGCTGTCCAAAATGAACTATTGACATACCTTTCGATTTAAAGAAAAACTTAATCGAAATTAAATGGCGAATTGTCAATGAATGTTAAGGCTCTTATCGGCGGTGCAGCTCTTTCCGTCTTGCTGGCTCAAAGCGCAGAAGCGGGCCTGATTTACTCGGCCGCAGCACCAACG
>NZ_JAEMSD010000001.1:10437-36287 GCF_016462955.1 Bradyrhizobium sp. | reverse complement strand
CATCGCCACCAACCAGACCTATTCGGTGGTGTTCAACTCATCACCCGTGGCAGCCGCCTTGTCGTTCGTCATCGACGGTTACGCGAGCCTGGATGGCCAGAACTTCTACGAAGACGTCTTCTCGCTGAAGTTGAACAACGCGCTGGTTTTTTCCGGGACCTTCAATCTCGGCGGCGGCAGCAACAGCGGCTCGCAGGCCAACATCTACTACAATCCATTTGGCGCGACTTTCACCAATCTGACCGGGAACGGCACTGGTATAGGCTGGCAAGGGGGGAAGGAGGCTATCAGCTTCGCAAGCCTTCCGCTCGCTGCAGGATCGAACACACTGACCTTCGGCTACACGAGCGCTAGTGGCGGCCACGCGGGATTTCAAGGGA
Organism: Bradyrhizobium sp.; assembly: GCF_016462955.1. GTDB lineage: Bacteria > Pseudomonadota > Alphaproteobacteria > Rhizobiales > Xanthobacteraceae > Bradyrhizobium. Next base: position 35,907 of record NZ_JAEMSD010000001.1, on the reverse strand, counting down.
TACGCGACGAGGCCTGGGGGATAGAGAAAATCAAGGCCGAAGACAAAGAAGAAGCTCCAAACCCTGCAGTCAGCCCGGTTCCGGGACCGACGGTCGGCGCAGGCGGCGCCGGTTTTGCTTTCGCCGCATGTCTGTTCGGATGGCTGCTCAACCGGCGCACCCGCCGGTTTGCTTGAGCTCCCCAGGCAGGGAAGAGTCCGACAAGACCTCGTGGTGTCTGGGGCAGGCTGATTCGCCGCGCAGCTGTTGGACGCGCTGGGCGAAACGGCGTGGCCTTCATTGAGCGGATCTGCACCTGAGCACGGCAGACGCGATCAGCTCCAAATTTCCGATGAACAGTGTGGTTGTGTAGCCTGGATTGGTGCAGCTTCTCGATCAGCTGCCTCACTCCTTTAGAGACCTCGATCCAGGCTGAAGAAGACTACCTCAACTCAAGACGTCGCTGCGGCTTGGGATCAACTGGGATCCGCCACAGCGATCACTGGGCAAGCGAGGCCCGTGAGCGTCGGCGGCGCAGCAGCAGGCCACCCAACCCCGCAACGACAAGCAGCCCCGGTAAACCGGCGCCAACGACGGGGCCCGGTACGCTGACCACGCGCTGGAAGACGTCGTTCGCACAGGTCATCGCCCAGGACATGGCGAACGTGTCGCCGAGCGTGTGCTGATCGTTGATGTAGTAGGTGATCGTCGAGCCCTTCACGACTGACCAGCTTCCACCGTACAGCGCCTTTTCCCCAGCATCGGGCGCGAACTGCACCGCCTGCCCCTGTCGGAAATAGGAACCATTGCTGCCGGAATTGGGCGCCGTAACCGGGTTGCCGTTGATGTTGGACATGATGATCTTTCCGTCCAACGTCTTGTAGTACTTGGCGACGTCCGTGTTCTTGTATTCGACCTCCTGTTGCACGGCACCGATCTGGTAAAGACCGCCAGCACCGGGCGTTGGCGAGGTGACGAAGGCCCATGTCCAGTCATTGGGCTGATAAGTGTCGCTTGCGTAACGGCCGCCGGAGGATGCGCCGATCGGCGAATAGTTCGCGACACTTGTGAAGAACAGAGAGCCGTACGTTGTCCCCAACGCCGCAGAGGTTCCGGGCGCGCCCGCATAGCCGGTGTGGATGACAATTTTCAGCGTATTCCCGCCGTTGGTCCGCGACACATCGACGTAGGAAATGTTGAACGTGCTGCTCGAGCCGATGACGTCCTTGTTGGAGACATTCTGGGTGTTGATTCCACCCCAATAGGTGTCGCCGTAGGACCCCGCGGCTGCAGGACCACTCAATAAAACCAAAGCCAAAACTGAAAAAATGCGGCTAGTCCACATTCAAGTCACCACGCAGTGCAATAGATGGTTACGGAACTCTAAATCGCTGCGGGGGTCAACTGCTATTTATTGGATTCGAGCTTTATTAAATTCAACATGTATTCGGATCACGCGGCGGGCAGGCCTTTGGCAGCGCCATTTGGCGTAAAATTTGCTTCGAATAACACTGCAAAAGAGCCACACGCTGTAAACCTAGCGTCACGTTAGAGTTAACAAATGATCTTAGAGATTTAAGTTGCTCGCGCGGCGGTCAGACCTTAATACTTCGTTACCTAACGCCGGGGGAAAACTGTTGCGAATGTGCCACAGAGCGGCAAAAATTTAAAGTTTGTCAGTCTTGCGATTTAAATCGCAATATAATGTCGAGAATTTCACATGATCGTTCCCTCCCCCAGCTCAAGATCGCGAAGCAGGATCATCGTTTCGTCGTGGGACCTGGTTTGGGCGACCGCCTCACCGCCCCTCGCCCTGTTCGTTCGGGACGGCGCGGCGCCATTCCACAGTGATTGGGCGGTCGCAGTCTACTACTGCTTGTTCGCATCCGGATTTGCGCTGCTAAGCTTCTTCGCGCTCCGCATCCAGGACGGTTTGCTGCGCAATTTCTCCGTCCAAGAATTCCTCTCCATCCTCGAGGCGGTGCTGTTCACGGAATTGATGACTTGCGGCGTTCTGTTCTCGCTCACGCGCATGGACGGCATTCCGCGCTCGATGCCTCTGATCCACGCCGCGTTGCTCGGTGCAGGATTGATCGGCGGCCGGCTGCTGTTCCGTATCATCCTGCCGGACAGCTCACATGATCACCAGGCCAGGCGAGAACGCGTCATCGTCATCGGGGCGTCCCGCTTTGCTTTCCACTTCATCCAGATGTTGCGCGCCTATGCGCCCCCCAGCAATCCCGTCATCGCCGTGCTCGATCAAAATCCCAAGATGGTGGGACGCGCAGTAGCAGACGTCCAGGTCATGGGGATGCCGCACGAGCTCGAAGCGATCGTCACGGAATTCGCAATTCACGGCATCAATGTCGACCGGGTCGTGGTGGCTGGCGAGGCGGCTCAGCTCGGGGAAGCGACCAGCCTGGAGATCGAGCGCGTCTGTCAGGAGCGAGGGATCTCGCTCCAGTATCTGCCACGTCTGATCGGCATCACCGAATCCAGGGCGCCTGAGCTTGCAATCGCCAGCGAGCCCGTGCAGCGACCGCTCTCCGCCTATTTCTGGCTGAAGCGCTGGATCGACGTTCTGGGCGCGCTGGCACTGATGGTCATTCTTTCGCCGCTCGCCCTGATCGCAGGCTTTCTGGTGCTGCTCGACGTCGGCGCTCCAGTTCTGTTCTGGCAGGAGCGGCTCGGCTGGAAGGGTCGCCCGTTCCTGATCTACAAGTTCAGAACTTTGCGCGCGCCCTTTGATGCGGATGGTGAGCGGGTGGAAGTGAGCCGCGAGCCTTCGGCGATCGGGCGCTTCTTGCGCGCCACACGACTCGACGAGTTGCCCCAATTGCTGAACGTGCTGCTCGGAGACATGTCGCTGATCGGCCCGCGCCCGCTGCTGCCCGAAGACCAGCCCGGGAACCTCACCGACCGTCTGTCGGTTCGACCCGGACTGACCGGCTGGGCGCAGGTCAACGGCGGCAAGCTGGTCAGCAAGGACGAAAAGGAGGCGTTCGACACCTGGTACGTGCGCAACGCAAGCCTCCGTGTTGACATCCACATCGCGCTGCTCACCTTGAAGATCGTGATGACCAACCAATATGCCGGGCAGGAAGCAACGGCCGATACCGAGCAGGTCCGCCAGAAAGGCATGGACATTCTGACCTCGGCTCAGCGAAAGATCGCATCCTAGGTCCTTGCCTCATGACGACCCCGTCTCTTCTGGAAGGTAATGCTGTATGAAGCCCCGTATTCTCGTGACCGGCGGAGCCGGGTTCATCGGCTCGCACCTGTGCAGCCGCCTGCTCGAGCGCGGTCACGAAGTGCTGTGCGTCGACAATTTCTATACCGGCTCAAAGCAGAACATTATCCCCCTGCTCGACAATCCCCGCTTCGAGCTGATGCGGCACGACATCTGCTTCCCGCTCTATGTCGAGGTGGACGAGATCTACAATCTGGCCTGCCCGGCCTCGCCCATCCACTATCAATTCGATCCGGTGCAGACGACCAAGGTGAGCGTCAACGGCGCCATCAACGTGCTCGGGCTGGCCAAGCGCGTGAAGGCGAAGGTCCTTCAGGCCTCCACCTCGGAAGTCTATGGTGATCCGACCGTTCATCCCCAGCCCGAAGAATATTGGGGTAACGTCAACCCGATCGGCATCCGCTCCTGCTACGACGAAGGCAAGCGCTGCGCCGAGACCTTGTTCTTCGACTACCGCCGGCAGCACAATCTCAGGATCAAGGTCGCCCGTATCTTCAATACCTACGGGCCCGGAATGCATCCGAACGATGGGCGGGTCGTGTCCAACTTCATCGTTCAGGCGCTGCAAGGCCAGGACATCACCATCTACGGCGAAGGCGACCAGACCAGGTCGTTCTGCTATGTCGACGACCTCGTCGACGGCCTGATGAAGCTGATGAATAGCCCCGACGACATCACCGGCCCGATCAATATCGGCAATCCCGTGGAGTTCAGCATCCTCGAGCTCGCGAAGGTCGTCATCGAGCTGACCAATTCGCGCTCGAAGATCGACAAACGCCCGCTGCCGCAGGATGACCCGAAGCAGCGCAAGCCGAACATCACCAAGGCGAAGGAGATCCTGGACTGGGAGCCGCGCGTCCAGCTTCGCGACGGCATTCGCAAGACGATCGACTATTTTGACGAGTTGCTGAAGAAATCTGCCTGAGCCGGTTCGGCAAATGCCGGCCAGTGCAGTCCTCGGCTCGAGTTCATCGCAATGGAGACGGCGAAGCATCGCGCGGCCTCGCCGAAGAATTGTTAAGGTAAAGGGGCGGTAGCCAGCGTCCGCAGCCGCCGGCAGTCCTGACGAGCGCCTGACTGGTTGAAGAAGTCCTCACATTGCCTGCCCCGATTTGCGGATCATCAACCTCGTTCGCGCCGTCGGAACTTTGCCTCAAACTGCGTTCGCCGAATTAACCCGAATCGAGTGCACGGTTCCTACGCTCTGTTCCGGAAAGCAACGCAACCGCATTCCTTCCTGGAAGAGATAGGACGATAGAGGCAGCCATGCGAAGAACTTTGGTTCAAGTCCGCAACGGAGTGATGGTGCTGAGCGCGCTCTTGGCGTCTGCGGCACAGGCCCAGACCCTGAGCCCGTCAACCGCGCCGTTGGCCACGACGACAACCACGGCCCCCGCACCAGGCCCGAGCACCGGCACCGGCACGACCAGCTCGCCGAGCCCGACGACCCAGCTCGTCGTCAGCAAGGACATCGTGAAGGATTTCCGCGCGATCTGCGACGGCAAGACCGATGCAGCCCCCGCCTTTGCTGCCTTCAACAAGTGGGCCGTGACGCAGACGGCCATGGTTCAGCTCACGATCCCGAGCGGAAGCGTTTGCGCGTTCACGAGCAACGCCGGCCTTTGGTGGGCGAAGGGGATCAAGAATCTCTTGGTGGTCGGCTATGGGGCCACGATTACGAACAATGGAGCCAATAGTCCTGGCTTCTTCCTGGGCGGCAAAGGCCAGTTCGCAGATAATCTTCATAGCGCACGCCTTGCGACAGTTGCGGCCGGGTCTTCGAAGGTCCAGCTGCAGACGCCGAAACAGGCTTCGTTGTTTACGGTCGGCAGCTATGCCCTGATCACAGGATTCGACTTGCAGGGCATTTGGCGGGCGCCTTACGGCTATCCTTCGAACCCGCATTGGTTCGAATACGTCAAGGTGACGTCGGTCGACATCAGTGCAGGCACGGTGACCTTCGCGGCGCCCCTCAAGAATACCTACAAGTCGACTTGGCCCAACTACAACTCGGGAAACCAGTTCGAGGTGGATGCCGGCGGGCCGGCGACTCTATATGCGCTCGATCCGTCCTGGGACACTCAGGTTGAGTACCGCGGCCTCACCATCTCGCAGGAGAACTTTCAGACTTATGCCATCGGACGTAGCGTGACCTACCGGGACGTGAAGTTCACGGGCGCTCATTGCGGCGTGCCGACCCAAAACTATCTGTGGCAGGCTATCAACACTGATTTCTCCGCCTGCAACATCGAAGTCGACAAGCTGATTACTATGATGGTGCTGGACCGCGTCACGATGCACCTCCTGAAGTTTCAGAGTTCCTCGACGGATCTCATGACGATGTCTAACTCCACAGTTAGAACTCAGATGTCAGGAACGCCGAAGAAGGCGGTGATCTCCGATACGAAGATTGCGGATTTCAGACCTGGCGCTTACGCCTATGGTCGCTCCGACGAAGTCGTATGCAAGAACTGCGTGATCTCGAGCTTCATTCCAGCAGGAGTCTTCGAGTCAGGCTTCGGAAGCAATCCTGTGCAGGTCAGCTACGCCATGTCCAATGGTGTCATCACGTTTCCGAACGGAACTTCGGTTTTGGGCGCGACGAACAACGGAGCTGGCAAAGTAAGGCTGAAGGTTGAATCGACCGCAGGACTTGCATCAAACAACCGCGTAAACGTCTCCAGCATAGGTGGCACCTATGAGGCCAATGGCGGCAACAAGCTCATCACTGTGATCGACGCAACGCATATCGACCTCCCCGAGGTCTCGTTCGTCAACGCCTACAAGTCCGGCGGCGTTATCGGCCTATACGCGCCGCGTTGGGCCGTCCCGGGAACGAACCTTCTCTGGGTCGGCGCACATGGTACGGGGCCAGTTTTCAAAGTGCTGGACGTTACGCAAGATCAGAAGTTCACCTATATCAAAACCGACTTCCCGGGAAGCTTCCCGGCCTATGCAGGCGCAAAGCTCGCGATCCGCGTACATCCCGCTCCGAAGTTCACATGCGTCAACTGTTCGGGTAGCGCTGATGCACTCGATCTGAATAACGCTCCTCCAGGTGCTCCCCTTTACTCCTACTCCAAACGTACTTATTCGGCCGCGACCGGGACCACCCCGGGGCCGAGGGTCCCGCTGTGGGGGACCTTGAAGTCGGCCAAGTTCAACGTCACCACCCCGCACTCAGGGCCCGGAACTCTTCAGTTTCAGCTCTCCCAGTTCAACAACTGGCCGATGCTGAGCAGCCAAAGCACGGTCTCGAACTTCGGACCGGCCATCAACATGGGCGTTGCGGGCCAGCGGACGGTGACGCCAACCGCGGTCAACGGCATGCAATCCCTGGACAAGCTGGGAGTACCGCCAAGTCCTGCCACGCTGGTCGGCGCGTCACACAGCGGGCCGATGTTCAATGCTACCACGGGTAGCCCCGCCCAGATCACGGTCGAACTGACGACTGACCAAGGCATTAGCCAATAGGTCGGCGCGCCAACAATCTCCTTTTTTAGCTCCCCATCAATTTCTCCTCGAGGAGACCTTGATGGGGGGCCTTCTTTTGCCCTCAGCCACGCCTGTGAAGTGAAGGCCTCGGCCATTTCGGTTTTGCGTTTCAGCCGACGATCGGCGCAAGACTGCCCACTTGCCTCATTGAATTCTTGCTTTATCCTATGATTGTTGTTTGCTAGGCCCAAGCGGCATAGTTTATTCCCTGATCTAGGTCTTTCAAGCTCGAACGGCCTTAACGGTCGCTGCGTTTCCCTCAATTTCCAAGTGCCGAACCGCCAAGACGGGGCACGAATTCAAGAGAATCCTCGTTGATGATTTTTACTGATTAAGCAAAATCGAAAAGCCCGAAAGATGCTCGATATTGGACCAAAAATATTTATCAACCAATGCACTGGGGACCAGTTCGTCGCCAGTGGTTAGATGAGTCCTGTTACCGGCCTCACGCCGCCGCAGGAAGTTTCTTTATGACCGAAGCTCATTTCAGGCAGACATGATTGGAGTTCTGGGGGAGACTTTTATGAGTGATGTCATCGACGAAATCGTCAAGCTACCGATCAATTGGCATCCGCTCGGCGGCTTCGATCAACGCACCGCGGAAGCAATCGTACGAATTTGCGTCGACCGTGACATTTCCGAGTCAGCCGAGACGGGCGCCGGCAAATCTACTCTTCTGTTCTCTCATTTGTCGCGACATCATACGGTGTTTGCCCTTAATGAGGGCGATAGCCTGGCAATGCCTCTTAGCTCCCCGCTCCTCCGCAAGGAGGTAGTGACAGTCGTCGAGGGACCGAGCCAGCATACCCTGCCGAGGCATCAGTTCAAGCGACTACAACTGGCTCTGATTGACGGCCCCCACGCTTATCCCTTTCCGGAACTGGAATACTACTACATCTATCCGCACTTAGATGCCGGCGCGGTGCTTATCATTGATGACATTGACATCCCGACGATCAACAACATGTACCAGATTCTCCGGGTAGACCGGATGTATCGCGAAATTGCGATGGTCGGGAAGGCGGCCTTCCTGGAGAGAACCGAGGCTCCTTTGCTGGATCCGGTTTCTGGTTGGTGGCGGCTTCAGGACTACAACAAGAAGAAGCGTATTGTAGACCACTCAATGTCCGCTTATGCGCAGCGATCTGCACACGCCGTCAGACGATCGACTCCTGCGCCGATCAGAAAATTAGTTCGAACATTCTTCAAATAGCATCTCTGATGAACATCTGAGATCTGATGGCTTGAGCCTTCTGAAAGCGAAGATATCCTGGACCAGGAAGCTTGCGGCGCGAGGCTTGCGATTGCTGTTCCTTCAGTGCTCCCACGGCAAATGCCGACGTCGGATCCACCATAAGCCTGTTTGCCATAACAGCACGCCGGCAACTTCTAGACGCCAGGATCCATTGCTACCAGTCCAATCCTGCTGTTAACATGGCTATAGCGGGACAACGCACGTTGACTTCATCGGGACTGAGCGGCATGCAATCACAGGACAAACTCGGGGTTCTGTCGGAGACGATTTTGTTAGTTCGCCCATCATATTGCGGACCCACATTCAGCGCTACGACGCAGAACTCGGCGGAGATTACGGTCGAGTTGACCACAGACCAGGATATTGCCAGGTAAATGAATTTCCCTAGACCCTTTGGGGTCCTGACCTCCCTTTCGGAATCAGCACCTTGCTTGATGACGTACTGGTCGCCGCAGGGGACCGAGATGATGCGAATGAAAGTTGAGGGGCACTCGATTCCGCAATCCGAATGCTCTGCCTCCAGTGGATACGGGCGTTAACTATGATCAAGACAGCACTAAAGCATCTCTTGCAATCGAGCGGCTACAAGATCTTCGCAAATGAGCAAATGCCCGTAGGATTCAATTGGCTGCTCGATGTCGAACGCCTAGCTCGTCCGGCAGATATTAGCACGATCTTTGACGTTGGGGCGAACGCGGGGCAGACAACGACCCTGCTGAACGCGCGCTTTCCGTCGGCCAAGATATTCAGCTTCGAACCGTTGGCCTCAACCTTTTCTGCGCTGAAGAAAAACACCGCGGGATTGAGCAATGTGAACTGCATAAATTTCGCGTTGGGTCGTGAAAACTCCGTGTTGAATCTTCACCCAAAGACCGCCTCGACGCAGAACTCACTGCTGCCAGACATCAATCAACCGAACGGCGCGCCAGCCGAGAGCATCAGGGTCACGACCGTAGATGAAACGCTGGGCGCGAACCACCTTGATCATCTCAATCTTCTCAAAACTGACACGGAAGGATTTGATCTGGAGGTGATCGCAGGAGCTAAAGCCGCACTCAGTCGGGGAGCTATCGATATGCTCGTCGTGGAAGTTGGCTTTCATCCCCAGCGACGCCATCACACCTACCTTCCCGATGTTCAGGCCGCCCTGTTGGAGCACGGCTACGATCTGTACTGCATCTATGACCAAAATCATTACGATGGTCGGATCGATTACGCCGACGCTCTCTTTGTGAGTCCATCCATTCAGAAGAATTGCAGCCGAAGTTACGCTGAGACGTTCGTTAGGCACGCAGAATAGCGTTCGGCGGGAATCGAGAAATATCAAGGCTGTGGGACGAGTACCGACCACGGTTCTTGTACGCTGCCAACAACAGAATATGTCCGCGAATTATGACGTCGAAAGCTGGGCGGCCACATGTCACTCATCGGCGAGAACATCGCTTTTGTTAGTCTTGGCTCGTCTTGCCAAGTCGCTCAACAGCTCAGACTGCACGCGGCGACCTTGTCCTATGAACTTGGCCAGGACTTGCAACATCGTCGCCTTCCGTTTGATTGGATTATCGCACCGATAGAAAAGCTGACCGGGATACTCAACTCCGGTGTTCATTTTCCATCCGAGCCGGGGCACCTGCGCCCCCATTCGGGCCAGGTAAACGCTCGATACTGGCCTGATGCAGGCGTGTTTTTCTGGCACGATTTCTTTGACGAGGCCGGAGCGATCAACGTTCAAGCAACGTTTGAATCCACCCGTCAACAATATAAACAGCATTTTTCTCTGTTGCGAGAGCTCGCATCCAAGCAAATCATTGTCCTTGTTGTCGCCAATACCCAGAACAATCTGCCCACCGTCCTGGGGGATCAATTCCAAGGGTTTGAGTTTACGTTGGAGAAGTTGCGGTCTCTTAAGTCCGCGTGCGAGCGCTACCTCGGCAGGCGCTGTTTGATGCTAGCCGTGACTTATCAAGGTTTAGCGGACTATACATTGGCTTCCGGCGCTTCTTCTCCAGACATCACGGTCCGGTACATTGCCCGAGATCAGTCGGAATGGGAGGGCGATAGCGCGATCTGGCTCGACGTGCTCAAAGACTACATCAGATCACGCCGTGAACTTCGCGGGTCCAGGATTGGGAAGGTCGCGCACACAGCGCGACGTCTGGGACGAAAGTTCCTACGGAGATAGGCCCAGCTGCATCCGCTCCGTAGCTTGAACGATGCCGCGCTCAAATGAGAAGCGACTCGAGAGCGGCAGAATCAAGCGAAATGTGCTGCTACCTCACCTCGAGTTCGGCCTCGTATGCGCGCTCGAATTTGTCGACGATTTGAGCCCAATTGAACTGCTCGGCAAATTGCCGACAGCGTTCCGCATTGAACTTCTGCTCTCCCGTCAAGAATGCCCGCAGACAGAGGCGCACGCTGTCGACATCCGGCTTTTCTACGAAGAAGCCAGATACGCCGTCGTCCACAGCTTCGGCCGCTCCGCCGACGCGCGCTGCCAACGTCGGAACACCGCACGCATTCGCCTCGAGGTAAACAATTCCAAAGCCCTCAAACGAGGTTCTCAGGACACTCGACGGCAATACGAAGAGATCGGAGTCGTGATAATATGAGATCAATTCACCATCACTCGCCTTGCCGACGAAGTTGACGATATCCGCCACATTCAGCTGGTCCGCCAATGCTTGCAGTTGGGGCCGAAGGGTCCCCTCACCAACAATGGTGTAGGTGAACGCAAACTCCGACTTGAGAGATGCGATCGCACGCAACACTATGTCGACGTTCTTGCGCGGTTCCGACAACCGGCAGACCGTCAAGAACCTGACGGGGTTCGACCTCTCAGTGCGTGATATGGGCCGATCAAAGAACCGCGAAGCGACCCCCACGCCGACTTTCACCACGAGCCCGCGGCACGCCGGGTATCTCTGCAAGAACACCTCTTTCGTGTAGCCACTGTTCGCGAATATTCGTCGCGCAGCGGGAAGGCGCCGCTTCATCATTGACCTCGTACGTCTAACGGCTAGCCAATGATCCAACCGGTCACCTTTTGGGAGGCGAAAGCGCTTCTTCAGGTCAAAGCCGTACACGGGATTCGGGTTGATAAAATCGTTCCCGTGAATAGAAAGAAACGTCGGCTGATGAACATTTCCAATCCAACACCATCCGGCACTCAAGATGTGGACAATGTCGGCCCTTTCGATATCGCGGATCGCAATGCGATCTGTCAAATAGTGCCCACTGAGAACATCACGCACTTCGAAGTTCTCATTTTCCCCGTGGTTGCCCTGAAGACTATACACGACAACATGATGTCCGCGGCGGGACAGTTCTCGTGCGACCTGAACGGCGTATTCTGCCTCCCCTCCTGGAGACGGAGGAAACTCGGGCCCGATAATCGCAATCTTCATACGGCCTATTCTTTATCCTGAGATGCTTCTCCTTTGCGGAAGAAGAAAAAGTCCGCTTGCGACCCCGTCTCGTAGTCGCCCCTGAAAGGAAAACGATTGCTCACGGTTCGCACGAGGAGCCAGTCCGGACGGTGGATCTGAACCCATCGCGTGAACTCGCGATGGCGAACATGGCTCGCGTGGTTATCACCGGCCCCTTCAAAATTGCTGGAATATACGACGACCCATCTCGTCGAACTATCGAACAGGATCTCCATGTACTTTTGAAATGTTTCATCCTCAATGAGATGATAAATGACATCTAAAGACAGTGTGGCATCTGCCAATTCGTGGGCATAGCTCTGCATTACTTTGAACGATTTAAGAGGATCACCAGAGAATCTCTCTTGGCACATCCTCACGGCATCTGGGCTGACGTCATAGCCGATATAGGCCGGGTACTTCGCTAGGCTCAGCTGATGGCCGTCGCCACAGCCGAACTCGATGACGGATTTAACGTTCTCCGTCGATACGAAGTCGTTGAGAATCTCGGCTTTAAACAGCGCCAAATCACCATACGAGCCGGGACCGGAGGTGCCTCCGGTCTTGTACCGACGTTGCCAATACAGGGCGGAGCCCTCGAACCCGCCTTGGCGATCCCCTGTCAGCCGCCTGAGTGGCCGCAATAGGCTTCGAACGAGCGTCAACATCGCCACCCCTTTCACTCCTCAAGCGAAAAAAATTCCGAGAGCAAACTCATATGCAGTAAAAAGGGCCACGCAGGCCATCAGATATAGTGCTTCCCCAGCTCGAAACCGATCAAACGTCACACCGCCGGACGGCGCGCCACCACACGCGCTCGGGCATCCGGCCTTGATCGCTCATCTTTCAACAGCGGAAATGCACGACGCAGACCTTCCCGATACAATAGATGGCGGATTGGGCCGGTGTAATGCTTGACCACCTCGGACGGGCGCGTGCCATCAAGTGTCACGTCGTACTCCGCCGGCAGGAATTCGTGACCGTATCGGGAACACGCCAGCCCGACGAGTGTTTGCTCGATACGGTGTGGATGACCAACGACCCCGGGCAGAGTAAGCCACCGTTCGAACCATTCGAGCTGGTAACTGTCCCGATGCATCAAGCCAAGGCCAGAGTTTATGGGCGCCTGGAAATCGAAATCCAGCATCTGCTGAATGTGGGCAGGCTCAACGGTGTAGCCCAGTCCCCAATCTTTGTTCAGGCTGTTCAGTTCGTAGCGCGGATCACATACGCGGTCCAAAAGCACGTTCGGCCTGTCGAAGAAGAGTATGTCGGAATCTATCAACAACAACCGAGGTGACCGCAAGTAGGCCGCGAAGTCGAACACTTTGAGCGACAAGACATTCGTCCTACGCAAGTCTGCGCAGTTCTTGTAATCCTTGAGAAACTCCGCCCCCACGTATTCGTCGGCCTCCTGCCGACTGACGATCCGCGCGTCCGGAAAATGCTGGCGCAGTGCTGCCATCCCGGCGCTGGACACCGATCCATCGTCGTGAATGCACAAGCGGAACCGCCGCTCGCAAACTGCGAAGAACGACTTCAGAGACCAAATGAGATCGAGCCAGTCGCGCTCGCAGGTCAGAACGTGTATTTCACAGGAGTCCTCGGTCAGCCCGCCGACCGGAGCTGTTTCCAAGATCTTCCATCTCGTGACGTCCCTCTGCCAGGCCGTGTAAAAACCATGCCCGAACTTTACCTTGAAGCGGTATAACAACTTGCCGATCAATTGTTCGTCTCCGATGAAAGATGTAGCCGCCTGAAAGAGGACCCCAACACCCGCTTGCGAACCTCAGGCAGAAGCAACCACTCCGGAGATTTGAGGAGCGCGCGCCCTAGCGTGAGGTCTCGACTCGAACTCAAATTCGACCGGCTGCAGTAGAGGTCATAAGACGTCGCTCGTCGGAGCCGAGATCGAAGCGAACCTTCGAGCGGCGAATTGGGGTCCCGTAGCTCCCGCCATACTGCGCGACGAATCTCGTCATTGGCCGACCGAAAGTCGACCGATCTCTGGTTCGAATGAATTCGGAACCGAACTAAGGTATCGGGTATCTCAATAACCTTGGGGCGCAATTTGAGTACGCGCAGCCAGAAGTCAAAATCGAAGGCCAGACTGAACTCTTCGTCAAAACCTCCGACTGCCTCGTAGAGGCTGCGCCGAAAAAACACCTCGGGCTGCACCCACTGCTTCTTGCGCCACCATACCTCGTAGATATTCAGCGCATCCTCAAACGAATAGATCTGACCGCGGTGATGACCCGTAACATTGCCATTCTCGTCAATCCAATCAACACCGCCAAAGACCATATCCGCGTCCGGATGACGGCGAAATGCGTCTAGAACTGCCGCAGCCGCCCCGTCGACGAGACAGTCATCCGAATTTATGTATCCGATGATGTCACCGCCCATCTCGGCGAAGGCTCGATTCAATCCGTTGGCCTGGCCGGTATCACGCGTACTTCGCACAACGTCTCGGCCCGATCGAAAGCGCTCAGCAATAGACAACGACTCGTCGCTGGAGCAGCAGTCTTGGAGCCACCAGCGCACCTCCGGTCTATTTTGCGGACTGCAAAGCGAGGCCAGGGTTTGAGCCAGATATTTGGCTCCATTTCGATTCGGGATTGCCAGCGTGATCATTGACTTTCCTCTACTCCACTCAAATGACTAGACGTGGAGGTACCGTCGAACGACCTTACGAAGGGTCGCTTTGCCAGCCGATGAAACCTTAAGAAGCTTACCATCGATTCCCAGCCCGAGCTGGCGCCGCCAACTTTCGAACTCGTGAACCTGACGAATTGTGTCCGAGTTCAACGTGCGCAAATGCCCATACAATTCCTGGTATCGAGCGTAGGAGCGCCAAAAATGACCTACGTTTTCAGCTGACAGATCGATACAATCGTCACCACCACGCTCACTCGCGTAACTCCAGCCCTCCTCCTTCCTTATGAGTTCAATCATGAGCTGTGCGTGTGCCTTAGCCAGCACTTTTTCCGGAGGAAGATCGGGTGAGGACTGATGGAGAGCTCTCATATACGTTTCAAACGGAACCCTGAAGTAGAATGGATAATGCGTTGCACGAAAGAAGTTGTGACCATCGCTTCCAGAATAGGTCAGCCCGCGCATGAGGCCGCCGAAGTCAAATGCGGCAATGTTGAGCTCTTCTGCGAGTTCGTAGCAGAGAATTTTGCTTGCCCCGCCAAGCGATACAAAAATCGTATCGACCTGATTATCTTTTATAGACTTGGCTAGATCCTCCTTTATGTCGTCGAGGCTCTCCCCCACTCGTCGGGTCTCACCGAGAAAGATCGGTTCTGCACCTGGCGGCCAGTAGTTTGCAGACGCCTCCCGGTAAAGCGGCTGCACGTAAAGCGCCGCTAGAATGCCGGCTTCGGCCCCTATAAATAAGCAGCGACGCCGCTCCACGTACCCGTGAAACTCATATCGCAGCCAATCAAAGAAAAGTTGCGAAACAGCGGCCCCTGGATTCCGATGCGCATCTGGAGAGCGGACATACTTCCATTTCGGAAATTCGCGCTTGTTTACGATCCATCCGTCGTGAAAATCGAGATACGAGCAGCGTTCATAAGCAGCCTGGAGCCGAGGCGCATGCTCGGCTCGAAGACCCGGATGACCGAAAGCTACTGTAGATGATACGAGGTCCTTCTCGCCATTGATTTTGTCTTGCCAACTCACCTCGGTGCCGTTCTGAGCCGCGATGAGGAACATGAGCTCCATATCGCCAAGGCGCAGAAAGGAAAATGGCCGGTCTGATTTCATCAAGGCCGTGATACGCGCGCATTCCGCGCGCCGCAGCTCCGTGTTTTCGGGCCTATAGTGATTGAACTGCCTGTTCTCTGACATAGCGGCAAACTCCGAATGGCGATCAGGTGCGCTGGTGTATTCGCACGGAATTTTCGCCCGACACCTCCACGATGTTCGCGGCGGCGTCTAACACCCAATATCCTCGGTACTCGGGAGCATATTTTGGAAATCCTTCCGACAGTTTCGGTGCAAGAATATCGACGTGAGCAAGGTCGAGAAGATCACTACGACGTTCGTCGGTCGCAATATGGAGCCCCAGCATAAGCTCCCCTTCCACCAGTGGGAGCGACGCTATCTTAACACGCAAATGGAAGCGTCCCGCTTCAAAGCGATATGGCACGACCTCTTGTTCTCGCAGATCGGCGAGTGCCACGCGAACGCCTCTTTCTGCGTAGAGTAAAACGGCACATTCCCGCAGCCGCCCCGACGTGTTGGCAAAGAACTGGAATTCAAACTCGAGGGCCTCGCCGCTGTGTATTTGCGATGCCTGCACTTTCGTGCGCTCGAGGTGCAAGCCGCTATCGATCGGATGACTGCGCGAGTGGATCTCATTCGAGAGCTCTCGACCTCTTTTCAAGTAGAGCTCGATCACTTTTGCCGATGCAGCGTCGGCAACGACCTTGCCGTCCGCAAGATACAGAGACCGCGGACACAGCGCTTCGATCGCCGTCAGATTGTGGCTGACAAACAGTACGGTACGACCTCCACCCGCAACCTCGGACATCTTTCCCAAGCATTTCTTTTGGAATTCCGTATCGCCGACCGCCAGCACTTCGTCCACGATCAAGATCTCTGGCTCGAGATGCGCGGCGACGGCAAATGCAAGGCGAACATACATACCACTTGAGTATCGCTTGACAGGCGTGTCGAGAAAGCGCTCGACTTCTGCGAAGTCCACGATCTCATCGAATTTTCTTTTGATTTCTGCACGGGTCATTCCAAGAATGGCTCCGTTCAGATAGATATTCTCCCTGCCTGTGAGCTCGGGATGGAATCCAGTTCCTACTTCGAGAAGACTAGCTACACGACCGCGGAGGATTGCACGCCCGCGGTCCGGTTCAGTTATTCGACTCAGGATCTTTAATAGGGTGGATTTTCCCGCCCCGTTTCTGCCTATGATGCCGATGATTTCGCCGAACTGCAGCTCGAAGCTGACGTCTCGCAAAGCCCAGAACTGTTCTACTTCGTCGCCCTGCACGATCTGCCGCCCTCGTATCAGATCGGCCGTCCTGCTGATCAGCGTACGAGCTCCGCCCTCAATGACGTCTCGGAACGAAGTGCCAGCGTCCACCTCCTTGGAACGATGGCCCAGCAAATAGCACTTTGACAATTCTTCAACGGTGATAGCGGCTGCCATGGACAATATTTCAGTTGTTAAACGAGGTCGGCAAAGCGTTTTTCGGTCGCTCTGAACCGTGTGACTCCCCGCCATAGGATCAAGAAAGCAACGAGGGTGCCGACAGCCAGACCCTGAAGATCGAGCGGACGATCGGAACCGAGCAGAGACCAGCGAAAGCCGTCTATCACTCCGACCATGGGATTTAGCGAGTACAGAAGCCGCCACTGCTCAGGAACGAGTGATGAGCTGAACCCCACCGGAGAAATATACAAACCCAACTGGATGACGAATGGCGTGATATGTCGAAAGTCTCGATACTTGACGTTGAGGCTTGCTACCCACAACCCTGCGCCCAGGCTTGCAGCTGCCGCGATGACCATGAAGGCCGGCAACAGCAGAATGCTCCAACCAGGCGAGACCTGGAACCAAATCATGAGGACGGCGAGGATTGCGAGCCCAATCAGGAAATCGATGAGCGCCACAACTACTGCGGATGTTGGCACAATCAGCCGGGGGAAATAGACCTTGCTGATCAGGTTTGCGTTTCCGACAACGCTATTTGCCGCGTCGCTCACTGCCGTAGAGAAGAAACTCCAAGGCAGCATTGCGGCGAACACCATCAGCGAGTAAGGCGCACCTCCATCAGACGGCAGGCGCGCCAGTTTTCCGAATACGACGGTGAACACCACCATAGTCAGCACCGGGCGGATGACTGCCCATGCGGCGCCAATCACCGTTTGCTTATAGCGCACCGAAATATCTCGCCACGCGAGTACCTGAAACAGCTCTCGATAGCGCCAGAGATCCTGCCAATAATGGCGGTCGGCTCGGCCGTGCTCAATGATCAGAGCGGAGCTAGGTTTAATCGCGGGCATGTCACTTCCGGTAAAATTAACTCCTATCATAGGTCGCTCTCGGTGCCGCACGGCATTTTTCGACAATTGCGTGAATGTCTCCGGTCGGGCTATCGCTAGCTCGCGCGGCGTTCGGTCGGCGCTCAAAAAGTGCTTGTGTGGCAAATTGCCGGTCGCAGGTGCTCCAAATTGGCAAGATCCAGTGAGCGAGAGTGCGATCTGCCAGCTTCCATCCAGGCGGTGCAAAGACTCGCAGACGATTTAAAGACTCCACGCAAGTAACTGACCGGGACATGCCAAAGGCACTCAATGCTTTGATTTTCATTTGGCGGCCGAACGTGAATGACACCGATCAAGCACCAAACGCAAGCTAGATATTGGAGTGCAATTAATGCCCGAAATCATACGGTTAACCTGGGAACATCGCGGACTTTCGACGAATGCCCGCGCTGAGCCAGTTTGAAAGCAATATTACTATAATACCTCTTAGTCTTCGGCAATGCGACAAAAAAGGGACGGGAGCTACTTGCCCCTCAAGCGCAGTCTCGGGCGACAAGCAATGCGCCACAAGCGCAGTCAAAGCTCGTCTGTCGGTGACCGGAGCCGATCATGTAGCTGTACTCGGCGGCATACGACATAGCGGTTTGAAAGAAACTTCTAGGCCGGCCTTCGACAATCGACAGCAGTTAGCGCCCCCTTGCCTACAGTCCTGACCGCGAGCTGCCATCTTCCAAGCTAGAAGCACTGGACCAGCCAGCATGAGCGGGGGGGAGAGCCGACATAAGCAAATATAGGTTAATTAGCGGGTGTGGTCCACAAACCAAGGTCCGCTGGTATAGTGGCGGCGAGAACCGCCTGCCTACGCTTTCAGCCTGAGGTCACCTAGCGCCCGCCGTTGACGCGCAGACATTTGCCTACGATTGCCCTCCTACTTCTGCTGCTTTTTTGCCCATATGGACACTCTTTCTGCACCTCAGCTAACCCGAACAGCGACGCAGCCCGTCTACCGACCTGACATCGACGGCCTTCGGGCCATCGCGGTCACGAGCGTGGTGCTATATCATGCTGATATATTCCCGTTCCGGTCCGGGTTCGTCGGAGTCGACATCTTCTTTGTGATCTCCGGCTATTTGATCGGCGGCATAATCCTGCGGTCAGTACTGACTGGCTCCTTCTCGTTCGCTACGTTCTACGCTCGCCGAGCTCGGCGGATTTTGCCAATTTTGATAGTCGTCATTCTTGCAACCTGTTTTGTCGGCTGGTGGCTGCTCGATGCCAGTGACTTCTTCTTGGTTGGGTCTACGTCAACTTACGCGCTTCTGGGACTTTCAAACTTCAGCTTCTGGCGGCTGCAGGGATACTTCGATGCTGAGGCGGCTCTGCGACCATTGCTGATGACGTGGTCTCTCGGGGTCGAGGAACAGTTCTATTTTCTCTTCCCGTTCGCGGCTATAGTACTCTTGCGCATACAGATACTGCGATCCTATTCGCTGGTCGTGCTGTCAGGATTTACTATCGCCTCCTTTGCCTTCGGCGTGTGGTGCACGGCCCGGTATCCCGCGACGGCGTTCTACCTCTTGCCTCCGAGAGCGTGGGAACTGGGCATCGGGGTCACGCTCGCAGCAGTCGAGATCAACCGTTCGCCGTTCACGTATCGCCTCAGCCGTCTTCTCGCGACGGCATCCTTTCGTGAATTCTTGTCGGGCCTAGGAATTGTGGCCCTTCTTGTTGCGATCTTCGGCCTGGATAAGAACACGCAATTTCCAGGCTATTATGCCCTGCTTCCAGTTTTGGGGACAGCGGCTCTCATCGCTACGCCGCAGAGCCGGCTGAGCCAGGTCGTTCTCTCCTCGCGGCCATTGGTCTTTGTCGGATTGATCTCCTACTCTTGGTATCTTTGGCATTGGCCGATGATGAGCTATCTGCGCATCGTCGCTCCAGCGCCGCCCACGAGTTGGCAGCTTGGATCCATAGCGCTGCTGAGCTTCGCTCTTGCTGTTCTTTCGTGGCGATTCATCGAGCGACCCTTTAGAAGTAACGCTGCGCCAACGCTTGAAACTCTGCGCCGTTACGCGATTGCGTTATGCCTTGCTCTCATCTTTCCAATAAGCATCAAGGTCGGACGCGGGATAGCCGAACGCTTGCCCGAACGGACCACACAAATCGCCGAGATGGTGGGCGACCGCCTCGACGGCGC
Source organism: Bradyrhizobium sp. (assembly GCF_016462955.1). Classification (GTDB taxonomy): domain Bacteria; phylum Pseudomonadota; class Alphaproteobacteria; order Rhizobiales; family Xanthobacteraceae; genus Bradyrhizobium. The sequence continues at coordinate 16,294 of NZ_JAEMSD010000001.1, read as the reverse complement.
ATGTACAGCGGGGTGGATGGAAACCGAGCCGCGACTGACATCAGACTGCGTCCACGACGTGCCAGGGCGCCCGTCCATAGCATTGCTCGGCGATAGCCACGCTTGGGCGCTAAGCCCGGGGATAAGAGACTTGGCACAATCCGCGAAACTGGGCTTCAGAATATTCACGAAGCCGGGTTGCCCACCATTGCTTGGTGTCAGTGTCACGAGAATGGAGCAACCTCTCGCAACAGAGGCTTGCGCTGCATTCAATTCAAGCGCCATCCGGCGAATTGCAGACGACAAGAACGTCAAGTTGATCGTACTTGCCGCTCTCTGGGATAATCCTGTTGATCTCTACGTGGGACATCCCGTTGGGGCCAACTCTGCCGCGAATGGCCTCGAGTTGCTGCAATCCGGACTAATGCGATCGATCGAGACTTTGAAGAGACCTGGAGTCGAAATCGTTGTTTTGGGCGATACGCCCTACTTTACGGTCGATCCTTATCGCATTGCGCTGGCAGACAGTCTGCCCCAGCGCCGAGCACTCTTCTGTTTGGTCCGATCCGATTGCTCTGTTCTATTTACAGGAAGCATAGGCCAGCAGTATCTGAGGAAACATTCGACTGTGGCAGAGGCCGTCCGCACAGTCGCGCTGCGTGCTAGCGTGACTCATTTCGATTTGATGAGCAGCTTTTGCAGTTCAACTTCATGCCTCTTCAGGCAGGACGACCGCCTATTCTTTCTTGACACCAATCACGTCTCCAAACTCGGCGCATCAGTGGCTCTCAGGGGCCTGCCTCTCCCGAGGTGACGTCACGCGCATGCAATTCGGGGCAGGTCCCAAGGTGCGACATCGCTCATGAGCAAAGCCGTTCGCGACGTGCGCCCAACATAGCGGCGTAGCGAGCAAGCGACTTTGCGGATGGTCCCTCGATCATAGATGTTGGCGCAAGGCCTGCGCAAGACGCGGGTATCGATCGGAGGGCTGGCGCAAGACCCTAATGTAGGGTACCTCTCGCACTTTAACCCGTTGGGGGACGCTATGGACTTCCCGCCCATCCTTCAAGAAATGCTTTCGGAAAACCAGACGATTGGCCGATCCGGTAAAATCTTCAGGGACTTGCCTTCAAATTCAACGGTTAACAACCTCAAATTCATTCAGCAAACGATGCGAGAGCGTCGTCCGCTGCGGACGCTGGAGATTGGGCTTGCGTTTGGCGCCTCTACCCTAGTGTTCTGCACCGAGAACAAGAAACTCGGCCACGCCGGTGAAAAGCAGCACACCGCGATCGATCCGTACCAGCCTTACTCGCCATATGATGAGGCCGGTGTCTACGCCGTGGAACGTGCGAAGCTTGCGGATTATTTGGACTATCGCCCAGAATTTTCTGAGTTCGTTCTGCCTCGTCTCCTCGAGAGTCATCAGCGCTATGACTTCATCTACATCGACGGCTCACATCTTTTCGAGAACGTCTTCATCGACACCTTTTATTGCGCCCGTCTTCTCAACGATGGTGGATGGATGGCGCTCGATGACTCGTCGGATCCTCATGTAGCCAAAGTAATCGAATTCATGCGCGCCAACCTGGCAGGAGCTGTCAAGGAGATATCGCTGGGAGCAAAATCAGCGCTCGCTGGCTTCGTTGGAAGGCGGCAATTGACCGTCTTCGAGCGCCTTCCGTATGACGGTCCACACGGACCGAGAAAGTGGGATACACCCCTTCGAGTATGGGACTCCAAGTTCGGTAAATTCTAGGATGTCTCACGCTAGCGCGGCCCGTTCAGGCAGGTCACCGGTCGTGGTCGCGCGACCCCGGTCCTGAGCGTCGAGAGGACCGACATCTTTGCACGCACCAAAGCTCTCATTGCACGTGTTGTCTTCATACCTCAGAATGTCCACGCTCAAATTTCAGTCGTATCATTTTCATCCGATTGGCGTGGCCTGGGGCGGACTACCTTGGCCGGATTTCCCGCGACCACTGTTGCCGGAGCGACGCTTCCCATCACGATCGATCCTGCGCCAGCAATGGCTCCTTGCCCCATCTTGACGCCCGGGCCAATGAACGCTCGAGCCGCAACCCAACATTCGTCCGCGATGCGGATCGGCGAGGCCTTGAATGGAAACGTGATGTCGCGGTGGTCATGGGTGCCGGCGCACAGATAGGCGTCCTGCGAGATGACGGTATGCGATCCGATCGAGATCTCGGCCACCGAATAGAGGGTTGCGTTGTCGCCGATCCAGACATGATCGCCGATCGTCACGTTCCAGGGATAGGTCACCCTGACCCCCGGACGAATGAGGACCCGCTTTCCGATCTTGGCGCCGAACAGGACGAGCGCGAAGCGTCGCCAGGCGAACATGAATTGCGGCGTCGGAAGCACGAGAAGCGACTGGAACAGCCACCAGAGCTGGGCCCGCCAGGCCTCGCGACCCCGCGCCGTCCCGGCAAAGCGGGACAGGTCCTGAAATCGGTTCGCCCTCACTGCAATCGCCTCCTCACCGGCTGTCCGAGATGACCCGATCATAGCAAGCGAGCAACTCGCGGATGGCTCTTGGCCAGGTCAATCGCTCGCGCGCATAAGCGGCGCCCTGGGCACCCATCCTGGCGCGCGCTGCATCGTCGCCCAGGATCTCCGCGACGGCGCGCGGCAGCATCGCATCGACCTCGCGCTCGTCAACGACGAGGCCTGCGCCCGCCTCTTTCACATAGGGCCAGGTGTTCACCTTGTCCGTCACGATAACAGGCACGCCCATCTGCATCGCCTCGGCGACGGTGATTGCGAAATTCTCCTGCCGCGACGGCAGCAGGAAGAGCTCTGCCGCCGCGAAGGAAGCCCATTTCAACTCGCCATCGAGGCGGCCGGCGAACAGCACGCTGTCCTCCAGGGACAGCTCACTCGCGCTTTGCCTGAGCTCGCCGACGTAGCCGGCATCACCATCGCCGGCGACCACGAGCAGCAGGTTCGGGACCGTCTCCCGAAGCGCGTGCATGCAGCGGAGGATGCGATCCAGGCCCTTCTTTGGGTGGACCCTACCCAGGAACAGCAACACCCGCTTTCCTGCGGCTTCAGGAAACTGCGCCACGAACCTTGCCTGCAACTGGCTCTTCGACGCCGTGCTTGCGCTCGCGCCGAGCGGGACCAGCTCGCCTGGCGGCAGCGGCAAGCCTGCCAGCTTTGCCAAGCGCTCCTCCTCGGGGGTGGTGTAGATGATCCGGGCCGCGCGGGCGATGTTGTGCTTCTCGAACACGTGCAGATAGATCGATTTCTTCAGCGCCTTGACCGACAGCGAGTAGGGATCGAGCATGCCATGCGGCATGAGCACGTAGGGACGGCCGAGCCGGGCGCAGGCCTGGCGTGCCGAGACGTTCAACGGGCTCCAGAGCGTATGCACATGGACGATATCGGCCTCGCGAACCCAGCTCTCGATCGTTCCCGATCCCGCCCGACCGATCAATGGAAGCGTCTCGCGCGGGCTCAGGAAGGTTGTCGGAGCGATCAGCTCGAGCCGCTTCAGCAGCTCGCGCTCGTCCCCATTGCAGTAGCCCGGCGTCGAGAGGATGCGCGAGCGATGCCCCAGCTCGTTCGCCGCCTTGACAAAATTCTCGACCACGACCGGAGGCCCGCCGGCGCTCGGATGCATGTAGGGAATGACATGGAGAATGTTGTAGGGCATCGAAATTGATGGACGACTATTCGGTTCTGAAGCCTTCAGGATTTCGGGAGCCAGTATTTTCCCATGAGCCACAACGCGAGTGTTGGCAGCATGAAGGGAACCATGGTGATCATGCTGCGCATGGCCATGGCGGCCGCAAGAAAACCAGAGGCGTACAAAACCTGGGAAAATGAGGAGTCGACCTTCCGGCCAGTGCGATTCCACCATCCAGCGGCGGCGCCGAACGCCAGGCCCGCGATGAGGACGCCCAGAAAGCCTCCGGCCATGTACGCTTCGCCCACGAACGTGCAGGCGAGCGTCGTGACGCCATCATTGATGCCGAGAGCGGCCTCGATACTGGTGCTCAGCCCTTCGGGCTTTCCTGCCCAAAGCGCCCGGGGGATCGGCTTGATGATGGCTTGGTAGGGAATCTCCAGGCCGAGATAGGGAACCGCATCGGGGAAGACGTTGGTCAGATTGGATATGTTGACGAGGTTATGGTCGATGTAGAGCGTATCGTAGTGACGCGCCTCGGAGGCGACCGCAGTCACGCCACCCGCAGAGCGAAACTCGAGCATGAGCGTGCTTGCGAACAGCAGCAGGCCAGCGATCGGCACTCCAACCTTCAACAGCTGGCTCAGCTTCAGATCAGGCTTGGTCAGGGCATATGCGCCGAACATGGAGATGACGTAGGTTCCGAGCACGTTTCTCGTCCCGGAGGCGAATGCGTAGTAAAATGTGAGCGCCAGCACGATGCCTACGATCGCCTTCTGCGCGAGCGAAAATCGTTCCGCGTGCGCGAGCATCAAGCCTGCGATCGGCGGCAGCAAATAGATCAGGAGGCCGAGTTCATAGAGAAGGCTATAAAGGTTGCCATACTTTCCCCGGCCCCAGGATTGCGAGAACCTCGGCCGCGACATCTGCTCGATCATATCGATCGGATTGAAATTGACCGCGAGAAAGATATGCAAATAGCCGACGACGAAGGCGAAGATGAACAGTCCGAACAGGTAGATTGGCTTCAAATCGATCGGGGCGGTCGAACTCGCCTGTTTCGAAATGAGATGACGGCCAACGCTCATGCCAAAGAAACCGAGCAGGACCACCGTGGCGCCGCGCGTAGCAGCCTCGACACTAACAATTCCATTGACGTCAGGCTGCGGGAACAGAAACTCCAGCAGGGTGAGCCCGTACAGCACCCAGAGCATCAGGTTGTCGGTGCGGATCAGGGCGCGCACGCCCTGGAGCGCCTCCATGGCCGTGCTCAAGAGGAGCGCAATTCCGACGCCGATCGCCGCGGTTCTGAATAGAGACTCCGCATCCTCCGACGGCAGCGCGAGCCAGGTCACCGCGAGCCCGGCGACCAGGATCAACGTCGGCGCATTTGAATTTCGTTGGCCGGCCTGCATTGCACCCGCCGTCATCGGAACTGACGTCATGAACACCTCGCCGTTTCCCCGGCATAAAGCCTTTCATAGCCCGCGGCCATCGCGGTATCCGAGAACTGCTGGGTAACCATAACACGCCCGGCTTTTCCGATCTCGCCAAGCTCCTGCGGATGGGCGATGTAATGCTCCAGGCGGTCGTCCCGATCGTAGAATATGGCATTGCCGGGGTTGAGGAACGGCAGTTCCGCCGCGACGGTTGCGGAGACCGCGGAGGGCAGCCCCATGCTCATGGCCTCGATCAGGGCAAATGGCAGCCCTTCATACTCGGCGGTATGCAGGAACAGGTCGGCTGCCGCCAGATAGGGCCGCACCTCCGACTTCCAGCCGGCGCACCGGATCGCCTGCCCCAGGCCCTCGCGCTCGACCGCCGCTTTCCATTCCCCGGCCAGCTCACCGTCCCCGACCCAGACGAAGCGGAGATGGTCGTGCTTCCGGCAGAGCTTGCGCGCAACCTCAAGGAACGCGAACGGGTTCTTCTGCGCGACCAGGCGGCCAAGGCCGACGATGAGAAACTGGTCGTCGGTGACGCCGAGCTCCGCGCGTGCCGCCTGCCTCATCGCTTGCTGACGGTCGAGGTCGACCAGCGGAACGCCGTTGAAGATCGTCTCCGTCCGCGCGTCAGGCCCGAGAAAGGAGGACAGCTCCTTGCGGCGTACGTCCTGCACGGCGGCAAAAGCGCCTTTGAACTTCCGCAATTCAAACCCGGCCACGATGTCCCGCAGCAGGGCACCACGCGCCCGCAAGTACCGCGCGGTCTGGGTGAGATGGACGG
>NZ_JAEMSD010000001.1:9254-10427 GCF_016462955.1 Bradyrhizobium sp. | reverse complement strand
TGCGCGCCGCGCGCAGTAGATCGAGCCCATCTTCCAGATTCTGCTTGTTGACGTGAACGACATCCGGCGCGAGTGCGCGCCATTGACTTGCGATCGCGCGGGTCTGCTTCGCATTGAACAGCGTGGCCAGCGACCGTGACTGATGATCGTAAGTGTTGACGTAATCGGCCCGGATCACCTCGGAGAATTCCGCGCATTGCGACGCAAGCTCGTCCATCCGGCGATGCGTCGGCATCCACGTCATGATCGAATGGCCGCGGGCTGCCAGCGCGCGACCGAGATAGAGGAGAAAGATCTCGCCGCCACCGCGCGAACCGGATCCGCTGCTCACCAACAGTATCTTCATGAATGCGTCCAGGCCCGCTTCCTACGACCGATCGTTCCGGCTTTGCGCCAAGCTGTCGAACACGCGGACCCATTTCTCGGCACCAGCTTCGGGACTCAGGTCGCGCGACGTTTCCCGCGCATTCCTGCTCCACTCGTCGAGCACCGCCGGCCTTTCCGCCACTTGTCGAAGAGCAGCGGCAAGGCTGTCGACATCTCCCGCCTTGACGAGAAGACCGTTGACGCCCGGCTTTACCAGATCCATGGCTGCACCGACGTTGTCGGAGCAGATCACCGGGATCCCTGTGGCCAACGCCTGGTTCACGACGACGCCCCAGCCGTCATGCCGGCTCGGCAGCACGAAGACGTCGTTGCCGGCGAAGAACTCGGGCAGCCGCTCGGGAGGTTGAAAGCCGAGATACTCAATTCGAGCTTTTGTTTTCGCATCGACCTGGCGCAGCATCTCGGGAAGTTCGGCTTCCCGGCCGACGAGACGCAGCGTCGCGTCCTGTCCCGACAGCACCAGGCGATCGAAAGCTGCGAGCAGGACATCGAGCCCCTTGCGCGCGATCATCTGGCCACAGAACAGGAATGTCAGCGGGCCTTCCGACCGTTTGGGCCGCTCGATGCGGTGAAATTCTTCGATGTCGCAGTGATAGGGAATGTTGAAAGTCTGTTGACCGGGAAACTGGCCCTGATAGATGCGCCTTGCAGCGTCACCGATGCCGACAATCGCTTCGGCCGTGGAGATCGGGCCCATCAAAAGGCGCTGGACCCATCCCTTCCCCCCGATGTGAGCACGAGGGCGTTCTCCCCAGAAAATCCAGCGAGAGCGCTTCAGTCGTGCGC